>CAXTUR010000005.1:16590-48867 GCA_964247455.1 uncultured Acidobacteriaceae bacterium | reverse complement strand
TGGACCAAAAACCGCCTCCTCCGGGCGCCCGTCCCGCTCACCGGTCCCCGCGCCCTGAGCGCTGAGGCGCCGCACGGGCGAGCCGAGTGGATGGTGGCGTTTCTGGAGGCGCTGGCCAGTGAAGCGGCCGACTATTTAGAGATCCTGCGAAGCCTTGAGCGCGGTTGGTGTGCCGCCCGTGCCCGGGTTCCCGCGCAGCGCAGCACCTCGCGCGCGGCGCTCGCCGTCGACGTGATGGCGGCAGCGCCGCTGATCTCGGCAACCACGTTGGCGAAGGCGATCGGCATGTCGATCAAATGTACAACCGAGCTGCTGGACCGATTCGTCGGCACGGAGATCGCCGTCGAGGTCACGCACCGGTCGGCACGGCGGCTGTTTGGTCTTGCGGCGATGGCTCCGGTACGCGACGCGACGACGGCGCCGCGGCAGCCGATGCCCGGTCGGGGAAGGGGGAGGCCCCGGTCCGAAGATCCGCCAGAGGAGGTGGCTGCGCTAGCCGCGCCGCTGCCGCCGATGTCCCGCTTCCATCATCCACCGATCGACTACGGCGCGCTGGAGGAGGCGATGGCTCATTGTGACGCGGTGATACGGAGCGCTCGCATCCGCCTTCAGGCACCCCATAGCACAGGCTTGTCATCGGCAGCCGTAAAGTCAGCATAGGTATGATCAATCTGATCTATTGAACAGGTGTCCCGCTCGGTATCCCGAAGAGCATCCAACCCATCTAAGTAATCAGGACATACACTTACCACATGAACATCCGTCTTGCGGGTGTGTATTTGAGGTCAACCACGGGCCACATAGCTATATACGACGCTCTTGCATTGAAGACATGCCGTGAAACACCGCTTCGGAGACTCTCTTTGCGGCCGACCAAGATGCGGACCTCGCCCAGATGATGGTTGGCTTGTCCACATTGCTATAGGCGTGGAGGAGGACTCTACTCTCTCAACGGCTGCATGGAGTTTGAAACCGTCGTGGCAGTATGGGAGAGACTGGTATGCGCAACCATGCGGCTGAGATTTGTACGCTTCCCCCGAGCGGGTCGCAACGAACCACTACAATACGGTTGGCGAGCCGGATGGCTGTGTGGGATTTTTTCAGCGGATGTGGTGGCACAAGCGCTGGGTTCCGGGAGGCTGGCATAGCCGTCCGCCTTGGTGTGGACATCAATCCCGAGGCCGCTAGAACGTTCAGAAAGAACTTCCCGGAAGCGGAGTTCGTCGAGAGCGACATACGTGCGGTCACGGCTAGCAGCCTCCGGCGTATGTGCTCCGGTAGCACGGGCGATCCACTTGTCTTTGCAGCCTGTGCCCCGTGCCAGCCTTTTTCTCGGCAGAACCGTCTCAAACGGTCGGACGATGGACGGACTTCTTTGCTACAGGAGTTGCGCCGCTTCATCCGCCGATTTAAGCCTGATTATATCTTCGTTGAGAACGTACCAGGCATGCAGCATGGTTGTCTCGACGGAGAGCCTTTTCAGGACTTCGTGGGCTTTCTGCGCGGACTTCGCTACGCCGTGGATTACGCCGTGGTGGAGGCGCTGGACTTTGGGGTGCCGCAGCGCCGAAGTCGGCTCATTCTCACCGCGTCCCGCCACGGCAGTCCGGGTATGCCAGCGCCCAGTCACGGCCCGGGCCGCAATCCTTATGTAACGGTTTGGGACGCCATCGGCGGGTATCCTCAGCTAAAAGCGGGAGAGGTGCACAACCGAGTTCCTAACCACGCCGCACCTTCACTAGCACCGACTACGATGGCGCGCCTACGCTTCACGCCAGAGGGAGGCGGCCGGAGAGACTGGCCGGAGCACTTGATGCTTGACTGCCACCTCGACCATGACGGTCATTCTGATGTCTACGGGAGGCTCCATCGGGCACGGCCCTCGGGCACGTTGACCACGCGTTGCATCAGCGTTTCGAATGGGCGGTTCGCACATCCAACGCAGGATCGCTCAATCACGCCCCGGGAGGCCGCTGCCTTACAGACGTTCCCGGACACCTTCGTCTTCGAGGGCGGAACGAACTCCGTGGCAAAGCAGGTCGGCAACGCGGTATCCGTTAAACTGGCGCGAGCCTTCGGGGAACACTTTCAGGCCCATTGGGCTTCACGGTAGGGCACGAGGCAGCCATGGCAAAGGTGCGCTTTGCGGCTCGAACAATCGATATGCTGGGGCGCCAGCAGGTCGCGGGGATCCCGACTGCGATACATGAGCTATTCAAGAACGCCCACGACGCTTACGCGAACAACGTGGAGGTGGATTATTGGCGCCGGGACGCCCTGCTGCTGCTTCGAGATGACGGAATCGGCATGACCACGGCAGATTTCGAAGATCGGTGGCTGTCCATCGCCACGGATAGCAAGGCAGATGGCGGAACGATGGCTAAGCTGCCCATCCCGGGCGAAAATGTCCGCGTTCGCCCAGTCTTGGGCGAGAAGGGCATAGGACGCCTGTCGATGGCCACACTAGGGCCGCTCGTCTTGATCCTTACCAAAGCCCTATCGGGGGACCGGGCTATCACCGCGGCCCTGGTGCATTGGCGGCTGTTTGAGGTGCCGGGAATTTGGGGCGACATGGTGGACATCCCTGTCGAGCGGCTCGAAGGCGAACGCCTGCCGGGCACTGACGTGATAGAGCGGCTCAAGAACGGTGTCTTGTCGAACGCCGATACAATTGGCAGCTTCCGTCCGTCACCCGTGCTAGACGCGGTCAGGGCCGACGTCCGTGCCTTTGACGTCGATATTCATTCTCTTTACGCCGAGTTTGCCGGGCCCAGGCTTGATCTTCCGCAGGCGTCCGGCACGCATTTCCTGATTAAGCCCGCTGACCGAATCATCGAGCGGGACATTGACGATGAAGACCGGGATGTTGCCCCTCTAAGGCGCACGCTACTCGGCTTCGCCAACACCATGCTGCCTGGCCTGCCGCCGCCCTCAGTTGCGACAGCGTTCCGCGACCACAGAACCGATGGCACCATCGATGACATAATCGGCGCCGAAAGCTTCTTTACGCCCCCAGAATTCCGGGAGGCCGACCATCGGGTTGTCGGTGCTTTCGATGCATACGGTAGGTTTACGGGCTCCGTCGCCGTTTTCGGCACTGAAGCCCAGCCTTACGATGTTGTATGGAGGGAGGCCGCGGGCCGTCCCACGTTGTGCGGACCCTTCGATCTCGCTTTCGGCTATGTCATGGGCAATGCTCGTGACTCGAGGCTAGATCCAGAGCAGCACGCCAGAATGATCGCAAAACTTGATGGGATCGGCGGAATATATCTGTATCGAGATGGCATACGCATCCTGCCTTACGGCAACTCGGACTATGACTTCCTGCACATCGAAGTCCGGCGGAATAGGCGGATGGCCACTTCCTTCTTCTCTTACCGTCGCATGTTCGGCGCTATACAGACCACGCGCGAGCTAAATGGCAACTTGCATGAAAAAGCCGGTCGCGAGGGGTTCATTGAAAACGAAGCTTATAGGCAGTTCAGGCGGGTACTAGAGAATTTCCTGATGCAGCTGGCGGCAGACTTCTTTGTGGAAGGTGGCGAAAACGCAGAAACGTTCCGTGATGTCCGAACAGGACTTAACCGGAAAGAGGAAGTCCGGAAACGGCGCGAGCGGAGCACGAGACAGAGACAGGCACGGCTTTCCCAGGAGCTGGAGCGTGTGTTTGGGTTATTCGAAAGTGACGCGCCGGCTCGCATCGCGGAGGACATTAAGAGGCGTGCCGAGGAACGGCTCCGCTCTGCGGCATCGGACCGCGATGCAATGCAGGCCGCTACGGAGATGCTGAGGGTGCAAGCCGAGACTAGGCGTGAGATGGCGGACCTCCGGAAGAGGTTGACGATCACGAAGCCCGCGGGCTTTGGGCTGACAAAAGGCCTGCAGCGCGAATGGACATCATATCGGGAACAGGCTGCACGCTTTGAAAGAGAGGTGCATATGCCTCTCGCGATCGCAGTCGATCGGCTGGTGGGAGAGGTCGCCGAGGAAACCTCCGTACCGCTCGACCGACGCAGGCAGGTGAACGACGTCGTCGAGGGTAGTGCGGGCGCGGCGAGACGCGAACTTTCCGGACAGCTCAAGATCCTGTCCGAAATCGCGGACGCCGCTCGCTTGACGCTGCTAGAGGCTGGGCGCTCGTCAATGACAAGGTTCGAGGAGAAAGTCCGGGAGGTAGAGGGGCGATTGGCGACGACGGACCTGGCAGCCATGCCCGATGACGAGTTCTATGGTGTCGGAGAACGGCTCGCAGCCGAGATAGCGGCAACGGGGGAGATCGAAGGCAAGGCTATGGCCGAACTGCGGGACCGCGTCTCGCGGGCCATCATAGCCCCCACAGAAGACGATCCGGGAGTGGATGAGCTTACCGAATTGTTGGAAGAGGAAATGTCTGAGCTGAAGGCAGAAATAGACGTGAACCTGGAACTTGCTCAGGTCGGAATGGCGCTGGGTATAGTGCAGCACGAGTTCCGCGCAGCAGTCCGGGAAGTACGATCAAACATCAGGGCGCTTTCTCCTTGGGCTCAGCGAAACGCAGGGCTCCGGCCGATCCACCGCGGACTCAGGACAGCCTTCGAACACCTCGATGGCTATCTCACCATGTTTGCGCCGCTCGACCGGAGACTTAGAAGAACTAAGGTCGGCTTGTCAGGCGAACGTATACTAGGCTTCCTACGGGAGCTTTTCGAGAACCGCTTAGAGCAGAAAGGTGCGTCTATCACGGCAACGGATGCGTTCAGAGGAACGGAGTTGTTCGGTTACCCCTCGACGTTCCTGCCTGTCTTCGTCAACTTGGTTGACAACGCTCTACACTGGCTGCCCGACGAGGGACAGGAGCCGCGGCAAGTTTTGCTGGATGTAGACGGGCCGAACATAACCGTTGCAGATACCGGTCCTGGCATCCCCGAGCGCGATAGGGATGCCGTCTTCGAATACGGATTCACTCGAAAACCGGGTGGTCGTGGCTTAGGCCTGCACATCTCCCGCCAGGTGTTGCGTCGCCTTGGATGGGATCTCCGGCTAGACGCGACGCATTCCGGCGTGGGCGCACGCTTCCGTCTTGTCCCGCCCGCGGAGGACACAGCGAGTTTACCGGACCGGACTGTTGGAGGCTTTCCGCAGTGAGCTTTACCGAAACGTGCCTAAGGGTTGCGGAGCATTTCATCCAGACCGTGGTGGTCATCGACGACAGAGGGTTCGCAGGCTCCCCTGCTACGATAGTCTCAGAAGCTGTCGAGCCCGATGGCCGGGGTTACGAAGCGCCCCTGATGGGGGAAACGGATAGCGCCAAGTCCGGCGGTGAGGTGCGCGACCCACCCTTGGATCCTGAGCCAATCAAGCATGGCCTCGATGGCATGACACTTACGCGAGGCTTCGCCGTAATGGGCATTGCCTGCGCTCTTTACGTGCCGGAGCCGGAGGAAGTCGGCGTAAAAAGCGAAGGCGGTCGGGCGGCTTTGACGTCGGGACTCTTAGCCCGACGTGCGGATATCGTGGTTGTGGATTGGCTACTTGACGGCCGGACCAGCATTCAAGCACGTGACTTCATCAAACGAATCCTGCAGGGCGACGCCAAACGAGGCGGTAGGCTTCGGCTGTTGGCCGTCTACACGGGGGCGGACGACCTCAAGGCGCACAGGCAAGACGTGGGCAATGACCTGACAGCAGTCGGCATCAAGCTGCAGGAAGATGATGTAGATAGTGTCGTAGCACTGGCAGGCCCGCAGTGCCGGGTCGTCTTTTTGCACAAGGACCACGGTGCACTCTCGGCGCGAGACCATGCTGTTTCCGAGGCCGAACTGCCACAACGTCTCATCGTGGAGTTCGCGCGTTTGACGGAAGGTATTATGCCTTGTGTCGCGCTGGCTGCCATCTCAGCTGTGCGCGAAGGCACACACAACATCTTGGCCAAGTTCAATCGGAGCCTTGACCCCGCCCTAGCCGCACACAGAGGTATGCTGGCAACACCTTCGGATTCTGAGAGTTATGCACTGCAGCTCGTATCTGAGGAGCTTCAGGTCCGTCTCGAGGGCGAACCGCCAAACTTCTTCCGGCCGACTGCAACAGTATTCAATGAGTGGGTGGACCACCTGTCATCGAAAGGTCGAAACTTCAACCTGGCAGACAAGTCAGGTAATTCAGTTGCTATATCTTCCGACCGCGTGAAATCGTTGTTGGCTGAAGGCGGCTCGCAGCATGGGCAGGTGGTGAGAAAAGATGATGGTAACACCATCGTCGGGCCGGATAAGGTTTGGCGGCAGCTGACTACCTTGTTCAGCGCTTCGTCAGCGGATGCGGAAGTCGCTAATATGACCTTCGCTCGTATGGCGCTGCTTAGGCGCGAAGCATATGGAGCGCCGGAGCTGCCTGAGGGATGGCTGCCCAAGCTAAGTCTTGGGGCGGTGATAGCCCTGCTGCAGCCTGTTGATATCGACAGTGGAGAGTCGGTGCCGCAACATTACGTTTGCCTACAACCGCTATGTGACGCGGTACATCTCAAGGAAGCACGGTCATTTCCTCTCCTGCCACTGACTATTCGGGCGAATATGGACAAGTTCTCCCTAGTAGTTCGGACACGTGACGGGCGCGACATGAAATTCCTACCGAAAACTAGTCCTTACGAGGTCAGCATGGTAAGTTTCGCTCCCACCACAGGCGCGGACTTTGTCCGCGGGACACGAGAAGCTGACGGCTTCCGATTTCAAGACGTGGAAGGTAGATCATTCGAGTGGTTGGGTGAAATGCGCCCATCTGCGGCGCAACGAGTTGCCCATCAGCTGTCATCACAATTCGGCCGCGTAGGACTCGACGAATTTGAGTGGTTAAGGCTGAACGCCAGTCGCTCTTAAGAGCACGCCACCAGTCCTGCGCAGCTAAAGATTACACGAGAGCAAACGCGATTGGGTGTTAAACTTTAACCGATTCTGAGTTTTGCCGCGAATAATGAGCAAATTTGCGGAGCTAATCGGAGATCGGCTGCGAGGATTGAAAGCATATTAGCGAGGCCTCCCTCTGGTTGGTAAAACTTAAGTCAGAGGCGGTCAGGTTTAAGTTTCGACTGAGTTACTTCCCCAAGCCTAGACCGTCGTTTTAGGCCAGCATCCTGACGCTTCATGAGGATATCCCTGACGCAGGCCGCAGTAGCGGACTCAAAAGAACCGGCCGGATCTGCAAGGGGTCGCACCTCCATAAGGTGGGGGACGGCTCCAGCATGTGGGTTGCCCTGCATAACTGCCAGCCAACCTGCCAGGCCTTGTTGACGCAAGCCCTCTTCAGCGCGATCAATTTCTTCTGTCGAAGGGTCACTGTGGCGACCGAGCGTGACATAGCGTCCATCCCCCGTCAGAACGATCCACCGACGTTCGCCGCTGCTGTCGTTGGCTGGCTCTTCCATCAGGCTGCTTTGCTTTCCTGCTCGGCTATGCGCCGCACTGCCGCCCGCCCTTTGCCTGTTCCCGGGTGGGCAGCATGAGCGCCGATCAAATGGCGATATTTCTGAGCGACCGGCTTGACAGGCTCAGGCGGCGGGACCCGGCATTGCATGGGAGATAGCAGGCGCAATTCGCCACACACCGGTGCGTCCAGCAACTGGGCTCGGATCGCGCGGGCGAGCACCTCGGAGATCAGAGAGGGCACGGCATTACCCAGCATTCGCTGCATTTCGGTTCTGCCAACGTCGACATGCAATCCACACGGGAAAGTCTGGATGCGGCACAGCTCTTCAAAGGTCAGCCTACGGTTTCTCCAGTGGAACGGGCCGATAGCGCTGCCGGGCTGGGCTTGCACTGTCCACGATGGAAGCCGCTTGGACAGCTTCAGCAAAAAGGACCAGTAGCGTGTGCGCCAGCCGAAGAGCGGCTCGCCACCCTTGCGTTCGGTATGCCAGAGATAATTTTCTCCTTCGGGTATGGACGGCAGCAGGTCGCCCCACGCGCCACCGATTTCCAGTTTCCTCCGCTCGTCGTCAGGCGGCTCGGAAAGGTGTCCGATCGCGTCCCATGCCGTGCGATAGGGCTGCATCTCAGCCGCGCCAAACATATCAGCTTCGCCTTGGGGCGTTAGACCGTTATGGGTGGGCTCTGGAAATCGAAACTCCCGCCCGTCCCGTGCCGCCACCAAAAAGGTACGTTCCCGGATTTGCGGGACGCCATAGTCAGCCGTGTTGAGGACCTTCCACGACACTCGATAGTTCGTTCCGGTGTCGGCGTTGATGCGGCGCACGCCATCAAGGATAAACCGCAGACCCTCGTTCTTGTCCGCATAGGCCAGGCCGCCGACATTCTCGATCAAGAAAGCGCGGGGACGGATGCCACGCAGCATCTGCAGATAGCCAGCCAAAGTTCCCGCACGCGGATCGTCAAGCCGGAGCGTGTCACCACGCACCCAATAGCCTGATTTTGAGAAGGGCTGGCAGGGTGGCCCTCCGATCAGCACGTCCGGCTCGCCCTCTGCCAGACCGGCCTGGTCAAGCACATTCGAGGGAGCTACGGCGTTGACGTCGCCCTCGACAACTGACCAATCAGGGCGGTTAAGACGGATGGCCTTGCAGCAATGACGGTCGATTTCCACGGCGACGCGTGTCTCGAAGCCGGCGGCTTCAAAACCGAAATCCAAGCCCCCTATGCCGGTGAACAAGCTGACAGCCTTCATGCAGACTCCTAAAACCTTTGCTAGCGTAGCACCTGAGGCGATACGTAAAGCTAGGATGAGAGAACTTGTATTGTCAATACAATCCGGCCCCCATCTGCGGGTTAGGCTACGGGAGGTGATGCATACTTTCTCGGAAAAGACCGGGCGGAGGATGACCTACGATGTGTTAGCGACCGAGACAGGGCTGTCCGTGGCTGCCCTGCAGTCTCTCGGCTCGCGAAGGGGCTACAATGCAACGCTCGCTACAGTCGAGCGCATCTGCCTAGCTTGCAATTGCACGCCCGGCGAACTGCTCGTGCTCGAAGGCGAAACTGCAGCTAATCAGTGCCCATAAAAATAGATACGAAGGTGGCCGCGGAAGTCCTTCGGGAAGAGGCGGCGTCGTCGCTTGTTGGTCCTGTCGATACGGCCTGGTTGGCGAAGATCGAAAAACTTTCGCAGCTCTGCGAAACCGGAGTGTCGAAAACTCATATTGCTTTCCTTGGTACGGAAATTTTGGCCAAGTCGGTCGACGAACGCGTTGACTTGAGAGCGATCAAGCCAACCCATGCCACAAACAGACCTAACGCCTACTCAGCCCGCTCGCTCTGCCATTCTGTGCTCGTGCCGCTATCGGCCGAGCTCGGTTTCAGTCTCGGTGTCAGTGGTCGCGAACCGCTGAACAACCAGCCCTACTTCCGCATGAACCAGCTTGGCGATAATACACCCGTCCACGCTGGCGGCCGCACGGCTTTCGACTTTATGCTCGGGCTGATCGCGGAGCTTGAAAATGCAAGTACAATTACATCTCGGCAAGCACTTCGGGCATTTATCGCAGTCAGGCGGGGATATCAGCGCCGATATGGGGCAGCTGATGGCCTGACCGGCGTAACGCCAGAAAAGCTTCTCGTAGCCATTGAGGGACTTGTCGCCGCCGACTCTGAGGGCGGCCGTCGGGCACAAGCTGTTGCCGCGGGCCTCCTCGATGTCGTCGCTGGCACTGGCCGGGTGGAAAGCGGCCGTATCAACGATCCTTCGCGGCATTATCCTGGTGATGTGGCGGTGCTTGCTGCTGAGGTCGCCGATGGCAGGACAATGGTGTTCGAGAAGGCCTTCGAAGTGCGGGACAAGCCTGTCCAATTCTCGGACGTGGCGATCTTTGGGCGGCTTTGTGTCGACCGTGGTGTTCAAGAGGCGGCTATGGTGTTGGTCTTTGCCAACCAGCAGCCGATATCGGTCCGAGAGCTCGGCCATTGGGCGTCAGAACTTGGCATCAGTATGACCATCTTCATGGGTTGGGGCGACTTCGTCAGCCAATGCCTCTTCTGGGCTCCGCTCGCCAAGCCGCTCGCAGCCACGCTTGCTGTCGAAACCGTGCGCGAACGGCTAGTTGGCGTTGAGGCATCGTCGGCAGCGGTTGCGATGTGGGATGCCAACACTCGTGCGTTATGATGAACGCAGCCTTGTCAGTCGAATTTCCCCGCCTTCGACGAGGTCCAAGTGCATCTGCGCGGCATTGTGCGTCGAATACTAGTGCCCAATCCGCGCGTTTATTTTGAGTGAGTGCGACGCCGAGATCGGCGAGGACTTACAAGTTAGAAATCATGCGTGGACGACTCTCGATCGAGCGAGCATGATAAATAAACCAAGGCAAGGCAAGGCAAGGCAAGGCAAGGCAAGGCGAGGCAAGGCAAGGCAGAGCAAAGCAAAACGCTTACTACGCGGATGCTTAACTTTCGATATTGTTCGGGTAACCAGGATTTCCGGCATGATAGGCGCGCAGTGCTCGAAGGTCTGTTTTTCAGGCCCATAACCGTGCCGAAACTATGTTGCGAAACCAGCGTACCAGTGGAAGAATCGGTGATGGCTTCCGGCACGAAACATCGCGCTCCTTTTCCTCCTGCCCTGCCTAATGCTGGCGCGGCCGTGCTGATTGGCTGTGCCCGCGTCTCATCTGCTGATGGTCTCGATACGGCACGGCTCATGTCAGACCGGCTGCTGACCATGGAAGAGATCGCCTCTCGCCTTGGAGTTGGACGAACCACGCTCTACCGCGCGCTCGGCCGATCACGGGCTGTGGCAATCGCCGCCACTTCGGCCAAAGTGTCGAAAGCGCGCGCACCAGGCCGCAAGCCTCGCGCGGCCGCGGCTGCTACCGATGGGAAGGTGTAGCGTGCCGATCCGCCCGGAGCTGCGGCACCTATACCCACCACACTGGCGAGAGCTGAGCCAGCGGGTCCGGTTCGAATGAGCCGGCGGCAAGTGTCAGTCATGCTGCCGACCGCACCTGGTCAAACTCCGATGTCTGCCGGACGGGCGTTGGTTCGATGAGGAGGCGGGAACATGGCGAGATCGGCGCGGCCGGCCAGCGGGCTGGCCGGACCTGGTAGAGGCCACCCGCTTTCGCGTCACACGCGTGGTCCTTGCCGCTGCGCACCTGGACAGCGATCCCTCGAATAACCGGCTGGCCAACCTGAAAAGCCTCTGCCAGCGTTGTCACATGCTGCACGATCGACTCCATCATCGCGCACAGAGATGGATCACCTACCGGCGCAGGTTGGCGATGGGCGACCTGTTTCTCGGGTTGTATGATCCTCAGGTGGCCTGATATTTCGTGCAATCGTCTTCGATGGCCGAAGCGCCAGAAGAGCCCCCGTCGAGGCGAGCCCAAGCACCGAGGAAAAGACCAGAACTCCCAGGCCGACCTGATCAAGCAACAAACCGAATAGAAGTGGTGCGCCGGCTTGTGCCACGCGTGACGGTGCGGACAGCAGCCCGGTTCGCAGCCCGTATCCGGAAGGTCCAAACAACGCGAGTGGTAACGTGCCTTTGGCGATGGTCAACAGCCCGTTGCCGGCCCCATGCAGCACGGTGAATAGAGAGGCTGCCGGGCCTCCGATCAGAACCAGCATCAGGGCGCCGATCGGGTGAAGCACCGACGCAATCCGCGCGGAGATCAGGGGGTGCGCCCGGCGCATCACGCCATACTCGATCAAGCGAGCGGCAACCTGTGCCGGTCCCATCAAGGCCGCCGCAGCAACGGCGCCTGATGTGCTTGCGCCTGCCGCTTGCAGAACCCGCGGGAGATGCGCCGCCATGCCAGTGCTGACCACCCAGGTCGCGGCGAAAACATAGGCCAGAAGCACCATCGCCAGCTTGGGCGCGGCGACTTCTTCGCCATCAGCAAGCTTCGCTTCCTTCAGCGGCGGAGGTGCTGATGGCACGAGGAAGCTGTTCAGCGGCAATCCAAAAATCAGATGCAGGGCAGCCCAGGCAAGGCAGGCGCCCCGCCATCCCACGATGTCGGAGAACAGCGTGGTCAGGGGCCATCCAACCGTGCTGGCGAACCCTGCAATCAGCGTGATGCCGGTGATCGCACCCCGCGCGCCCTGCCCGTACAGCCCAGCTAGGGTCGCAAACGCACTGTCGTATAGGCCAAGCGCCATGCCGAAGCCGATCACCAACCACGAAGCGGTCAGCAGCACCGGCCCATGTGCGGCAGCCAGCAAGGCGAGCCCTGCGGCGAAGACCAGGTTTGACAGGCAGAGAACGCCTCGGCCGCCACGATGATCGATCGCTCGTCCAACCGCCGGACCTAGCACAGCAGACAGCAGCAACGCCGCCGAGAAGGCGGCGAAAACGGCGGTCGCCGATATACCGAGCTCCCGGGCGATCGGGTCCGCGACGATGGCGACCAGATAGTAGCTGCTGGCCCAAGCCAGCGTCTGAGCCGTGCCGAGCGCCAGGACCACGGCGCCCCTGCGCTCGGTCAGCATTGTCACAGTGCGGGCAGCTCGAAGGTTGTCTTGCGCTCGCTGTAGCGGTCGACGAGGTAGTCGCCGCGATCTCGCAGCAGACAGGTGAAGCGAAGCAGCTCCTCCATCACGTCCACTACGCGGTCATAATTCGCGGATGGCTTCATGCGCCCGGCGTCATCGAACTGCTCGTAGGCGCGCGGGACGCTCGACTGGTTTGGTATGGTGAACATCCGCATCCATCGGCCCAGTAGGCGCAGCGTGTTCACCGCGTTGAAGCTTTGTGATCCGCCGGACACCTGCATCACGGCCAGAGTCCGTCCTTGCGTCGGCCGCACCGAGCCGATTTCCAGGGGTAGCCAATCAATCTGGTTCTTGAAAACGCCGGTCACCGCGCCGTGCATCTCCGGGCTGCACCAGACCTGGCCTTCGGACCACAGCGACAGCGCGCGCAGCTCCTGCACCTTGGGGTGGTCCGGCCCGGTGCTGTTGGCGATCGGCAGCTCGCGAGGATCGAAGATGCGCGTTTCCGCGCCCATCAGGCGGAGCAGCCTATCCGCTTCCTCGACCAGCAGGCGCGAATAAGACCGCTCCCGCAGGCTGCCATACAAAAGCAGGATGCGCGGCGCATGTTCGGCGCGGGCGATCGGTTCGAGACGTACTGCATCCGGCGGCCCCAACAGCTCCCGGCGCAGCGCAGGCATCGGCTCGCTCCCGGCGTTCAATGGCCCGTCCGGCATCAGATCGGCTGCGCGGCGACGCGCTCGCCGTCCTCCTTGAGAAAATCGGACGGCAGCGGAGCGTCCAGCAGCTCCAGCGCCATCTCTGAGGGCCGGCAGAGACGGACACCCTTCGGCGTGACGACGATCGGCCGGTTGATGAGGATGGGATGCGCCTCGATTGCATCCAGCAGTGCGTCGTCGGACAGCGCCGGATCGCCCAGCCCTAGTTCTGCATAGGGTGTGCCCTTCTGCCGCAACATGGTGCGGAGCGGGACGTCCATGCGCCGGACCAGGTCCAGCAGATCGGCACGGCTTGGCGGCGTCTTGAGATACTCGATGATCACCGGCTCAGTGCCGGTCGCGCGGATCATCGCCAGCGTGTTGCGCGACGTGCCGCAGGCTGGGTTGTGATAGATCGTAACGTTGCTGGCCATCACGCGGCGCCCCGCTCGTACCAGCTCCTGCTTCGCCGCACGATGGCGACGACGGACAGCATCACCGGCACCTCGATCAGCACACCGACCACGGTCGCCAGCGCCGCACCGGACTGGAAGCCGAACAGCGCGATGGCGGTCGCCACAGCCAGCTCAAAGAAGTTGCTGGCGCCGATCAGGGCGGAAGGTCCGGCCACACACCAAGCCACCTTGGCGCGGCGGTTCAGCAGGTAGGCCAAACCCGCATTGAAATAGACCTGGATCAGGATCGGCACCGCCAGCAGCAGGATCACGAGGGGTTGGGCGATGATTTGCTCGCCCTGCAAGCCGAACAGCAGTACCAGGGTCGCGAGCAGCGCGACCAGGGACACCGGGCCGAGCACGGCCAGCGTCCGCGCCAGGACGGCTGGCCCGCTCTCCAGCAGCCCACGCCGCCAGAGCTGCGCCACGATGACCGGCACGACAATGTAGAGCACCACGGACAGGATCAGCGTGCCCCAGGGCACCGTAATGGAGGAGAGGCCGAGCAGCAGGCCCACCAGAGGCGCGAAGGCTACCACCATGATGGTGTCGTTCAGCGCGACCTGGCTCAGCGTGAAATGCGGCTCACCGTCCAGCAGGTTCGACCACACGAACACCATTGCCGTGCAGGGAGCAGCGGCGAGCAGGATCAGCCCGGCGATGTAGCTGTCTACCTGGCCAGCCGGCAGCAACGGCCGGAACAGCCAGCCGATGAAGATCGCACTTAGCAGCGCCATGCTGAACGGCTTAACCAGCCAGTTCACGCCCACGGTGACGGCAATGCCGCGCCAGTGCGCGCGCACCTGGCCGAGCGCTGCCAAGTCGATCTTGAGCAGCATCGGGATGACCATCAGCCAGACCAAGGCCGCGATCGGCAAGTTGACCTGTGCCACGGTCAGATTGCCGAGAGCGTGGAACGGAGCGGGCATGAGCTGGCCGAGTGCGATGCCGGCGACGATGCACAGCGCCACCCACAGCGTCAGCCATCGCTCGAAGACACCCATTGCTGGCGCAGCAGGGCGGCCAAGGGCTTGCGTCGCACTCATGCCGGCACAGCGCCGCCAATCGCATCCAGCTCGCGCTTGATCGCCATGGCATCGAGGCTCGTCATTGGGAGTGCCACTAAAATCTTGAGGCGACGCTCCAGCATGCGGAACGCTTCGTTGAAGGCGTGCGCGATCTCGGCGTCCGACCCATCCACGGCGGCAGGATCGGGGATGCCCCAATGTGCCGTCATCGGCTTGCCTGGCCACACCGGGCAGACCTCGCCTGCCGCGTCGTCGCAGACCGTCAGCACAAAATCCATGTGCGGCGCGTCCGGCCCGGCAAACTCCTCCCAGGACTTCGATCGGAGCCCTTCGGTTGGCATATCGAGGCCGCTGAGCAAGCGCAGCGCCTCGGGGCGCACGTTGCCTTTCGGGTGCGAGCCAGCGCTGTAGGCCCGGAACCGGCCCTGTCCGAGTGAAGTGAGCAGGCTTTCCGCCAGGATGCTGCGCGCCGAGTTGCCGGTACAGAGGAACAGGACGTTGTAGGGATGGGGCACGATGCTCGCCCTTTCAGGACGCGCAGCAGGCGGCGGCCGCGGCCAGCTCTGGCTTCGGAGCGCAGCACGCGCCCTGCGGCGTCTCAGGGGTGCAGCAGACGGCGGCCGTGGTGCGGATTGCGCTCAGATCGGCGCTGTCGCCATAGACGGTGCTTTCGCCCGTCGTCAGGAAGGTCTCCCAGGACAAACCCTGCGGGTCGGTGATCCAAGACTTTTCTGACTGCGCGTAGCAGCAGGTTGTCGCACCTTCATCAAGCACCGGTCGGTCGGCTTGGCGCAAGCGGCCATAGACCTCTTGCAGCTCGGCTTGCGTCTCGACTTGGATGCCGAGGTGATCGAGGCCGGCGCCGCCGCTGCGGGCGCTGATGGCGAAGTTCACACGGGGATCGTCAAGCAGCCACTTCGCGTAATCGGCCTTGGTGACGGCGGGTTCGGCCGCGAACAGCGTGGAATAGAACCGGACCGATTGGGCCAGGTCATCAACCGAGACATGGACGTGCAGGCGCTTCATTGGCGTGTGCTCCTTCCCTTGGGTTTGACCATGGCCGTGGTGTCGCAAGTGCCGACGCCGCACGCTCCCGGATCGCCCTGGCAGCAATTCGCGGTCAGGTAGGCCAGCAGGCTGTTCATGGCCTCGTACTCGGCTGCGTAGATCAGCGACCGGCTTTCCCGCCGGAACGTGACCAGGCCGGCGTGACGGAGCTGGTTGAGGTGAAAGGAGAGGGTGGCCGACGGCAGGCCGAGGCGCTCGCCAATCTGGCCCGCCGGCATCCCCTCCCCGCCCGCCTGGACCAGCAGGCGGAACACATCGAGGCGAGTGTCTTGAGCAAGGGCGGCGAGAGCCGCTATCGCATCCGGCTTTTCCATGTCTCCATATTTGTGGAGAGGTAACGATGAGTCAAGGGTACCCAGCTTTCAAGGATACCCAGCTTCGACCGGGTTCGCCGGACAGGCAGGCCTCACCGGCACCTCGTCGAGTGTCCTCGGCAGGGCTGCTTCTAGAATTGGAGTGAACTTGATCAACACGCCCAGCGGCATTGCTGAGGAGCCGGAGAGCGCAGTGGGTGTAGGGAGCCAGAACGACCATCCCGTCGCGCTGAGCGGCCTTAAATGCAACCGACCCTCGATCCACAAGTGACAACTTAACACCCACCGCAGGCTTGTTCACTTCCTGTTCTCATGGTTAGCTATGGGTCGCTAGCCGTCCTCTGGCTATCGGTTACCGGCTTGACGTGGAGTTCCTGCCGATGCTTTCGCCTGCGATCAGCAGTTTTGTTCTGTTATGCAATCGACCTCATAAGCTCACCAAGCCAGCGTGGTTGCATTCTGCGTCGCGATTGCGTCAGTATGAAGGTCATGAGTACGTGAATACAGCGGTGACGAATGATCGGGTTTACGCCTCTCCTGCTCCAAGTCCCAAGCAATCCCGAACGGGCAAAAGTCTTTATTTGGACACGGGCGCTGAGTTCTGACTCTGATCTGGGAAGACTTGTTTGGTCGGCCAAAATACCCGCGCAGCGCCGGTCAAGAAAGCGTCCGCTTTTGCCGACAAACAACAACAGACCGATACAGGTCCAACGGGAGGCGAGGCAGCCGTAATGATGTTTCAGTTCCTGAGCGGCCGCCGACAGCTCACCACCTCTACACCATCAGATATCGCGGAAGACGTGGAGTTGCCGTGGGACGGAGAACCATCCGCTAAGCGCGACAGTGGCATGCAAGACGGCAATCAATATGTCGCACCTGAGCGCTCCGTTTCTCCGCTCCCTTCGTCAAGTGTTTGCTGCGTGATAAGGGCTTGCATGGCTTTTCATGATGCACATTCTGCCTTGGCTGCGGCGGCAGATAGTGGAATCGAAAACTGCCCGGAACTTCGCGAGCAGCGCGACAAGGCATTTGGGCAGGTTCGCTCGTTTCCTGCTCGAACGAAGGAAGCTTTGCACGCGAAGAAGCAGGTCCTGGATCTCATGGCTGAGTGGTTCTCCGTCGATGATGCGAACGTGGCAGCATTCTCATTCGAAGTGTTGACCGAAGCGTTGGCGCTGCTTGAGGACGATGCTGCCCATGGCTGTTCTTGCCATCATATACATGGTGACACGCAGTCGCCCGAAGGGCGCAGCCCGGAGCGTCGCAATCCGCTTTCTTGGTTCACCCGCCCCCGAGCCGATACAACGGACGCTCCGTTCGCAAACTAGGGCGGCATTCTCTGGGCTCCTCTCGATTGGAGCCCAACCATGCGAGCCTTGCTACTGTGCAGCACGATCTTCGGTGCTGTGTCCTCCGCGGCCTTTGCGGGTACGCCGCAATGCACCTTGCCGAATGCCGGCGCGATCCAGGTTGCAGACCGGCAAGCCTCACAAGGCGCGTCCCCGCCTCCTTCGCAGCCTTCAGTCCTCCAAATACCTCAGCCCGCAGCCGGCGAAATTACGGTTAAGGTTCCGGCATCGGTAGCAGCTCTTCCGTTCGTCCAGCATGTTGCCGCGGCAGGCGCCACTGTGTCGGACTTTGGTTTGTCGCACGGCATGCACACCATTTCCGCCCGCAACGGCGACCAGTTCATGATCTTCCAGATCACACCTGATGGTCAGGCGGCCGTGTCGGGGGCGCTGACCGAGCTGACATCCGCGCAGCTGACGACCGCTGCTGGAGGCAATGTCATGCCGCTTGCAAGTCAACACGGCATGGACACGCTTTTTGTCCGCAGCGGCGCGCAGTTCCAGGTGTTTTATGTCACCCCTGACAAGGAACGCGTCATCCCCGGCGTTCTATGGGATAGCGCAGGCAAGGACCTGACGCGCGACCAGGTGAAGAACGTGCCCGGCGCGATTCCGACCGTGACCGTTGGGGACATACCGGCCGGCAATTCCGGCGGCGCGCCTGGCGCAGCCGGTGCCGCAGCTCTACCTCTTGTCCAGAAAGCTAGTTCTGGAACCGTCGGCCCAGCCTCCGCGCCACACCTTTGGATGGTGATCGATCCGCAATGCATCTACTCCGTGCGTGCGTATCAGATGCTCCACCCGTTCGTTGTGGCTGGGAAGCTGCAGCTGTCGATTATCCCGATCTCGGTGCTCGACTATGAGGATAATGGCCAGAGCACCAAGAGCGCTCTTGCCTTGCTGAGTAAATCGTCGGATCAGCTCGTGTCGGCCTGGCAGGCTGGCAGCGTAAACGATCCCCCTAATCCCGCCGCGGCCGAGCGCCTGCAGGCAAACGGCGCCATTGCTCAAGCGATCGGGCTACAGGGCACACCGACACTGATTTGGAAGAAGCAGGACGGCACAGAAGGGCGGATCGATGGGGTGCCCACCAGCATCGATGCGCTCATCTCCTCGATTGGGAGTTGACCGTGCAGCTCGGCGCTAAAAATTCCGGCCAGTCCGGCGAGGAGGAGCCGCCGCCCCGCCGAAAGCGGTCGTTTTTCGGCAAGCTGTTTCACGGTACGGGGTGGCTTATGGCCGCCCCGTTTGCCTGGACGGGCGCCTACCGGATCAAGCGCAGCTGGTCTCTTATCGGCGATTTGGTCGGCATTCTTCGCACTGGTCCTGACAAGGATAAGCGCTTCACGACCCAGAGACAGAGCGCGTTCGACCTTCAGGCGACCGCCTTTAATTACGGCATGCCGGTCTACAAGCTCGAGGCAATGCTCGCGGCGCGCCGGGTTCAGACGGCCCGTATCGCATACTCCGCTCTCGCGCTTGGTTTACTCTTTCTGTTCGGGTGGATGTGGCACGCGCTTTCATCACCGTGGACCACCACGCGCGTAATGTCGGCGCTTTACTTCCTGCCTTTCTGCGCCGTGTTCTTCCTCATGGCTTTCTACAATGCGTTGCTGAACTTCCAGATCCGCTCGGGGAAGCTGGCGAGCTGGCGCGAGTATCTCGCAACTTCGGACCACTTCTGGCCGAGGTGAGTGCCGTCTGTTCGGCCGCTGGCCTTGCCGCCGGCGGCCGACTTAAGGGCCGGCGAGCCAGCGGAACAGATCCGTGCGAGCCAGGTCATGCAGCGTGGTCAGCATGAACAGCGTGGCGAGGACCGCTACACCCGCACGGGTGCAGAAGGCCTGTGCCCGAGACGGAAGTGGGCGCCGCAGCACCATCTCTGCCGCGCAGAATAACAGTGCTCCGCCGTCGAGGACCGGGATCGGCAGCAGGTTCATCAGCGCGAGATTGGCGGAGAGGATAGCGACGAGGGCAAGGAACGGTCCGATTCCCTCTTGGGCGACTTGGCCTGTGAGCTGGGCGACACCTACCACACCGGCAACGTGTTCTGTTCCTTGTCCATGCAGGATCACCGTCGCGATGCCCTGAACTGAATCTGCGATAGCCTGCCAAGTCTTGCCGACAGCTCTCAAGGCAATATGGCTCACTGAAAGGGCCTGGCGAACTGGCTCAAGGCTCTTGATGCCAAGCACGCCGATCGTCTTTCCGTCTTCCTGGCCTGCTGCGAGGTGGGGGAAGAGATCAAGTGACCGGCCGCCCCGGTCAATCGTCAGGTGCAGCGTCTTGTCCGGGTTACCCCGCAGCCCTGGACGCATGTCCTCGAAGGTCGCGATCTCCTGGCCATCCATTGTCAGCACCCGATCGCCAATATGGAAGCCGGCGCGATCCGCCGCGCCGCCGGGCACGACCACGCTGGCGACCGGCAGGAAGCCTGGCGCGCCAACCACTGTCAGAAGCAGGACGAACACGATCACCGCCACCCCGAGGTTTGCGGCCGGCCCTGCGATGATGATCACCATCCGAGCCAAGGGCGACCTGGCGGCATATGATCCTGACCGGGTGACGTCGTTCTCACCTTCGAAACCGACATATCCACCAACGGGAAGAAGGGAGAGGGTCCATTCTGTGCCCTTCGCGTCTACTCGTCGCGCGAGGACCGGTCCAAACCCAATGGTGAAACGCAGCACCCGAACCCCTAGGCAACGGGCGGCCAGGAAGTGTCCGAATTCGTGGCAGACGATCAGCAGATTGCCCACCAGCATCACGGCGATGACTGCCCGAAGGCCAGAAAGGATGTCGAGCATATGGCCTCCAGGGAAGGCCTCGAGCCTCCACCAGTGTCAGGGAGGGAGAAGCGGGACGGGCTAGAACGTCCCGGGTGGCGCGAAGCGGCTTCCGCCGGATGCCCCGGTAGCCCACGGAGCGAACTCGTATTCCGGGCGGTCGGATTGCGATGCCGGCTCTGCGGGTTTCGTGATGGTGCCGTCGCGGTTGAACACGGGCGGTGTCCACGTCGCGTTGGCCTCGCCGTAGGCCGCATAGGGATTGTAGAGGGGGTTCCGAACGGGTGGAGCCGGCGGCGCGCTATAGTCCTTGGCGGACTTGATGTTCGGACCACCCGAACAGGCGGCGAGGCCCAAAGGGATCAGAAAGCAGAGGAGGATGCGACGCACCGTTGGTCTCCATGGAAATGGAGATCAGGATGCGTCGCCACGGTGCAAACGGAGCGCTAATCGTTCTGGCCATCGTCCTGGTAGATGTCTGGATACAACTGCTTCACGAGCCCTCTCAGCATTTTCAACGAATCCTTCGCATATGCCAGCTCGGCTGCGGCTACTTTGGCCCCGCTTTCATGCGCCTCATTGGCTGCCCGAAGTTCCGCAATCTCTCTGTCCTTCAAGGCGCGCTCTTTGTCATGGACATCAGCCAAGCGGTTCGCGTCGTTCAGCAGCCGATTATACTGGTTTACAAGATTATCGTATTGGTTCTGCCAAGCGGCATTGTTCGCCGCCAGGGCGTTCCCCTCGCGAGCACGCCGGCGATGGTCTTCCCATTTGTAGGTTTCGAGTTGCTGGCCGAGCATCAACGCTCCACCCAGGCCACCAAAGTCAGACATCTTCACCACTCCCCTCGGGAGGTGTTTGAGTGGTGGCTCGCAGGGTGCTGTCCATACCCCCGCTACCTCCGCCTTCCTCACCGCTTGACGCGCTTCTAAGGCCAGAAATAAGCCCTGTTGGGTTGCTCCGCAACTGCCCGACCGCAGAACCGAAATCACGTGATCCAGAAGAAATGGCTTTCTGCGCACCACCAGCAACTTGTCCGCCGACACTCCAGGCCGCTTGTTGCTGGAAAGCGTCCATGTCGACGCGGTTGGCCGAGGTGAAGCCGATCAGGCGAGGCAGGTGGTGTGGTAGCAGAGTGACCATCCGGAAGCTCATCAACGCCGCGACCACATGGGTCATGACGAATATGGACAGAAGCACGACCAGACCGATGAAGTTTGTCACGATCCAGCCATTCTGCAGCACGAACCCGACTGCAATCCCAAAGGACTCCCGGATCAGCCAGCTCATGCAGTCGAACACGAAGTAGCCCATGAACAGGCCGATCACCATCAGGGTCGGCCGGAATACGACGTTGAACAGCAAGCTCCATCCCTCGATGGCGCGGCCGTGCAAGCCGTCTCCTCCCACTGTCATGTGGGCGAGCATCCAGAGCGGCACCGCCACCATTGCTTCGCACACGAGGATTATCCACCCGGCGACGCCCGCCATCCAGATCACGTAGGGGATCATCGGGAGGACGTAGGCGATGACGATGCCCGGGATCAGCAAGGCCAGCAGGGCGGCGAAGATGGGCGCCCCAAAGAAGCTCATGATCGCGTGGCCGCCGATTGTGGCCGCAGCGCCTCCCCAGTTCAGGGTGAAGAACTCCCAGATTGCCGCACCGGTCGAAGTCGTGGCCGATGCCAGGAGCCCGGCCACACCCATGGCAGCCAGGCTCATGTTCATCAGCTTCTGCCCCATCGACATCAGCCCGCCGAAAGGGTCCGACCATATTTGGGCCTGCGGCAGGAGGAAGCCCGCGATCGTCTGGAAGGCGGCGTTCGTCAGGTTCAGCTTGTTGAAGAGCTGCTCCAGCACGTTCGGCCCCTGCGCGTCGCTCTTCGCGTCTGCCAGGGTGTAGGGCGTGCCGTTCGGCGTCCGGGTGGCGTCGGACGACTGCACGATCGCATCAAGCGTGGTCATGAATTGGGTCGCCGCGGTTTCAAGCGGGGCGAGATCGATGCTCAGGCTTTGAGGAATGCCGTCATAGGTCGGTGACGTGGTGATCGGCGTCGCGTTCAGCAGCGAGAGCGTCGACGCGTTCAGCTTCGCGATCTGCAGGTAATAAGCGCCAGCTGCCGTCCACCCGAGGGTCGATTGCTGAACTTCGTTCGCGAGCAGGTCAGACTGGCCGTTGCGTGCTGCAGTCGCGCTTGCCGCAACAGCCGTATTCAGTTGGGAAGAAATAGACGTCGCTGCTGATGTCAGATTCTGCGTATAAACCTGCACTGCGTTCGTGTAGATGTTTTGCAGGGGAGCAAGTGATGCGGCGGTTTTATTTTGCCACAAGTTCTGCGCCACGCTAGTGACCTGCGGACGGATGGTGTTGATTACGTTGTTGAGTGCTGCACCTTGGACCGCAGCCATGTCGACGGAGACGCCCGCAATGGTCTGCGCCCCGTTCAGCGAGCCGGCGAGGCTGACCGTGCCGCAGGCAGGATTGCCAGACTCGTCACCCTGCGAGAGCGAATACCGATAGGTGATGTAGCTGGAGTTCAGGCCTGCAGCGCCCGAGTTGGTCTGCCCCGTCAGTGCCGTCGGCGTCGGGATTAGTGGTTGGTTGCCGTTATTGCCGGCCTGGTTCACCAGCGCCATGCATAGCTCGCTGGCAATCAGGCCCGATACGATTGACTGCGTTCCAGGAATCATCGGTGTGGCGATGACGGCTGCGTCTGGCCCGACGGCCTGGATCGCGTTGGTATACACGGCTTTGGCCATGCCGACGCCGGCCATGGCCGCCTGCATGACTAGCGCCTGGCCCGCCGAAAACCCCCCACCCAAGGGGAACATCATGATGCCTGCGAACCCCACGCGGACAACGAACATCCAGCTCTGGCCCTGTCCCAGTATCCGCGAGCTCTCGGCCGCGCGGTGGATGCCCATGATGGTCGTGTAAACGACGAAGGCGCAGGCAATGGCTCCCACGAAGCCGGTCAGCTGTCCGACGATCTGCTGGATGACCGTCGTTTCCTGCCCCGGGGAGATTCCTGGGGCAGCGGTAGTGCCGGTCACCGGAAATAGTGACTGGATGACCTGGGCGGCCCAGTCATTGCCTGGATTGAGCGCGGCCCAACTGACGTCGTATGGGTTGGTTGCCTGCGCAAATGCCGGTTCCGCCAGCGCGCACGCGGCGGCGACAACGACGAGTGGGAGCAGCCAGGACTTTCGCATGACGGGCCTCGCGGGAGTAACTCCGGAAGCCTGTCATGCGTCCGTGCAAACGTGCGCTGTTATGGACCTGGAGATGGCGAGGACGAGGCTGCGGCCGTAGGCGCTCGGGAGAACGCCGCTCGGACAGAGTCGACTGCACGCTGCAGGAGTTCGCCGGCTTGTTTTGCTAGATCCTCCATTATGCTCCTGCCTTCCGTCTTGCTCGGCGTAGCGGCAGCCGCCTTGCCAATTTCAGCATCCATCTCGGTCATGCGTTGTGTGAACGCTGTTGCGTCCGGCCGCCGCGCGAGGATCGGCTCGATCTCCGTTCGTGATTTGCCGTAAGCCGCAAGCGCCCCGGCGGCCTTGTCGTAGGCTGAAGCGAAGCCTGCGTCGTCGGACAGGGCGTTGCCGAACTGCTTGCGTAGGTCCGAAAAGCGACCACCATCGCGCATCTCAGAGAGAACCTGGGGTAGTCCTCCCGGCTCGGTCTTGGCTGCCGCTTGGATTTTACCCATGACGGCCGCGCCCTCGGTGTTGGTAAAGCCCTGCAAAGCGTCCAGCGCGGCCCGGCCGCGTTGCTCTGCTGACGCGAGCGTTCGGTCGTCCGACAGGGTCTGGGATCGCCGCTCACTGGCGGCAAGCCGGTCCGAAACAGGTGTTGCTGGCGGCTCCCACGGCGGCTGGGGCTGATTGCCGTCCGGCCGCATTCCCCGGAGCAGCGTGTCGAGCACAGAGTGTTGGATTGTTACCTGACCCTGATTGCCCGGTAGGCTGGAGTTTCCACTCGGGCCGCCATTCACTCTCGCACCGTTGGTTGATCCTGCCGTTGTCTCAAGGTCCTCTCGAGCACTGCTCGGCGCGCTTGCTGAGCGCCGGCTTTCAGAATCTGGTGCCCGGGCTTCTGTCGATCGGACATTGGCTTCCGGTTCTGACTGGCGAGCCGCCAGGCGCGTCTTGTTCTCCAAGACGTCGATGACGCCGTTGATCGCTGGACCGCTTTGGTCAGCACGAAGACCGAGTTCACGGCCCCTTTCTCGGATTTCGGTGACAAGGGAACGGTCTTGGATCGACGCAGTGCTAGCCATCAAGGCAAGCATCCGCTCGTTGGCCAGGCCGACAGCCGATCCAGCAAGCTGCGTCATCTCTGATCTCAGGGCCGGCGGTAGCTCCTGTCTCCCTAGTGCTTTCTCAACGTCCTGCAGTGCATAGGCGACGTTGTGTCTGAAGGTGGGCTGTGTGAGCTGCTCTTGATCGGCGCCGCGCTGGCTCAATCCCTGCACCGCCCGTATCAAAGCCGCATCACCCGTCGCTGGTGCTAGTCGATCCAGGCGATCAAGTAGCTCACGGATTGGGTCCTTCTCGCCACCAGTCGGCTTGCCTTGGCTGTCCTGCTTGACGGGTGCTTCCGGTCGATCCTGGGTTTCGGAGCGCGTCGTCTTGGGCGCGCCGGCCGCGTCTTCAGCTCTCCCGGGCGTTTGCGCTTGCGGTAGCGTTGGAGGAGGCGGCATCAGGCTTATAGGTTGGATTAAGGCCGGTTCGCTGCTGGGTATCGCGGCCATGGGGGCGCTCCTTTAACTAGGCTTCGTGTTGCCGCTTAATTCGTGACCATTGAGGGAGTTGGCATCTTCGATGTCGGCATGAATAGCCGATCTGTATCCTCGGCCAGGTGCGTCGCGCTGATCGCCGCGTGCTGCAGGTTCATCTTGTAGGTCTGGAACAGCAGGTAGTTGTTCATCGCCAGTTCGAGAGCCATCTCGCGTTCGACGGCGGCCGGCGGCATGTTTTGCAGCGCGCTATGCCAGCCGACATCGCTGACCCGTCGCTCCGCCTCAATTTGGAGCACCTGCAACCATGACCCATTTCCGCTGGCTGGCACGGTCAGGCCCATGTTCTGCATGTACTGGGTCTGGGTGGCGGTCAGCGGGATCGATGGGACCTGCATGCCGATGGCGTTGTCCATGAAAGTCTGCGCCAGCGACATCCGGGCGTTGTAGCTGTGCCTGCGGACAGCCGCATCCTGACCTCCGACGGAGGCGAGCTGATCACCACGAAGTGCGGCCGGTGCCACTGGCTGGACGAGGTTGACGGCGACGTCTTTTGCCGTGTTGACGGCGTTCTGGTCGACATAGGCACCATTGCCCAGGAGGTTCGAGGCTCTTTGGTCTGCGTCCGGGTTGGTGCTGATGGTGCAAAGGTTGGCCGCCGCGTCGTCGGCGTTGCAGTAGAGGCCTAGGTGCTCGGCGGACATCGAGGCGATGCCTTGCGCCTGTCCAAAATGCGACGGCATCCCGACACCTGCCTCGCCACGTGCATCATGGACAGCGGCGATGGTCTGGGCCACGCCGAACGCTTGCACGGAGGCCGACTGGGTGCTCACGCCTCCATCGATCGCGGCGCAATGCGTCGGACTGGCGGATTGCTCGTCGCGGATTTGCGCATTCCGCATATCCCGCGAGAAACGCGCGTTGGCGGTGTTCGAGGCGTCGGCGATCTGTTGGAGGGCGCCGATCTGGGCTTTGGAATAGTTCGCGTTCTGAGTGAAGCCCTGCATAAGGAGCGTGTTGGTGTCGCCATAAGTGTTGTTTCCGAGCGCGGTATTCACCGCTTTCATTGTGTCGCTCATGGCCTGCTGCACGGTTTGCATGGCCGTGATTACATCGAGGATACCCGTCTCCGCGGCGACGCTCTTGATCGCTTGCGCGATGGCTGCGACGTCGATCACTGCAAACTGTGCCTGTGCCGTCTTCGCATTGAAGAGCACCGCGCCGACGACCATTCCCAGCGCAGTCGTGGCTATGAGTGAAGATTTTTTCATGGGGGACACTCCTCAAAACAGGCCCGGCTGGAGGTTTGCGGGTGGCACGTAGCCGGTCGGCGGCAATCCCTGCCCGTGAATGTAGAGGCCGCTGCCGGAGCCAGACCCCAGGCCGATCGATCCGATCGGGGGACCGCCGCCGCCGAAGGAGAGCTTGGGACATTGCAATCCGCCGCCGAGCCCGCCGAAGCCAAAGTTGAAGCCTGTGAGGGTCAGGCCGCATTGCGCGCTGCCAATGAGCGAATTCCACTCGTTTTTGACCAGGTTGCAGATTTGCATCTCGACGGCGTTCAAGAGGTTGGCCGGATTGAGCAGATTGGTGACGACGTTCAGGCCTGCGCCGTTGAAGAAGTTGTTCAGGCAGGTCAGGGATGTTACCGACATTGGCGGGTTGATGCTCTGGTCGTCAGCCCCCACGCGCGCTGTGAGCCCATTGGCCGCGGCCTGCGTGATAGCTGCGCAGCCGACACTGCCCGTGGAGTTCGTTGTTGTGGTCTGGCTCCATGCTGGTGAGCAAAGGGCCGCAACCGGCAGGGCCGCGCATAGCACGAGGGCAGAGAGGCGCTTCATCCGACGTTCTCCTTGATGGTCAGGCACGCGTGTTCGATGGCGGCGACTCTGTCTGGCGCGAACATGCGGCGGACCATCGCCGCACTAGTGACTGCCTCGATCGTCGCGCGCAGCGCGCGAGCGCCTGCGTCCTGGCCTTGCGTGAGACTTGCGATGATGTCAGCGCAGTTCGGCACGTCCATTTCCGCCAGCCAATGCAGCAGCCGTAACGTTCGCGCCGCTCCCAGCTGGGCCATCACAGACCGTAGCTCGGCAACCAGACTATCGTCGCTGAGCGCCGCCCTGAGGCTTGGAAGGTCCGTGGGGGCAAGCTGGTCCAGTGCTTGGCCAAGCGCGACGAGACGTTCCGGGGATTGCCCGACCATCTCAATTGGCCGGACCGGTGGCGGCCAGGAAGCCTGGTCGTCGGGGCGTAGCTCCTCCAGCCAGTCTGTCACCGCGCGCTGTTCAAAGTTTGGCATTGCCTGTTCACCAACTAAGTGCCGGCACTGTGCCGCTGGCGCTTGCAAACGGCTGGCCCAATCGGCGGCATTATTTTCGTATTTGGACGGCCATCGTCGTCATCACGAGCCGCAGACCAAGAGGATGGACGGCACGGAGCAGGACCCGGTTCCAGCCATCGCCTCCCTTCCAGCTTACGATTGCATCCGGACTGGCACCTGGCCCGTAGGCCACTTTGACAGCGCGGGGGACTATCTGACGGACGGCGAAGCTGAGCGGCACCTGACTGCCAAACCCTCGGGCGATCTTAAACCGCGGCCCCTCACTGTCCGGTGTGATGGTCGCAACGTCGCCATCCTGTTTGACGGGTTCACCTTGGGCTCCCGGCCGCGGACCTGCTGGCGAACCAGGGGTCGATGGAGAGGGAGGCGGCGAGCCAGTCACCACGAAATCGGCTCGCGCGGCAGATACGCCAAGCGGAAACAGGATTATGAACGTCGTGACGAAGCGGCGCATCTGGGTCCTCGCGTAACATACGAGAAATTATGTCTTAGGGTCTTGCAAACGGGGATTGCGGCACGGGGCTGCATTCCCCGATAAGTTACACGGCCTCTCACCGCTGCGAGCGGGCGTCGGGCGAGCGGATGAAGAAACGAGGAATTGCGTCTTGATGGAGAAAAAGTCTCATAACGCAGAAGGAGCGTCTGCGAGTATAGACCACCTATTGGAAATCGTTGCCGTTCGTTTGAAAGAAGCCCGCCAGAAACGCAAGTTGACGCAGAAGGAATTGGCCGAGAAGGCGGGTATTCGGTTTTCTTACATACATGAGATAGAGTCTGGTAAAACGAATATAACTTTACGGACCCTCGGTGCGCTTGCTGAAGCTTTAGAGTTAGACATTCGAACCCTGTTCCCCGTTACTGACTCGCTCGTACCATCCACAACCGCCGACGATGCCTTGGCGGTTTTCCTGGATAAGACACGCGCCTTGCTTCTGGACGAACAACAGCAGCGGTCTGAGTTGCTCACTGAGCTGCAATCCGTCCTGAGCCTGCGGAAAGCGGTCGATACGCCGCATACCCCTGTGCAATCACCTGCGGAGACGGCTACACCTGCTGTCGCGGCCAAAAGCCGAAGCGGGAAGCGCGCCGACCGCCCAGGGAACTCTCATTAAAACGAGAGTTACTGGTTGACACTCTCTTTATAACAGGTAAACCCCTCCAGACGCTTTCCTGGAGAGGTTCATGTCGGCTCGGTCGGCGGCGACGGTTAAGGTCCAAGAAGACCCAAAGGTTAGTGTCCGTCTCCTACAAGCGGTTGCCACGACGCTCGTCTGCCCGTTTGATGGCCTGCTCTCCGGGCTAACCCGCGCTGGGGTCGGCTTTGAGGCCGTCTGCGCCTATCTCGGCCTCTCAATCGCGGCGCTGGATTTCAACCTCGCCCGCCTTGAGCTTCCCACTCCCCACATCAAGCAGCGCCGGAAAGGTGGCGCTCGCGCCTGGTCCGACGACGACCTGCGCCTTGCGATCTACTGGCGCTGCCTCGGGATCCACCCAGAATCCATCGGGCTCGCGTTTGACCGATCATCGGCGGGCGTCCGGTCGAAAATGCATCGCCTTGGCGTTCCAACCCCGGATCGCAAGATGCTTCACAAGGTCGAGGCAGGTCTTCTCGACCGCACCGCGCCTGATTTCGGCTTCCCAGTCCCCGCTGCGGGTAGCCCGTCATCTTCAGATAGGCAGCCGACCACGTTAGCCGGCAACGTGGTGTCGATCGTTCCCGCTGAACACGGCGAACTGTCTGCTGACCCATCGAGCCCGCGCAGCAAGATCATCCGGAAGGGCCGGAACGCCGCTGTTCCCGGCCAGCGCGACCTGAACCTCTTGAGCGTCGTCAAGTCTAGCAAGCCAGCACCTGCCGCCTCTCCCGAGCCAGTTGTCGCTGACTCGGATCGGCCGGCTGAGAATCCAGTCGCCGTTTGCAACGCGACCGTTCCCTCCGACATCCCCCGCGTTCTTGGGCCTACTGATCTCATCGAGAAATATCAGGTCCTCGGCAGGATACGCCGTCCTGATTCGAACCAAGCCTACGTCACATGGATGACCCTGCTGTATCGTGGCGGGATGCACTACAAGGCCATCGGCGCGTATCTCGGCCGGTCGCCATCATCTGTGCAGGCCATCCTTTATCGGATGCAGATCCCGAGAGCCAAAGGCCGCAGTGGCTTTGGATGGACATGCGATTTGGAATGCGCCGTTGCTGAGCTGCAGCAATGGAAGTTCGAGTTGTACCGCTGCAAGGCCAAGCCCGATTTGCCCGACAGTGAGCGTCCGCTGTTCTGGCGTTGCAAGAGCGACGTTGGGAATCGCAAGCGCCGCTGCACGCGCTTGAAAAATCAGGAATTCGACGACTTCGAGAAATACCGGGGCGGCAATTCTGTCGAGATTGTAACCAGAGCCGGTCTCGATGCACAACGCGCAGTAACTCGCGGCACCGCCATCGTTCGAGCTCCCGCCCGTTTGCACGCGACCATGCAAGGCTCCCTGCCTATTCAGCAAGGAGCCGCAGATGAGCAATTCCAGTTACGCGGTCACTCGACGGTTGTCCGATCCGGACTTCCAGGGAACGCTCGTGACCAGATGCCTTGGGCTCACCCTCGCAATGGGAGCCCTTCTCGGCCTGTCGCTCATCCATGACGCGTATGTCTGGGTCCATCCGGTCAGGCCGCTGTTCTTCATCTCGGACGGCAAAGGTTTCGCCCGCCCCCTGACACCGGTCGACAGTCCGATTGTCGATGATACCGAGCTGCTGCAGTGGACCGTTCAGGCCGCCATCGCACCCTACAACGTCGACTATTTCAACTACGCGAAAGAACTGAACACGGCGAGCCGTAAGTTCACGCTTCGCGGCTGGAACACGTTCGCCGGCAGCTACGTGGCCCAGGGCAATTTCGACGAGCTGAAGCGTGCCCGACTTTTGTGCCATGCCCAGGCATCACGCGCGGCGCTGATCCATCAAACCAGCATGATGCAAGGCGCTTTGGCCTTCACGATACAAGTTCCTGTCGTGCAGACCTGCGAGAACGTCAATCAAACGTCGACGAATAATCTTCTCGTGACAGCCGTCGTCGTTCGCACGAACACGGACGATCATCCTGACGGGCTTGCGATCGACCAGCTTGTCGCCGCTGCCGCCCATTGATGATCCGAAACGTGGAGGTGGATGTGCTGACAGCTTATCCTTTGACCATCGCAACACTGGCAGCGCTGAACCACCTGACAGCCTTGTCAGGTCCGTCCCTCCGGCCGTTCCTGCCCATCGCGGTCCCTGGTCTCATGCCCATGCCCGACTGGCTGGGTGATGCCGTGAGGATGCTTTTCGACAGCGACTTCTACCGTAGCGCCGCCATGCGGCTGCTCTAGCCCGGGAGGCTCCCTTGCGCATCGCGCCTTATCTCATGGCCTCTTTTGCCGGGCTTGTCTGGACAGCATCTGCATGGAGCCAGACGCCCGGTCTGCCCCCTGACGCGCCACCCGCGGACACGCCTGCGGCCAGGGCCGCGCGCGATGCGATCCCGCTCACGCCGGAGATGATCGAAGATCTTTCGAGGCGGTATCGTGCTCAGCAGCAGGCCATCGAGCAAGGCACGACTGAGCTGGCGGCTCCGATCAACCGGCAAATCAACGTCAGCTTCGCGCCGGGAACAGCGACGAGCATCATCAACACGGTCAAAGGCTACCCAACAGCGGTCAGCTTTTTCGACAGCACCGGGCAGCCATGGCCGATCCAGTGGGATACGAATAGCAATCCCGCCGCGATCGCGGGCGGCACGAACTGCAACGCCTCAACCAACACCGGCGGTCCATCGGTCGCTGCCATCGGCTTCTACGTCTGCACGCCCACCAAGGGCAGCAACGTGCTGGAAATCACCCCCGTCTCCATCAGTCCGCGTGGCGGCCTGGTGGTCTCCCTCGAGGGCGCACCCAAGCCGCTAACTTTCCTGCTGCTGTCAGGTGGCGGCCGATTTGACTCCAGCTTGAGCATCCACGTCGCCGATCGCGGCCCCCATGCCAAGGTCGAAATCATGACGCAGTCCGGCGCGCCGGACACCGGCGCTCCCTTCCTCACCGCCATGTTGAACGGCGTGCCGCCAGCGGATGCTGCTCCGCTTTCGGTTGAGGGCGTGTCGCCCGATGGGCTTCGGGCCTGGCGGCTCGGACGCAACGTCTATCTGCGCACCCGCTACACCTTGCTCTCGCCCGAATGGACGGCGTCCGAGGCGGAGGCGGGAACGACCGTCTACGCCATCCCGAACACGCCCGTTGTCCTGCTTTCCGTCGATGGCCGCACCGTCTCGGCCCAACTTAGGGATTGATCGCCATGTCCGGTGCCGTCTCCGACGCCCTCGCTTTCTTCAAGCGCGCTTCCAAGGCCCCTTCCACGGGCGTTTTCAATGCTTCGGGTCATGCGGGACCACGGCGCCTGGCGATCCTGGTCGCAACCGTCGTCGTGATCCTGGCCGTTGTCGTCGTCATTGCGCTGTCAGGCCGGCAGACCCCAGCCATATCCCGCGATGCAAGGCTCAAGGCCATCGACCCCCTTCCTGGCGGTCTGCACAGCACGCCGGAGCAAGACGCACTGTCGCTAGCCGTGACGGACGACCAGGCGAGCCATGCCCTCAACAGGGGCGTTTCCTATACGCCCGCAATGGCCCCGAGCCAGCCGGCTCTTCCGCTCCCTCCGCCCTCCGCGCCGGTCCCGGTAGTAGCTCCTGGCCCCGTCCCGCCCACGGTGAAGTTCGTCGGACGGCCGGCGAGGCCGGCGCCTCGCGTCGTTGCCCCGGTTGTAGCCGAGGGCTTTCCCCCGCCGGCTCATGCGGCCCCCATAGACACGACACCTGAGCCGCAGCTGCGGCCGACGACAGTCGCCACGACCCCTGCGGACACGCAGGCGCAGCAGCAAGCCTATACAAATCAGATCAACGGTCTGTTTTCGCAGTGGGGCGGACGTGCTCCGCGCACTGATGTCGTGATGCCGGCCCCACAATCCGACAGCGACGATCCGGCTGCCTCAATGCCAGGCTCGTCCTCGGGCATCGGCACTCGGGTGCGCGACGCGGTGTCGGCTACCCCGGCTGTAAGCCGGGGTGAG
>CAXTUR010000005.1:0-16580 GCA_964247455.1 uncultured Acidobacteriaceae bacterium | reverse complement strand
GCCGTTTTCCAAGCCGACAGTGGGCCTCTGGCTGGGGACCGAATGATCGGATCGTTCGCAAAACAGTCAAATCGATTGGTGATTCACATCAGCAGCGTCATTCATCAGGGGCAGCAGATCTCTTGTAATGGTGTCGTCATCGCTCCTGAGACAATGGAGGCTGGCGTCGCCTCGGGCGTTGACGAGCATTACGTCTCTCGCTTTTTGCTGCCCGCAGCAGCAGCGTTTGTGGCAGGCCTCGGACAAGCGATCGAGCAGACTTCAAACAGCGTCGCTGTGTTGAGCCCGTTTGGCGGCGCCACGACCACCAATCACCTCAACATCCAGCAACAGCTCGGCGTGGCCGCAGGCACAGCATCTGCCCAACTTGGTTCCGTCCTCAATCAGGAAGCCCCGAAAGGGCCAACGATCACGCTTGAGCCGAACGTCGCCGTCGGCGTCATGTTCCTCTCCAACGTCGTCGATCATTGAAGCTAAGCCGGCGCGAAAAGGTCCGCTGTTCGCACGCCGTTGCATCACGGTGACCCCGGAGGTCCAACGCCAGGAGGTTTCTATGGACACGCATATCTCTTCCTACCCTGATCTTGAGCCAAGCCCAGCCGGGATAAGCGCCGCTCGTCTGCCTGGCGAAGCACACGACTTTGCGGGGTCGCCCGCCGATACGGACGTGCGGGAGCGCCTGTCGTCCTCAGCGCCAAAGCCAGTGCGTCGGCGCCGCGGCGTTCTGCTCGCCGGAGTGGCCGCCGCCGCCGCCGTTGTTGCAGGCGGAGCCTTTCTTGGTTCTTCCTACAACACAATCTATCCGCTGCCTCGTCTCCAAGCGTCAGTGAGCCACGCCACAACCAGCGCCACCCACTACGCGGAAACGGTCTTGCGACCTGTCCTCGCCCCTTCAGCTTCACTGGCAAAGGTGGCGGTCTTGCCAGTGCCGCCACCTGTGCGAGAGGCCTACGCGCCGAAACCGCGCGATCAACAAGTCGCTGAGCTCCTCTCCTTGCACCCGGGTCAATCCAGCCAGGGCGAAGCCGGGAGTCGGTCCGCCGTCTCGGCCGAGCATTCGGCGAAAGGTGCAGACATCCCGGCGGTTGGACTGGCCTCAGCCGCTGTGGCTGAGCCACCAACCGATTACGTTCCCCGCGAGCCCGGCTCGGTCCACGGGACAGGCCCAGTTGCCGCGCCAACACCCGTCCTGACCCCGGTCGCGGCTCCTGTGCCGAAGGACGCCACAGCCCTTGTGATCGCGGCACTCCCTCAAACCTCCCGCATTATGCCTGATGCGCCTCCGCCTCCATCCGCAAGCCTTGCGCCCATGCCGGCCCCTGCGCCGCAGATCGTCGAGGCTGCGCCAGAGGCAGCACCGCCTCCTCCTCCGCCGATGGCGCGCCGGGACGCTCTAATCGACGCGGCCAACCTGCGGGCTGGTCCGATGCTGCCACCAGAGCAGGTTCAGGTTCTCAACCTGGTGACTGAAATGGCGGCGATGGTGAAAGACCTGCGAAAGCAGCAGGCGCAGCTCCGTACTGATCTGGGCCGGTCATCCACCGACACCTCAGCGCGCCTGACGGACTTCGAACGGCGCTTGGCCTTCGCCGAGGCGCGTACCGCTGTCACGGCGGCTGACACAGCGACCGATGACACGGCTGCCAAGCCGACCTCGCTGACGGGTGACACTTCCCCAACCCCGCCGCGGGTCACGCCGGTCAGCCTGACACGCCCGGTCGCTGTTGTTCCCTCCACGCTCGTTTCTTCGGGACCGAAGACCTACCGCGTGCAGGCTGCATCGCCCGGCCTGGCGCTCCTAGCCCAAGTCGACCGTGGCGGCGGCGATGGAGCGCAGATACAGGTTGTCGTTGGCGATAACGTGCCAGACTACGGCCGCGTCAAATCCATCGCTCAGAAGGGCACTGCCTGGGTTGTCACCACAGAACGCGGCGCAATCCAGTAAGGGGCAAAAGGAGCTGACCGATGCAGGGACTCGTTAATTTCACGACAGCGATTGCAGACAGCATCGCCGTCGCCCTGCCTGCGTTGTGCTACCTCATGGCATGCGTCTGCTTCATGTTCGCGGGTTGGACGTTCCGCAGCTGGGCCTACCAAGGCCACCACCACCATCATCACCACTTTCATAGCCGTCCGTGGGTGCCGTTTGTCTCGTTGATCCTGTCGGGTGTCTTCGCAACCTTTCCGCAATTTCTGAACATGGCGAATGTCAGCGCTGGAACGAACCTTGTGACGTCGCTGACGAGCTATCAGGCGTCCACGCCCGAGAACGCCAACAACATTCTTGGTGCTACGCCGCAGAACACTGTCATCAACGTCGTTACCCTCTTCCAGTATTTCTTCGAAGCGTTCGGTGCAGCCTGCGTCTGGTGGGCTATCGTTAGGTGGCGCGCCATTGTGAATGGTCGGAACGAAGGATCGCCAACCGCCTGTGCAGTCCAGTTCGTCTTCGGTGTGATGTGCATCAACATCCTCAGCGTCGCGAATGGCGTCGTGTCATTCTTTCAGACCGGCGGCTGACACTTCCCAAGTAATGTCGGCTTGTGCGGCTTGGTATCCTGCCAATCCGCGACGCTGCGCATGGCGGCTGCATGTCCGCTTCTGCTCAGCTTAGCTCTCCCGGCTTTTTGCTCCCGCGCCGAAATACAGGCGCAAGAAGGCCGCGACGAAGCAGATACCCGCTCTGTTTGCACAGGTTGCGCCGAAGCTCTGTCGAGAGGGGCTTTTCCCTCTTAACCAGGAGTAAGTTGCGTGAACCTCTCCCTCCATAACAAGTATGTGCCGGCGGCTCTTGCCCGTATGCACACCCTGACCCTCCGGCGAGGTCGAGCGGTTGCCGCGTCTGCCGTGGGGCTTTCCGGCATTCTCGGTTTCGCCGGCCAGGCGTTCGCCCAGGCGGCGTCCCCGGCAGGCGGCATCGGCGCTCAGATGAACCTGATGTCGTCCGAGGCCACCAACGCCGGCAGCTTGGCGTTCGGAATGGGCTGCTACATCGCCGCTGCCGTCTGCTTCTTCTTCGGGGTCTGGGCAGCCTGGCAGTCCCGCCAGCCGCAGAACCGCGAGACGGGCTATGTCGGCCGGGCACTGGCCGGTCTCGTCCTGTGCGGCCTGTTCGCGTCGGCCGGCGTCTGGATCAACAAGGCGTCGATCACCGCCTCGGGCGGCGCGGCCACGGTCAACGACACTCCCGCGATGGTGCAGTTCGGGGCGGGCGGCTAACCACCCCGCCGCTGCCGCCTGGCGTGTCAGCTACGCCCGGCGGCAGCATCCTGCGAACCATGGAGACTTCTGATGAGCAATGCCTCCACTCTCTCCGCCCTTCCCACCTCCGACCCCTCGACGGCTTCCGCGCGTGTCATCGCGCCCGGTGTTCTGATCACGTCGGTTTTCTACTTCGGCGCCACGAGCGCGTCGCTCCCACGCATGGTTGACCTTGGAGCGGTGATCGACGTGTTCCTGACCGCGGCCTTGCCAAGCCTTGTGGTCATCATGCTGCTGTGGGCCGCCCGGCCATCAGCCTATCCGCAGCGGCGACGCCGCTCCCTCGTTGCGGCCGCCATCCTCTTTTCGGCCGTGGCCGCCGTGCTCCCGTTGTGGGTCACGGCTCTCTAGGCATGACGCTGCAGGCCATCACACTGTCGGTCGATCCAACGCTGTCCCACCTCGCCGAGAAGGAACTGGACACCACGACGACATGCGCCTTTTGCGGTGCGTCCGCGGGTCCATGGATCGCCAGAGCAGTCGCATCGCCCGGTCAACACCGGGCGGCGCCGGCCTGCGCGCTCTGTCATCTACCCCAACACCTTGAGCGGCCTTCCATTGATGAAGAGGCCGTTCTGGTATGGCTGCCGGAAATCAGCCAACCGGCGTTGAGTGCCACGCTGCGTGAGATCCACATCGCGCTGCGTGCGATAGGCGAAGACCTCCACGCCGATGCGGTGTTCCGCACGCGCGCGGCCTCGCTTTCAAACCTGTTCTACACGCGCACGATACTGACCGAGCGGCGCGATGCCGCCGAGGCCCGTGTCGGCACCGCCTCGCCGCGCGAACTCGGCCTCGCTCTGCTAGAACTCTCGCCCGCTGCTTATGCCCGCCGCGGAGAGCTACTCGACGGTCTGCGCCTGTTGCCGCTGGGCCGCGTCCTTGAAGACGACAAGGACGTCTATCCGGAGATCGTCGACTTCTGGCGCTCACACCATCCCATAACGCCTGCGACTTGAACGGAGATCAATGATGCTGACCGCTCTCGCGCGCAGCCTCGCCAGCTTTTCCCTGGCACTCAAGCAGCCGCTTCAGTCGTTCTGCGAATTGGAAACCGCGCATGGTGATGCGTTGGTCAGCAAGGTAGGGCACTACGTCACGCTGATCCGCGTCGATGGCATGCAGAAGATGGGTGAGAGGAAGGACTTCGCACGGATCACCGATGCGATGCGTCTTGATCTCTCCGGCGCACTCGAAGAGCGCGGTCACGCCATTGTCGGCTGGTATATCTCGGACCCGGACGCGGCTCTCGTCGAGTTGAACAATCTCAATCTCAACTCGTGCCGTTCGGTCGCCCGTGAAGCCGGCTTGAACTTCGACGACATCCTGAATGAGCGTGCCCAGCTATGGCCGTCGCTGATGCGCTGGGAAGCGGCGTATTTTGTCGTTTGGACACGCACCTCCGTTCTCACCAAGGAGGAGCGCAAGCAGCTCAAATCTGAGTATGCCGCCAACGCCAGGGAGACCGGGCTGCTTGGCGACACGCAGCGCTTCACCTTGCGCAGCGAGATCATGTCCGCGCGACACGGTGCTTTCACCTCCCGCGTTCTCTCGGCCCTTCGGACGCATGACATCTCGGCTTCCGTCTGCTCGCCGCATGATACCCTGAAGCTCGCTCGGGAAACGATGTATCGCGAGCTATCCGGTTCTGATTGGCGCGCCATCCTTCCCGGCGACAAGGTGATGCCACGCTGCCCCGAGGACGATACCAAAACGCCGAAGGCGGAGTGCGTGCTGTGGCCGCCCTTGCGCGACCAGGTCTTCTACACGGACGCAGTGACACAGGGCGGCCAGCGTGTCGCAATCGGCGACAACATCTATGGCTGCGTCGACATGAATATCGGTCCGGAAGACCCCCGGCCGTTCGTGGAGCTGGCCGCGACGCTGGGGCAGGATCGCATCCCCTGGCGTATGGCTGTGCTGATCGAAGGCGGCGGTCGCGGCTCGATGCAGGTCAAGGACATCGGTGCCTCCTTCCTCTCGATGTTTCCCGGCAACGCCGATCTCCGGAGGTCATTCGCCTTTTTGCGCGAGCAGCGGGAGACCGAGAACCATATCAGCGCCAAGATGCGGGTCAGCTTTGCGACCTGGGCCCCGCTCGACAAGCCCGCAAAGCTGCGGCGGCGCATGTCGCTGCTGTCGCAGCGCATCGAGGGCTGGGGCAACGCCAAGGCGACGACGATCGTGGGCGATCCGCTGGAGGGCGTCATGGGCACGGTTCCCGGCCTGGCCCTGGCGTCGACCGCGAACCCCTCCCTTGCCTTGCTGGGCGACGCTTTGGTGATGCTGCCCTGGAACCTGACGGCATCACCCTGGGAGAGTGGGAGCGTGGTGTTCCGCCGTCCCGATGGGGGAATTTGGTGCTATGACCCGGCCGGCGGCCGGAAGCGGCCACTGGTGTGCGACGTGTTCGTAGCGCCTCCAGGCTCTGGCAAGTCGGTGTTGGCCAACACCATCAACATTGGACTGTGCCTCAGCTCGGCCGGCATGGGCACGCAGGGCGCCAAGTTGCCGCTGATCGGCAAGGTCGACATCGGCCGTAGCGCCGAGGGGTTCGTCCAGCTCATTCAGGAGGCGCTAGGCCCGGACCGTCGGCAGGAGGCGATCTTCGTATCCATGCAATTCGCCCCCGGCTTCGAATTCAATATCTTCGACCTGCAGGTAGGTCTCGAATACCCGTTACCGCTAGAGAGGGCTTTCTTGCAGAACTTCCTGGCACTCGCGACCACACCGCCAAACCGCACGGCGCCGTTCGAAGGTTTGTCGCAGCTAATCGAGGCTGTGATCGACGAGGCGTATCGCATTTGCGCCTCCGACGAGGGTGGCAAGCACTACCGCCGCGGCGTCGAGCCACAAGTCGACCGAGCAATCGACCGATACAAGATTGACCTGCATGCCGAACGGCCGTTCTGGCGGGACGTGGTCAATGCGCTCTGTGACCTCGGCCAGTATTATCTGGCTGAGGTTGCGCAACGTCATGCGGTCCCCGTTGTGCAGGACCTCATCAGCGCCGTCCGTACGGACCAGGTGCAGGACGGTTTCAAGGATCTCCGCGTCCAAGAGACATCAGAATCCGCGCCGCAAATCTTCGAACGCTACATCGAGGATCTGATCCGGCGTTTTCCGACGCTGAACGCGCCGACTCAGTTAGACTTCGGGCCTGCGCGCATCATCGTCATCGATCTGCAGTCCGTGGCACCAAAAGGATCAGCGTCTGCCCAGCGCCAGACCGAGATGATGTATTTGCTGGCGCGGCACATCCTGGCACGCAATTTCTTCCTGCACCCGGAGTATCTGCCGTTCGTGCCCGAGCGCGTCTACGAGTATCACCAGAAGCGCTTCAACGAGGTCAAGGAAACCGTCAAGCGGCTGGACTATGACGAGTGGCATCGCACCGAAGGCAGTCCGCTGATCTGTGCGCAGGCCGAACGCGACGTGCGTGAAGGCCGCAAGCACAATGTCCAGATCGGTTTCGCGAGTCAGCTTCTCGCCGACTTCAGCGATGGCATCCTCGCCCAATCAACCGGCCGGTTCGTCCTCCGCGCCGGTGATCAGCGGGAAGTGGATGAGGTCGTGAAGCGTTTCGCCCTGTCTGACGCGAGCGCCAAGATCGTACGCTACCGGTTGACTGGGCCCAAAAAGACCGGCGCGCCATTTCTGGCGCTGCTCTCGACCGACGGCGGTGCCGCCTACGAACAGCTGCTCATCAACAGCCTCGGTCCGGTTGAACTATGGGCGCTGTCAACGACCCCGGGTGACACCAACCTGCGCAACCGGCTGTATGCGCGCGTCGGCTTTAGCGAAGGTCTCCGAAGGCTGTCCAAAGTCTTTCCAGCAGGATCGGCGATCGACGAGATCGAGCGCCGCACCAAGGCCCGGCTGCGCAAAGGTGATCTTCAGGAGAAGGTCGAATCGGGTGTTGTCGAGGAGCTGGCAAGCGAGCTGATTGACGGTCATGGCCTTGGCCTGGTGCTCCGCCGCTTTGAGGAGCCAGAAGCCAAGGCTACGCCGGTCCCTCTACCGATCGCCGCCGAGTAGCCGCCCCTTAGTTCGGCGCTCCGTTTGCAAAACCAGCCGATAACCTCTCCGGCAGGATGGAGGTTCAGCATGGTTCGCCGGAGTAGGTCGATGTCTCGTCTTGGAATGGTGGCCACGCTCGCGGCGGGCGCATGGCTTTCGGGGTGCGCCGCCGTCACCCCGGTGCCCACGACGGTCGACATGCCGGGCATGCCGAACCCCGAGGCCGCCCTGCAGCAAAGCATCAACCACGTCGATGCCGAAATGGCCGAACTCGGCCAGCTGAGGCCGTCCATGGCGCAGGTCGATCAGCCGCTGGTGCCGGAAGACTTGCGTCGCACGGTGACATTCGCGTGGAACGGTCCTCTCGACGCCGGTGTGGCCAAGCTCGCGGCGAGCATCGGATATACCTTCTACACCACGGGCCCCGCGTCGCAGCAGCCGCTCAACGTATCAATCCAGATTTCATCGGTGCCCGTCTACCAAGTCTTTCGGGCGCTCGGCGATGAAGCCGGGACGCAGGCTACGGTGCAGATCGACCCGCAGCACCACCAGGTCCAGGTAATCCACCATGTGTAAGACGCGCGCATATCTGTTCGCGTCGCTCGCCGCTGTCGCTCTGGCAATTTCAGGCCCCGCCCAAGCAGATACCGTCGCCGCGCCCTTCATGCCTCCCGCACCCGTTGATCCTGACGTTCCGCCCCAGGTGACTGCGGCCATCATTGTCCTGCGCGAAGCCTGCACGGCGTGGCATCCAGTGCCAGCAGGCGCGGTCGCCAACCCAGCCCAACCGGTTGCCCCTGCCTCGGCGCAGCCGGGGAGCGAATGGAGCGTCTGTGCGGTCGCCGTCGATCCTATGCGGGCATACCTGCAGACGATGGTTCTGTCGGGCGTGGCCGGCGCGATCTTGTTTTTCGTGGGCCTGCTCGCCTTCAGCCTCCTGCGGGGGCTGCTGATTGCTGCCTGGAACTGGCGTCCTCGGTTGGGAGCACAAGCATGATGGATTTCCGTAGGCGGCGGGGCGCGCTGGCCGCCGCGACGATCCTGGTCGGCCTCACAGGCGCGACACCGGGTTGGGCGCAGGGCACCTTGACGTCGCCGCGGGTCCCGCCGGACCCATCGCCCGCCCAGGTCGAGCAGAACGTCCCCGACTTGGCCAACGTGCTCAACAAACCAATCACGGGGGCACAGGTCGACCCGCTCATGGTCGGCACCGCCCCGCCCCCGTCGCTAGAGGCGCTGCAGGCAATCCGGCCTGGCGACGAGAAAGGCGACGGTCTGGAGCCCGGGCGTTCCGACATGCTGCGGACTGCTGCCTTGACCTACGGGGCGCAGGGCGGGCTCGCTGGACGTTCGTTCGCGTTGAACGAGCTGCTGCGTCGGTATCAGGCCCAGCTGGACAGCGCCTACGACTTCCGTACCCTTGTCCTGCCGGTCAGCAGCGGCCAGACCCTGATGCGCCCGCCTGTCGTGTCCGCGGCCCAAATGGCGTTCGCTCTCGGTGACGGCGGCCAGGTGGCGCGCGAGACATCGTGCATCTACGAAATCACGCGCGAGGCGCAGCTCGCATCCGCCCCGCCGAACTGGCGCGTCTATCTCGTGCGCGTTTGGTCCGCCCCGGCCCGGCCGAACGATGGCGCACTGCCCCGCACGAAGCAGGAGGCGGCCTACTGGAACAAGTGGGTTGCCGAGGGCTGGGGTGAGGGCGAGAAGCAGGCCGTCGAAATCTTCCTCTCAGACCTTGGCCGTTTAGAGCGCGACATCGTGGGCATGGCGCGCTACCGCGTGCTGTTGCGAGCGGGCCTGGTCGAACCGCCGAAGGTCGCCTTCCAGAACCGTCCGGTCGACGGCGGTAGGGACAGCCTGCATGTCGGAGACCAGACGATCCGTATAACGGATCAGCCCGGCCTGCAGGGCAACGCCCGTCGCTGGGCGGCTGGCGCAGGCTGTCCGCAGTAACCGCTGTGCTCGACAGTCTCACCCCCGCCCCGAGCGCCACTACCCAGTCAGCCTATCGCTGGGAGGATGAGGGGAAGCGCTTCGTTCACGAGCCACGCAAGAGCGCACCGGGCCTAGATTCCTTGTTGACCTGGGCGTTCCGGTCGAAGGCGTCGCGGATAGGGTTTCAGCCGGGCCACCCGGTCTGGGTTCGTGTCCATGGCCGGAATTACCCCGCTACTGGGACGCCGTTAGACGACGGTGACTTCTCCTCCATCGTCAACCACCTCTATGGCGCGGAGGGCATGGCTCGCCTGCAGCGAGGCAACGACTTCGATACCGCCTATGCGATCTCCCTTGACCGTTCGACGCGGCTGCGGTTTCGGCTGAATGCCACACCCACACGCACGTCACGCCGTGACGGGGGCAATGTGGTGTTGCGACCCATCCCGGATCTTCCCCCGTCGCTCGTCGATCAGCGCGTCGAGCAGGGCATTCTCGACAACTACCTCCCTGGCGAAGGCATGGTCATTGTCGCCGGCGGCACCGGCTCCGGGAAGTCAACGCTGATCGCCGGTATGACCATAGCCAAGCTGACCGACCCAAATGGCCACTACGACATCGTGGAGGGTGCGGCGCCCATCGAATACCTGCTGGAGCGTGTGCGGGGCGCCACCTCCACCATGAACCAGTCCGAAATACCTCGCGACCTTGAAAGCTTTCCGGCGTTCATCCGCGGCTGCATGCGGCGTGAACCGACCGACATTATCGTTGGCGAGTGCCGTGACAGCGAGACCATGGGCGCTGCCATTCAGGCGGCAATCTCCGGGCACCTGCTCACCACGACGATCCACGCCAACAATGTGCCGCTGACACTGCAGCGTATGGCGAGCTTGTGTCCGGCCGACGAGCGCGCCAACTCGATTTCGGCTGTCGCGCAGTCGCTGCGCCTGGTCATCAACCAGCGGCTTGCCCCAACGATCGATGGCAGGCGAACCGCACTGCGTGAGTTCCTTGTGGTGGACCGGGCGTTGCGTGCGAAGTTTCTGGTGACCGACCCGCGCGAGTGGCCTTCTCTCACCCGCGAGGCGGTCGAGGTTGACGGTCAGTCCTACGCCAAGTCGATTGACCGCGCGCTTTCGGAAGGACGCATCTCGGAAGAGGTCGCCGAAACCCAGCGAGCCCGAACAGCATGATGCGCCAAAACCCGGAGGAGATCGAGCATGTGGCGTAACACCGCCCAGCCCGTTCGCGTTGCCATGTTCGACGCACGGGCTTTGTTTCCGCTCCTGTCCTTTGTCGTCTATTGGAGCTGGTTCACGTTCTACGTGGCTGTGATCGGCGTTGCGTTCTTCTCGCTGATTTCGTTTCTTGGGCTGACGCTGCCTTCGATGTTTCGGATGATACGCCGCTTGGCAGTAGGTCCGACACGACCGGCCCTTCCTGTGTGGAAACGTCGGAGACTGGCATGAATCTCAATGAGGCGCCCGGCGTGAGCGTCGAGGCGGTCAGCCGCACCATGGAAGCATTGCTGGTTCGCGAGAGCCGGCCGGTGATTTACCACGACATCGCCACGGGCTCTAACCTGCCAGTGTCGGCGAAGAACGCCGCGTCGCCTGTCGGCCTTCTGCCAGCACTCGTCGTCGCCGGCGAGGCCATTTGGCGAGAGGCAACCGGAGCCGGCTTCGGGTTGGATATCGTCCGGGATCGCGAAGCTTTCCTTGGCTTTCGGCTGCAAGGGATCAACGCCGGATCATTCACGACAGTCATGCTGGCAACCATGGAGGCCAGCGCACAGGTTACCGCGTCTGGGGCAATCGTTGCGAGCGACCTCAACGCCCTCTGGACCGCGGTGACGGAGCGGATCGACCAGACCGCGCGCTCCAAGCCGCAGACTTCGCCGAGCCTGTCACCGTGAGACGATCCATGCTCGGGCTTGCGCTTGTCTTCGGCCTAGCCAGCCAGGCGCAGGCGGAGGTTCCGTTATCCGACAACGCGCAGCTTATCCAACGCTGCCTGTTTGCGGCTGCGGATGTTCATCGTGTGCCGCCGGCTGTTTTGGTTGTCCTGCTGAATGTCGAGGGCGGAACGCTTGGGCACGTCAGCGCAAATACCAATGCCACAGTCGACATCGGCCCCATGCAGGTCAATCAGATTTGGATTCCGCAGATTGCTGCGCACTGGCACGCGACGCCGGCCGCAACATTCACAGCTCTGCGGGACAGCTTCTGCGCCAATGTCGAGGCCGGAGCTTGGATTCTTCGCCAGGGTCTTGATGAGGCCCAGGGCGACTTCTGGCAGGGCGTTGGCTACTACCATTCACACGATCCGCAGCACAAAGCGACCTACCTGCAGTCCGTTTTGAAACAGGTGTTGCGGCTTCGCGCCGCATCGCAAAAGCCTCCGCAGGCACCCCGAACTGCTGCGGTCACATCCAACCAGATCGCCTTGCTTCAGCCGGGAGCCAGGTAACAATGCCTCCCCAATCCAATCCACGAGCCTCCTGGCCGTCGAACGACGACAATGGCGGCTTCTTCCTGATCGTGCTGGGCATTGGCCTCGTCATTCTGGCCTTCGTTCTCTGGACAAACTTCCACGGCTTGATCAGCGCCGGGGTGATGCAGGGTTTTCATTGGGAGATCGGCTGGCTTCGCTCAGTCACGAACCGGTTCAATCTTGCAGATCGGCAGATGATGGCTGCAAACCCTGAGACTGTCCGCCTCAAGGATCTGTATGCCATTGCGCATGCCGTTGGAACCGCAACCCGCGTTCCCGCTGCGTGCGTCATGTTGGTGCTTGCGGCGGTCTGCATGTTGCGAGCGGCACCATCTCGTTTCAAACGAGCTTTCGACATGGACGCTCTCATCGCCGAGCAGGCGAAGTCCTTCCCGACGACGGCCGCGTTCGTGCGGCGTCGGCTGCGCTTGGTGGAACCCGAGAAGGCGCCGCGCCCGGCGGATTATGCGCAAACGCCCGAGGAGTGGATCGCCCTTCACGCGACGCGGAAGGACGTGTTCGTTGAGGGATTGGCGCGCCGCGCACTGGTCGCGCAGCTTGGGCCTCGCTGGCGGGGACCGGAGCAGTCCGCTCCCCAGGCGCGAGCTTTGTTTGCCGTGTTTGCGCTCCATCTTGCCGGACAACGGCAGGCCGCACAGAGACTGCTAGGCGATCTGTCCGAGGCCCTGGCCGACCCTGGCAAGGAGACAGACGCAGGCCCGGCCGTTCCACTCACCTTGCCTCGGAGCATGGTTGCCAAGATCGACGCCACGCTTGCGTCGTTGGACACCGAGGTCCGTCTGCCTGCAGACCGTGTTGCCGCCTCGCACGGCTTCACGCATCCAGCCTTGATGACCTTGCTGAACGAAGCCCGGCTGGCCTCCGGTGTTCTAGCTCCCGCTCAGTTTGCGTGGCTCAAGCTGGTCGACCGGCCGCTCTGGTATGCCCTGCATTCGCTTGGGTTCGAGACAGAAGGCTTTGCCCGCTACCTCCACCCCAACGCGCGCATCGAGGCGGCTGGCGCTCGTGACCATTGGGCCGCCGAGCGTATCGCGAAACGCCCACTGGCGAGCCCCTCCGTGGAGCGGGCAATCGAGGCCGTTTGTGCCGCGGCCGTCGTTGGTAAAGGCAATCTCTCCGAGACCGACACGGACTAACCCGCACCTTTGCAGTGCGGCAAAAACATTGGGTCACGTGTAACTGCCTTTCTGCACGCGACTGAAAACCAACAACATCGGGCCGTCCGTTTGCACCACCTCGTCGCATGATCGTGGCTACTAACAGAGCCCGAAGGTTGTGCGATGGAATTGGTAATCCCCGATGGTGTGCCCGTCTTCATCACGGTCGGCCCTTCTTCTCCCATGATGTTGCCCTACGAGCCGCCTTCCAGTGCCTCACGACCCGCCGGGCAGGGAGGGCGCGTCGTCAAGACGTTTCTGGCGGGACTCCTCCTCGTGGGCGTGTTCCAGGCGGGCCGTTTCCTGCCCCACCACCCCGATAGTGCCTCCGCCGCCCAAGCGGTCGCTACGGCCGCGCCCTCGCCGGTCACAGGAACGAGCGCTGCCGGCGACATACCTCCGGCTTTCCGCGCCCAAATGGCCCAGCCGCCGCAAGTTGTGCCTCCGCCGGGCACGCCGGCGGTTGTCCCAGGCCAGCCGGGAAATGACGGGTCAATACCGCCTGCAAAGACATCCCCGCCCAATCCGTTCGGCTTGCAGGGTTAGCGGCTCACCACTGTCAAACTCATCTCCTGACCTGGCGGCATGGCATGATCCAACGCAAAATCGTCGGCCCGCAGGACCAATATGAGCGTACCGGCGCGCAAAGCCTCCGCGACATTCGGCCGCTCTCCATTCGGCTCGGCGAAGTCTTCCAAAGCTCGGCGTCGGGCATCGTGCTTGGGATGGCCGCCGTGGGAACCTACCTGGAGCCCGCTGCCGTCAACGTGGCCCTGCCTGCAGCGGTCGCTTATGCGACCTGGGTCCTGACCCGCAAGGTCCGGCTGCCCATGCGCGCGCCCATGAGTTCCGGCCTGCTGGACTACAGCGCTCCGACACCGGGCAGCCGGAAAGCCAAGCGTGCGACGGGCAGCGTGATGATTGGCTGGAACCTCGAAGGCCAGGAGCTATGGCTGGCGCCTGAGGATGCCCGCCAGCACATCTCGATCCCCGGTACGACGGGCGCGGGCAAGACGACCACAATCCTCAGCCTTCTCGTCAATTCGCTCGCCCAAGGCTCCGGCTTCGTTTTGGTCGACGGCAAGGCTGACCGGACGCTGTTCGGTTCAGTGATGGGTCTGGCTCGCCGCTTTGGTCGTGAGGATGATGTCAGGCTGCTCAACCTGATGGTCGCGAGCGGCTTTAAGATCAGCAACACCTTCAACGCATTTGCCATCGGCAATGCCGACGCCGTCCGTGAGGTGCTTGCCAGCCAGCTTGGCGAACAAGCCAACACCGACAGCAACGGCATCTTTCGCGAACGCGCGGTCGCGTTGATCGCCAGCATTGCGCCGGCACTGGTTTGGCTGCGCGACTACAAGGACGTGCCGCTGACCATCGACTTCATTCGGTCGAGCATCGAGCTGACATTCATCTGGAAGCTCGCGATCGAGAAGAAGTTCAAGCATCGGGATTATCACACCGGCAAGGAGCCTGATGTCGAAGTCCCCGACATCCCTGAAGACGTAATCTGGCCGCTCAAATCCTATTTGGGCGAACTGCCAGGCTACGATGCCAGCGTTCCACTGAGTGCCCAGAAGGGGGACGAACCGAGCAAACAACACGGCTTCGCGCAGTTCTACTTCACGCCGGTGTTCACACAATTGACTGTCAGCCTTGGCCATATCTTCCGTGTGGATTGCGGCGACATCGATATGCGCGACATCGTGTTGAACCGTCGCATCCTGGTGGTGAATCTGCCAGCGCTGGAGAACTCCGACGCGACCCTGGCAGCCCTTGGCAAGCTGGTGGTGGCGTCCCTGCGCGGCATGATGGCGCAGCTGCTCGGCGCATCGCCCGAGGGTGACTACGATGAGACCGACAAGCCGGGCATGGGCCCGTCGCCGTACACCGTCGTTCTGGACGAGCTTGCCTACTATGCGACCTCGGGTCTGGACCGGATGCTGTCGCAGGGGCGAGGCTTGAACATCAGCTTCATGCTCGGCTTTCAGGAGGTCAGCGGGATCTGGGCTCGGCTGGGCGAGAAGACGGCCTCGCTGCTCGGCAATACCAACACGACGATCGCGATGCGTCAGCAGGACTCCGGCCGGACCCGTGAGTGGCTGGAGAAGACCGCCGGGCAGACGAATGTCACTCAGGCCACCTCGTATCAGGGTGCCGCTGACGGAGCCTATCGCGAAGCCCGCCACGCGGAGGTCCGCACAGTCTCCCGAGTGGACTGGAACGACCTGACGTCGCTGATCGAGGGCGAGGCCATCGTTCTTTTCGGAAGCCGGCGCATCTACGCGAGAGTCTTCCATGCACAAATTGATGGCGCAGGCGTCAAGCGAGTCGGCCGCACGCTGATGTTGCGCACGCCGGATCGCAAGGAAATCACCGGCCGGATCAAGCGAGCGCGGGAAGTGGCGCAGCTGATCGAGATCGGCGCTGTTGTTGGCGCAGCGCCAGAGCCTGTCGCGCCTGGGCTTGCGGCATTCGTGCGCGCGTTCTCGGCCGCCGCTGCGGCGGGCAGCAATAGCTCCACTTGTGTCCATCGTGCCATCGCCGCCATTGGCGGCCTGGCTGAGAGCGCCTTGCCGGCGCGTCCTGCAGCACCAGCCGACGGCGTACCGGTCACAAGCCTCCGGCCCATGATGTTCACTGCCAGCCAGCAGGTTTTTGCCGGTCCTGGTCTCGCGGGCGCACCGAACGAACCAGTAGACGATAGGCTGCTCCGGGCGATCGGTAACATCGAGCGCATGTCCGGTGTGCAGGAGGCGAAGCTGCGAACGGCAGCCCTCCTGACACTAGGCACGCGCGACACAGCGATCGCCGATCATCCGCAGGTGGAGCCGCCCCCCATGACCTCCGAGGAGTTTAATAGATTGCTGTCGTCGATCATCACCCGCATCGGCGCGCTGCGCTCGTCGGCAGTACTTCCGAAGGCGGCATAAATGAGCCGCAAGCCATCACGAAAATCTTCAGAGGAGCGCTCGGCCGAAAATGCGCGCTATCAGAAACGCAATGCTGCCGTGGGTATACTGAAGATTGCCGTTTATGTCCCTGCTGAACGGGTTCCGGAGCTTCGCGCGATAACGCTCAATTGGCGCGCTGAGGCAAAACTACTGACAGATGCAGATTACCCGACTGCCGATCAGATCCTGCAGATTCACGCGATCTGCCGGACGCTCGATCTTGACCTGCCGATCTCCGCCTTCGGAACGGCCTCGGCCGCCGCGCACTGGCTGCTCACTCAAGAGAGCCGCATCGGCGATCGAGAGCTCCGGAAACCAAAAGTCCGGCAGATACCACTCGGCTGATCCCCTACCCCCATTCACAAAGGAGCATTCGATGCACCGCCGACCGATTACGTCATTCAGCCTTGCCCTATCCGGCAGCCTCCTCGCAGCGGTAGCACCTGGGTCAGCGTCCCAGGCTCAGCCGATCACCCGGCCGGCGAGCAACATCACCCCATATGACGCTCGGTCGGTGATTGCTCCCGCACTTCCGGTGCCGCCGGTGCCATCCGGCAATCCTCCGCGCGCCTTTCTCTTCGCCGCTCGCGTAGCCGTTCAGCGGGGGCATACGGGAGAAGCACAGGAGGCGCTGGAGCGCGCGGAGACCCGGTTGCTGGATCGCACCCTGCCGGCGTCGGCCCCCGCTACCCCTGACCGCCAGCAAGCGGTCTATGCCGTCAGCGCCGCTCGCAAC
>CAXTUR010000004.1:0-52412 GCA_964247455.1 uncultured Acidobacteriaceae bacterium | reverse complement strand
CGGAGTAGTCGACGCGCTTGCCGAGCAGGTTCTGGCGGAAGCGGCCCTGCTTGCCTTTGAGCGTGTCCGAGAGCGACTTGAGCGGGCGATTGTTGGCACCGCGCAGGACTCGGCCACGGCGGCCGTTGTCGAACAACGCGTCAACTGCTTCCTGCAGCATGCGCTTCTCGTTACGCACGATCACCTCGGGCGCATGGAGATCCATGAGCTTCTTGAGACGATTGTTGCGGTTGATCACGCGACGATATAGATCGTTCAGGTCGGAGGTCGCAAAGCGGCCGCCATCGAGCGGAACCAGCGGGCGCAGCTCGGGCGGGATCACCGGGATCACGTCGAGAATCATCCACTGCGGCAGGTTGTCGGACTTGCGGAAGGCCTCGACGATCTTGAGGCGCTTGGAGTATTTGAGCTTTTTCTGAAGCGAGGTTTCGGTCTTCATGCGCTCGCGCAGCTCGATCGAGAGCTCGTTGATCTCAACGCGCTTGAGCAGCTCCTTGATGGCTTCGGCGCCCATCATGGCCTTGAAGCCGGAGACGCGGTACTGGGTGTCGAGCTCGCGGAAGCGGGTCTCATCCTTGATAACCTCGCGCTCCTTGACGGGGGCGTCGCCGGGATCGACGACGACGTAGGACTCGAAGTAGAGGACGGCTTCGAGCTCGCGGAGGGAGATGTCGAGCAGGTGGCCGATGCGGGAGGGCAGACCCTTGAAGAACCAGACGTGCGAACAGGGGGAGGCGAGCTCAATGTGGCCGAGGCGCTCGCGGCGGACTTTCGAGAGGGTGACTTCGACGCCGCACTTGTCGCAGATGACGCCGCGGTGCTTCATGCGCTTGTACTTGCCGCAGAGGCACTCCCAATCGGTGATCGGTCCGAAGATACGTGCGCAGAAAAGGCCGTCGCGTTCGGGCTTGAAGGTGCGGTAGTTAATGGTCTCGGGCTTGGTGACCTCGCCGTGGGACCAAGAGCGTATCTTTTCGGGGGAGGCGAGCTGAATCTTGATGGCGTCGAAGTCGGCAATGGGGCCAGTGAGTTCAAAGGGGCTGGAGCGGAACATAGATTTGCGTCTCCGGTGCGGCGTGGCCGCGGGTTACGAGTCTGCCTCGCGATGACTTTCGGCGCATCGCGATGCCGTTGGTTCTGGTGCAGGTGCTATTCAGTTGTAGGTGGTGCGGGCTTAGGCTGCTTGCCACTCCGAGCGAAAGCGGATTCCTCCACTTCGCTGCGGAGTGACAAGCAAGAAAGCTTAGTCGGCGGCGGCGATGAGCGGCTGCACGACCTTATGCTGGTCGATCTGCTTGATCAACTCGACGTCGAGGCAGAGCGACTGGAGTTCGCGGATGAGGACGTTGAACGACTCCGGAATGCCCGGTTCAATCGCCGCCTCGCCCTTGACGATGGCTTCGTAGATCTTGGTGCGGCCGAAGACATCGTCGGACTTGGCGGTGAGGAGCTCCTGCAGGATGTAGGCCGCGCCGTAGGCTTCGAGCGCCCAGACCTCCATCTCGCCGAAGCGCTGTCCGCCGAACTGCGCCTTGCCACCCAGCGGCTGCTGGGTGATGAGCGAGTACGGTCCGATCGAGCGTGCGTGGATCTTGTCGTCGACCAGGTGCGAGAGCTTCAACATATAGATGTAGCCCACGGTGGCCGGCTGCTCGAACGGCTCGCCGAGCATCCCGTCGAAGAGCTGCGTCTTACCCGACGAGGGAAGACCGGCTGCTTTGAGAAGAGCCTTGATCTCCGTCTCGCGCGCGCCGTCGAAGACCGCCGTGCCGAACCAGATGCCGCGCTTCATCCCGGCGGCGACACGCATCGTCTGCTCGTCGTCAAGGTCGAGAAGCTGGTTGAGTGCGGCAGTCCCGGCGAATCGGGCCTTGAAGAGCTCCCGGACCTCGTTGGCATCCTGCATTGTCGAGGCAAGCTCCGCGACCTGCGCGCCCAGGGTGTGGGCGGCCCAGCCGAGGTGCGTCTCCAGGATTTGCCCGACATTCATACGCGAAGGAACACCGAGCGGGTTAAGAACGATCTCGACCGGGGTGCCGTCCGGGAGGTAAGGCATGTCCTCCTCGGGCAGAATCCGGGCGATGACGCCCTTGTTACCGTGGCGGCCGGCCATCTTGTCACCAACCGAGAGCTTGCGCTTCATGGCGATGTAGACCTTGACCATCTTGATGACGCCGGGGGAGAGCTCGTCGCCCTTCGACATCTTGCCGATCTTCTCGTTCGTGATCTTGCGAAGCACGTCGATCTGGCGCGAAGTCATCTCTTCAATCTCATCGATCTGCTCGTTGACGCGGGGGTCCTTGTCGGCGTAACGGATGCGTTTGAGGTTGCGGGTGGAGATGAGCTCGATGGTGTCGCGGTCGAGGATGTCGCCCTTGTTGAGCAGCTTCTTGTTGGTGCGCTCGTCATGCAAGTCGGCGAGAACTTCCTTCGCGCCGAGAATACCTTCGAGACGCTTGAGCCGCTCGTCGGTCAAAATGCGGATCTCGTCAGCGAGGTTGCGCTCGAGCTTTTCAACCATCTCCTGCTCGATCTGCTGGGCGCGGGCGTCCTTCTCCTGTCCCTTGCGGGAGAAGATGCGCACATCGACGACAGTGCCTTCGATACCCGGAGGGCAGGTGAGCGAGGCATCGCGAACGTCGCCGGCTTTTTCGCCGAAGATTGCACGAAGGAGCTTCTCTTCGGGGGTAAGCTGCGTTTCGCCCTTGGGCGTCACCTTGCCGACGAGGATGTCGTTGTGCCCGATCTTCGCGCCGATGCGGATGATGCCCGAGTCGTCGAGATCGCGCAGGGCGTGCTCGGAGACGTTGGGGATGTCGCGGGTGATCTCTTCCGGCCCGAGCTTGGTGTCGCGAGCCTCGATCTCGAACTCCTCGATGTGGATGGAGGTGTAGTAGTCTTCGCGGACGAGCTTCTCGGAGATGAGAATAGCGTCCTCGAAGTTATACCCGCGCCACGGCATGAAGGCGACCAGGACGTTGCGACCGAGGCCGAGCTCGCCCTGCTCCGTGCACGGGCCGTCGGCGATGACCTGCCCCTTGATGACGCGATCCCCCTTGCGGACGATCGGCTTCTGGTTGATGCAGGTGTTCTGGTTAGAGCGCTTGAACTTCGTGAGCTGGTAGATGTCCGAACCGACCTCGCGCGAGAGCTGCGTGGGGTGGTGCTCGCCCTCGACGCGCACGATAATGCGTTCGGAGTCGACCGAGTCGATGATGCCGTTGCGCTTGGCGAGGATAACCGCGCCGGAGTCGCGGGCGGTGACGCCCTCCATGCCGGTGCCGACGAAGGGGGCTTCAGCCACGAGCAGGGGAACGGACTGCCGCTGCATGTTCGCGCCCATCAGCGCGCGGTTGGCGTCGTCATGCTCGAGGAACGGGACGAGCGAGGCGGCGACCGAGACGAGCTGCTTGGGCGAGACATCGACGTAATCGACATCGGCCTTGGAGACGAGGACGAAGTTGCCCTGGCGGCGCGCGTCGACGATGTCCTGCACGATGTTCAGGTGGTCGTCGAGCTCGACGTTGGCCTGCGCGATGGTATGGCGATCCTCTTCCCAGGCGGAGAGGTAGAAGGAGAACGGCTCAAGCTCCATGGTGCGCTTGCCGGCGGCGCGAAGCTGCTCGTTCTGGGCGCGGGCGTCGGTAGTTTCGAGATAGTCGCCCTGACGCAGACCGGATTCCCCGGCGTTGGTGACGGCGACATAGTCGAGCGCGCGGCCGTCCTTGACGCGGCGGTAGGGCGACTCGATGAAGCCGTACTCGTTGATGCGGGCAAAGCACGAGAGAGAGCTGATCAGGCCGATGTTCGGACCTTCGGGCGTCTCGATCGGGCAGATGCGGCCATAGTGGGTGGGATGCACGTCGCGAACTTCAAAGCCGGCGCGCTCCCGGGAGAGACCGCCGGGTCCGAGGGCGGAGAGGCGGCGCTTGTGCGTGATCTCCGAGAGCGGGTTGGTCTGGTCCATGAACTGGGAGAGCTGGGAAGAGCCGAAGAACTCGCGGATGGCGGCCATCACGGGCTTGGCGTTGATGAGGTCGTGCGGCATGGCCGTCGACATCTCCTGGTAGACGGACATCTTCTCCTTGATGGCGCGCTCCATGCGGACGAGGCCGATGCGGAACTGATTCTCCATCAGCTCGCCGACGGCGCGGACGCGACGATTGCCGAGATGGTCGATGTCGTCCACCGAACCGATGTTCTTGCGCAGCTTGAGCAGATAGCGGATCGTCCCGTAAAAGTCCTCGGGCGTGAGGGTGCGCTTGTCGAGACCGGCAGGGTCCTGGTCCTCGTAGAGCTTGATGTTGAACTTCAAGCGGCCGACGCGGGAGAAGTCGTACTTGCGCGGATCGAAGAACATGCCTTCGAAGAGCGCAGTCGCGGTGTCGAGCGTCGGCGGGTCGCCCGGACGGAGCTTGCGGTAGATCTCGATCAAGGCCTCTTCGGGTTTGCGAACCGTGTCGCGGCGGAGCGTGTTGGTGATGATGTTGCCCACATCATCGCGCTCGGGGAAGAAGACCTCAAACGAGGTGACGCCAGATTGAGCGATCTTATGGAGCTTGTCGGCGGACAGTTCCTGGTTTGCCTCGTAGAGCAACTCGCCGGTGGTAAGGTCGACGATGTCGGACGCGGTCATCGCGCCATCGAACTCGCTGGTCTCGACATCGACCGCATCGATATTGTTCGAGCGGAGATTGCGGAGCGTCAGCGCCGAGATCTTGCGGGTAGCGACGGCGATCTCGTCTCCGGCGGCCGAGCGTACCGCGGCGGCAGGGCGGGTGCCCTGGAGGTTCGAGGGCTTGCCTTCCGGGGCTACGGTCCAACGGAGTTTGTTGTCGGCGACCTGGATAGTGTCCACCGTGTAGAAGGTCTTGAGGATCTCCTCGTCCGTGCGGAGGCCGAGCGCGCGGAGAAAGATCGTGCCCAGGAACTTGCGCTTGCGATCAATGCGCACATAGAGGGTGTTTTTCTGGTCGTACTCGAACTCCACCCAGGAGCCGCGGTAGGGAATGATCTTGCCGAGGAAGTAGGTGCGGTTCGCGGCCGTCTCGAAGAAGACGCCGGGCGAACGATGGAGCTGCGAGACGATGACGCGCTCGGTCCCGTTGACGATGAAGGTGCCGTTCTGGCTCATCAACGGAATGTCGCCGAAGAAGACCTCCTGCTCCTTCATGTCGCGGAGGCTTTTGACACCGGTCTCGAGGTCCTTGTCGTAGATCTTGAGGCGGATGGTCACCTTCAGCGGAGCGGAGTAGGTCATGCCGCGCTCTTCGCACTCGGCCTGGTCATACTTGAGTTGGAGGCCAACCGGGTCGCCGCACTTGGTGCAGAAGTCGGGCGTGTTCTTGTTGTAGGTGCCGCAGAAGTTACAAAGCACGTCGCCGGGATGGAAGGGGTCGGTGATGACCATGTGGCCGCAGTTGGTGCAGGCCGTGCGCAGATGGTTCAGGCCCTTGAGGTAGCCGCACTTGCACTCCCAGTTTCCGATGGAGAAGTCGACGAACTCGAGTTCCGATACGTTGCGGAAATCGGTGATCGGGAAGACGGAGGTGAAGACCGACTGTAGCCCGTTGTCCTCGCGCTCCTGCGGAAGCTTGTCCATCTGGAGGAAGCGCTCGTACGAGCGGCGCTGGACCTCAATTAGGTTCGGGATCTGGATGGAGGTGGGGATCTTGGAAAAGTCCAAACGGCTGCGGACTGCGCGCATTTCGGTGGGCATTGTGGACATGCTCTCTCCTGTTGGCGGTTTCGAAGGCTCTTAGGAATGTTGTCCTAAAAAGTGGGGGCTACGCCGAGCCCTCCGGGGTTGCTGCTGGATCGCGCGAGTAGCTGGAACCGTCTGCCCTCGATGCGGCCGGCTCCTACGCAAAATGTCGGGATGCTGCAAAGTTTTGTTTTATCTGTGCGTAAAGCTGCTATTACTAGACGCGCGTGGAAGTGCTGGGCGAGGCGCGTGTGTTGCGACAGGCTTGCGCTGCCGATAAGGTTGCAGACGCGAAGATGCGCCCCTGAGGACAGAATGCCTCACGAGCGCAGAAGTCGAACTGTGCACTAAAGCGGGAAAAAGTAGGTAAATGTCTGCCGCCCTTCAAGGCTCGCCTAGCCCCGAGGTTTGCTGCCGCCGAATGAATCAAGTTGCACGATACGTGTCCGCCGCCCGAAACGTATCGTGGCCGGCCCCTTAGCCCGCGCTGCGGGATGAACCGGGATGCTACTAAGTCTTAGTTGAGAGCGTGGCCCGCTGGTGCGCGAAGGCAGAACGCTTCTCCTCAATGAAAAGGATACCGCGTTCTGCCCCGTCGTGCAAGTGCTGAGCCAAACCAGTGTTTCGTAATGGAACTTACTTTATTTCCACGCCCGCGATGCCGTCGAACTTCTTGGCGACAGCAGCTGCCTCATCCTTCGACACGTTCTCCTTGAGAGGCTTGGGCGCGCCATCGACCAGGTCCTTGGCTTCCTTCAAGCCGAGAGCGGTTACTTCCCGCACAGCCTTAATGGTCGCGATCTTGTTCGCGCCGGCATCCTTGAGGATGACGGTGAACTCGGTCTTCTCTTCGACCGGGGTCACCGCCGCACCGCCGCCGCCGCCCGCCGCCGGAGCGGCAACCGCCGCCGCCGCTGAGACGCCGAGACGCTCTTCTAGCTTCTTGACCAGAGCCGATGCTTCTAAAAGGCTCAGGCTAACGATCTGATCTTCCAACTGCTGAATGTCCGCCATGTGATTTCTCCATTGTGCTTCTAAATTGGGTAGTGCTTGCGGTACGTTGCCGAGGCGATATTGCCGCTTCGGTTGCTCTTGCCTTTGGGTTTCCGTTGCGCCCAGACAAGCGCACCCGAAGAGCGGAGCAAAAGTGAGTTAGCCTTCGACCGGGTCCGCGGTGGCGGCTTCGCCAGCTTGCGAGGCAGTGCCGTTCTCGGGCTGCATCTCGGCGGGAGCGGTCGACTCGGCAACGTGGGCCTCAGCTACAAGTCCGCCTTCGGTAGGCGACTGCGGAGAGACCGCTTCGGCGGCAGGCATCTCTGTGGAAGGAGCGGCGGCTTCTGCAACCGGCGCTTCTAAAGTAGGTAGTTCGGCAACAGGAGCAAACGCTTCCGCCGCGGGAGCTTGTACAACAGATGGTAACGCAGCGCCGGCAAATTTCTCCTTGTCGACGCCCTGCGCAAGGACCACGGCCAGATTGCGGCCAGTGGCATTGAGAACGGTCGCGAGGCGCTGCGCGGGCGACTGAATGAGGAAGAGGAGTTTCGAGAAAAGCTCTTCCTTGCCGGGCATGGTGGCAAGCGCGGAGATCTCTTCGACGGTAATCAATTTACCATCAACTATGCCGAGCTTGAAGGTAAACTCCGCATTGTCCTTGACCCAAGTGGAAAGAGCCTTCGCCAGCGCCACGGGATCGCCCGCAGTGTAGGCGACAGATGATACGCCCTTTAGACCCTGAAGCGCGGCTTCAATCTTCGATCCCTGAGACGCCTTCGCGGCAAGCTTGTTCTTGACGACGTGATAGCTGCCGCCAGCGGCACGGACGGTCTTGCGGAGATCGAAATCTTTCGACGCGGTAAGACCCGTAAAGGTGCCGATAATGGCCGACGTAGAGGAGGCGAGTTCGCCCGACAGCTTCTCGACCTTAACCGCTTTTGTTGCCCTGCTGAGTGCCATATAGGACCTAACCTTTAATGCTGGGACGACTCACCAGCGGATGGATGCGCCGGAGCGCGTTCTGAGAAGCTACGCGCGGCCAGCTGCTTCGGCGACTGCACTGTCGAGCTGGATACCCGGGCCCATCGTCGAGCTAAGCGTAATGCCCTTAATGTATTTGCCCTTAGCGGCTGCAGGCTTGGCCTTCATCACGCTGGTGATGACCGTTGTGGCATTGTCGACGATCTTCTGTGGATCAAAGGAGAGCTTCCCGAGCGGGACATGGACCAAGGCCGTCTTGTCGGTGCGGAACTCGACTTTACCGGCCTTAATCTCGCGTATAGCGGAGGCGACATCGGTGGTGACCGTGCCGGTCTTCGGATTCGGCATCAGGCCCTTAGGGCCGAGTACCTTACCCAGGCGGCCTACTGACCGCATCATGTCGGGAGTGGCGATTAGGGCGTCGAAGGCGGTCCAACCTTCTTTCTGGATGCGCTCCACGAGCTCTTCGCCGCCAAAGAAGTCCGCCCCGGCGGTCTCGGCGTCCTTGATCTTGTCGCCGGAGGTGATGACCGCAACAATCTTGGTCTTGCCCAGGCCATGCGGGAGGACGACCGTACCGCGAACCATTTGGTCCGCGTGGCGGGGATCGACGCCGAGGCGGAGGGTCAGGTCGACGGTCTCATCAAACTTGGCGTACTTGGCTTTCTGAAGGAGAGGAACGGCGTCGGCGAGAGCGTAAGGACGTGGCTCTACAAGCGCACGGGCCTTTTGAAGATTTTTAGAGATTTTTTGTGCCATGAGTGCTGAAGGTCCTTGGTCTGCCACCCCCTCTGGCGATTAAGGCTGCCGGGCGTGGTACGACTGTCTAAAACTCTGGATAGAGTTGAGACACTCTTAGAAGTATGGAGGAAGATGTAAGATTCGTCAATTACCGCGCGGAAGCGCAGGAGCAACTTTAGGAAGATTGTCGGCGCTAATGCATTTTGGTACATCGATCTCAGCCCAACCGTTATAGCTGGGGTCGTTCGTGGAGCATGGAGCCTCCAGAAAGCCAGGGCCGGGCATCCCGGTCTCTGCATTTACAACTAACGCATGGAGGGGAACACTGTATCGTTCACAACAAAAGCTGGCAATCTCGTACAGCGGGCCGCCCGCATTCTTGGGATTTAGCGGCACATTTGCCGCTCTTATCAAGTCTCCATAGGAAATGCAGTAACCTTTCGGGTAGATAAGTGCGGTTTTAGGAGCTCTACTCTTAGCTATCCAGTAGTGAGTCAGAAGAGCTTGGAATAGTTCCTGAGAGACTGCAAAATGCTTCATACCCATATCCTTGACAAAACGAGCTCGAAGCTACGAATGGGCCCGGAGCCCTGAAGGGAAGTCGGGTCAGTATAGACTTCCGGAGACTCGTTAGGGCGGTAAACGGTGATCGTTTTTTCGAGTGGATCGATGAGCCAGGCCACTTGCGCGCCATTGGCGATCCATAGCTCCATCTTCTTGCGAAGCTCGTGGAGCCGGTCGGTGTCGGAGCGGAGCTCGATGATGAAGTCCGGGCAAACGGGAGCAAAGCTGTGACGCTGTTTGTCGGTGAGAGCATTCCAGCGGCTTAGTTCCATCCAGGAGGCGTCCGGCGAGAGCATGGAGGTATCGGGAAGGGTAAAGCCCGCGCTGGAATCGAAGGCGACGCCCCGTCCATCGTGCTCCGCCCATTCATCGAGCAGTCGAGACAGACGGATATTCATCTTGCCGGTGATGCTGTAGCAGGGCGTCATGACGACGATCTCTCCATGGGCGTTGCGTTCCATGCGCAATGGGCTGTTGCGTTCGCTGAAAGCCTCCAACTCCTCGTCGCTCATAGGCTTGGCGGGTCGCAGCCTAATGGGAAAGGGAACTTCGCTAAGAGCCAGATTGAGAGTCATGAGCGAGGCTCCTGTGCCGAGTCGTTCCATATGCGATCCATGATGAGCTCAAAGCCATGGACAGGGCCGGTGCCCTGGACAGAGGTGGGATCATAATGGTGCTCGGGAGCCTCGTTCGGACGATAGATGGTGACGGTCTTTTCAAGAGGATCGATCAGCCAGGCAAGTTCAGCCCCGTTAGCGATCCATTGCTCCATCTTGGCCTGGAGTGGCGAGAGCCGGTCAGAGTGAAATCGGAGTTCGATGACGCACTCGGGGCAGAGAGGTGCAAAACCTTTGCGCTCTTCGGGGGTCAGAGCGTTCCAGCGGGCATAGCTTACCCAAGCTGCGTCGGCGGCGCGAACGGAGGTGTCCGGAAGGATGACGCCGGCGTTAGGACCGAAGGCCCTGCCACGTCCATCCTGGCGGGCCCAGGTCATAAGTTCGAAGAGGACATTGCCCTCCTGGCCTCCGCCTTCAAATCCTGTATGGGACATCACGGTGAGCTCTCCATTAGGTTCGCGCTCAACACGCATGGGATTATTGTCGTTGCTGAAGCGCTCGAGGTCCCAGTCCGAGAGAGGGGTCTCAAAGCGAAGGCGCAAAGGAAACTGAGCTTCAGTGGGGACAAGGTCCATGGAGACAGTTTACTCCCGGCACCAAAAGTGTTACGCCCAAATCCTGTCGAGGATCAGTTCGAAACCGCGAATGGGGCCGGTACCCTGGACGGAAGTTGGGTCATGATGGTGCTCGGCGGATTCGTTTGGACGGTAGATGGTGACGGTCTTTTCCAAAGGATCGATGAGCCACGCCAACTCGGCTCCATTGGCGATCCACTTCTGCATCTTGGCTTGGAGTTCAGGGAGGCGGTCGGTCTGCGAGCGTAGTTCAATGATGAACTCGGGGCAGAGGGGAGCGAAGCGGTTTTGGTCGGCTTCGGACAGAGCGTTGCAGCGGGAAGCGAGCACCCAGGCCGCGTCGGGGCTGCGCATAGAGCCGTCAGGAAGAGTCCAGCCGGTGTTGGAGTCGAAGGCGTAGCCGCGTCCGTCTTTGTCTGTCCATGCGGCGAGAGCTTGGATGATGTAAGAGTTTTTGCGGCCGGTGTTCATGCCCGCGGGTGTCATCACGTATATCTCTCCGGTCTCTTCGCGTTCGACGCGCAGGTCGTCGTTGTCGGCGCAGAAGCGCATAAGTTCGTCGTCGGACAGCGGCTTGTCGAAGCGGAGGCGCAGGGGAAGCGGAACTCCTGTGAGGGCAAGGTGCATAGCTTGATTGTATGCGGTCAGCGTGGCGCGCTGTCTGGATGGCAAAGCTATGTCGTTCACTCGATGCTGTGCGAGGTGCTTTCGGGTCAACCCACGTCTTACCATCGAGACATCGTGCATCCGGCTGCCTTGCTGGCGCGAAGGGTATAGACGCGGAAGCCTGCGGGCATCTGAGGGCGGCTCCACCAACGCTGTGGGCGTGTGGGAGACCAGTCCTGGACCAGACAATAGCGGGTGACAAGAACATCGCGGAACTCTGGCCAGAGGTCGAGTTTGGCGTAGTTGCCTGGCCCGTCGATATGCAGGGGACTCGTAACGATAATGACACTCGGAGGGGTTTGGGTAATTTGGGTAAGGAAGGTGGCGCGGGTTTCGCGAACGACACGCTTGTCCGGCGGGCCGAAGAGAAGGAAGTCGGAGAGGACGCCGGTGCTCTGGATGAGGCGCATCCGGTAGAGGGTGGTGCCACAGCCGGAGACAGAATCGACGCACTGCACATGACCGGAGAGCTCCGGGCCGCCGACGCGATTGAGGGTGCCTTCGAGCGAGGTGATGAAGTCGAGGTTGGCTGGGTCGTATTGGTGGATGGACCAAGCGGAGACTGGGGCGATAAAGAGCGCACCTACGGCAATGCCCGACACGGCAAAGAGGCGGCCGAGCTTCGAAGTGGAAAGGTTGAGAGCGGCAGTCAAGTCCATGCCGATCAGCGGGAGGAGAAAGGCAAGCAGCGGGTAGCGGTAGTAGGGAAAGCCTCGCGCCTGAACCACATAGGAGATTAGGCCGAAGAGTGCGCCGCCGAAGAGGGCAATCCTTTCCAAAGTGTATTGAGGCCTTGAGATGCTAAGAAGAACCAGCCAAAGCAGAATAAGGGGAAGCAGGGGCGAGATGCTATGAGTGAGGAGATAGCCAAGTGAGCGATGCCCCAGACTGGCGTAGTAAGGAACAACGGTACGAAGACCCTGCAGGAAGGCACGCAGAGCGGCGTGGCGGATCAGAAAGAAGTAAGCTCCCGAAAGTGGAATGACGGCGGCCAAGACGGCGGTCAGTAGAACGAAACGAAAAGTGTCGGCACGGCGGCGAAGCGAGTAAAGCGCAAGAGCACCGAGACCAAGGGCGAAAAGCAGAGCCGTTGGCTTGATCGTGATCGCGAGACCGGCGGAGAGACCAAACAGGGCGACAAGCGGGAGCGAGTTTCTCCGCAACGCCTGAAGAAGGGCGGCCGTGGCTAGAAGCAAGACGACAGCCATCGTAAGATCGCGCTGGCCACCTTGAGCAAAGCCGTCGCGTTGGTGCACCAGATAGAACAGCGTGGCGGCGAAAAGCGCGGCGAAGGGATAGCGTGTGCGAATAATGGAGAATATGGCCGCGCCTGCGATCGTCATCAGCAGGAGATCGTAGGCACGCCATGCACGTGCGCCCATGCCGAGCGCGTGCATAGCGGTCCACTCCACCATGAAGGAGCCCGGCATATTCATGTCCCCAAGGTCGCGGTAGGGTGCCATCCCGTGGTCCATCAGGAAACATAGGTAGTGGATGAGAGAGGCGTCGCCGACCAGCGGCCAGCGCATGGTGTCGATAACGGCGCTGGCGGCGCAGAAGCACAACACGGCGCTCGCCAGCACGAGGAACGGGCGGAGCAGGCGAGGGCGGGGCGCTGGAGTCACCTTCAGAGTTTAGTTGACCCGCTAGCAGCGAAGGCGTATAAAAAGCGAATATGAGCGCAACACCCCTCTTCCCCATCATCGATCAACGACCAAGCGGACTGGTCCGTATGGCGGCAGAGGCGGAGCATGCGGACGAGGGCCATCATGTCGAGTTCAAGATGCTGAAGGTGCGTAGCATCCTGAATCGTTCCATCTCGAAGCGGCAATTGTCACTGGCCTACAGCATCAATCCGTATCGCGGCTGCGAGTTTGGCTGCCGGTACTGCTATGCCCGGTACACACATGAGTTCCTCGCGCCAAAGGAGGCCGTGGCAGGAGCTGTTGACCTGCGTGAGCCGGACGCCTTTGAGCGGCAGATCTTTGTAAAGGAGAACGCGGCCTGGTTGTTGGAGCAGGAGCTGCGCCGGATCGATCCTGGCATGGAGATTGCGCTGGGAACGGCGACCGATCCGTACCAGCCGATCGAGCGGCGAATGCGCGTGACGCGCAGCTTGCTAGAGGTGTTTGCGCGGCGGACAGGTCATCGGCTGGGGATTGTGACCAAGTCGCGGCTGATCGAGCGGGATGTCAATCTACTGCAGGAGATCGCAAGACGGAACACGCTGGTGGTCCATTTGACGATCACGACCGCCGATGCCGACCTGGCGCGCAAGTTGGAACCCCGCGCACCTCGGCCCGATCTGCGCTTTTCCGCGGTAAAGACGCTGCGGGCAGCGGGGATTACGACGGGTGTCCTGTGTTCCCCGCTGCTGCCGGGGATTACGGATACGGCTACGGCCCTGGACGGGATGGCGCGGCGAGCGGCGGAGGCGGGAGCAAGCTTCTTCGCGGCGCAACCGTTATTCCTGAAGCCTTGCTCAAAGCCCACGTATCTGGCCTTTGTAGAAGAGCACTTCCCCGCCCTGCTGCCGGAGTATGAGTCCCTATTTAGACAGGAGGCGTTCGCAGGACGTGGCGAGCGGGAGCGGCTAGCGCAGATCGTAGACGCGGCGTGCGCGAAGTACAGCCTGCCGCAGCGGTCGAGTGACGCATTGCTGACGCGAGATGTGGGCCGAGGGTATCCGCCGGCTCCGGTGCGGACAGAGGTGCAAGGAAGATTGTTTGCTTAAGCTGGATTGCGAGCTCTCTGCGATCAAGCAACTCCCTGTCTTGCTCTTGGCCGTATGGTCGCCTGTATAGTTCGACTATGCCTTGGAAGTCCGCGCTGCTCCTGACCTTTTTCGCTGCTGCTTCTCTTTCCTCCCAATCTACCGAGCAATCGTCGTGGACGGAAAAGCTGCTTCAGTCTCGTTCCTCTTTGTCTATCGAAGATGAGCAATTTCAAGGGACTGGAGCCAAGGTCTTGACCGAGGCTCTCGTATCGTCGCGGTTTGTTCTGCTTGGCGAAGATCACTTCAGCCGGGAGATTCCGCAGTTCGCTGCCGCGTTGTGCGACCTGATCCATCCCGACGTGTCTGCCGTGGAGGCGGGGCCGTACGCGGCCCGGTTTGTTGGCAGTTTCCTTGGCAGATCTGATCGGGTCGAGCAGGTGCGGCATCGCGATCAGGCACACCCGGACAACATGGCGTTTCTCGATGTACAAGAAGAAAACGACCTTGCCGCCCATTGCGCGGCGGCTTCGCGGAGTGCCCACTTTGAGTTGTGGGGTCTCGATCAGGAATACGTCGGCTCGGCAGGAACGCTTCTCGAAGCCATGATGGACACGAAGCCTGGACCCCAAACAACGGCTGCAATCACGGCGGCAATGGCGAGAGACCGCAGCGCTGAGGCTGAGGCACGCACTTCAGGCAAATTAGAGCAGCTGTTTCTTCTCGCTTCCACGGAAGCAGACGTAGCTCCGCTCGAACAGGCAGTTGCCACCGATGGCAACGCGGCGACCAAAGCTCTTTTCAGCGAATTCATCGCGTCACGGCATATCTACCAAATGCACCTTGAAGGTCTTCCCGACGCTAACATGGTCCGAGCCCAACTGCTCAAACGCCACTTTATGGCTGACTATACCCGGCTGCAAGCGCGTAACTCTGAGGCGCGCGTCTTCTTCAAGTTCGGGGGCATGCACACTGGTAAAGGCTTCAGCTTTCTTCATCAGCGCGATCTGGGAAACTTCGTTGCAGAGCAAGCCGATCTGGAGCAAGCGAAGTCGCTGCATATCTTTGTCATGGGTGTGCATGGCGTACGCGCATACCCAGGTGCCTATGGCAGGCCAGTGGTTCCCCAGCCATTCGATCTGCGTTCTGATCCCGAGCGGAAATGGCTTGCTCCCGCCCTGACGCCCGGACCCCAAGACTCCAGAGATAAGGGTGCAACATGGACTCTCTTCGACCTACGCAAACTCAGGTTTGGTCGAGTCGCTCTTCCCTCGGAGTGGGAACACCTGGTGTACAGCTACGATCTCCTGATAATTGTTCCCGAGTTCACGGCTTCGACGCCCATCCTCTAACGAGTTCGTTCAACCGAAACTCCGCCCGCGTCCTCGCTGCGCTGGTGGGGCAACCGGAATTCAGGAAGGCTTTCAAAGCCGGGGCGGGCGAGCAGGTAGCCCTGGATCAGGTGGATGCCGCAGTCTTGCACGGCGTGGAACTCGTCAACGGACTCAACGCCTTCCGCAATGACCTCGATGCCGAGCTGGTCGCAGAGCGCCACCATGGAGCGCACGATGGTCATCGCTACCGGGCGTTTGTGAAGGTCGCGGGTGAGATCCATATCGAGCTTCAGGATGTCAGCGGGCAGGTCGGCAAGCAGGTTCATGCCGGCATATCCGGCCCCGAAATCATCGAGCGCCATCTGAAAACCGTGCTTGTGGTACTCGGCGGCGATGTTCACAAGGTGCTGGCGGTCCTTCACCTCTTCGGCTTCGGTGATCTCAAAGATCAGGCGATCGGTGGGAAAAGAGAGGACGAAAGCGGTGTTGAGGGTGAGCTGGATGCAGGCGGCGGGGCTGTAAACCGCTCCGGGCATGAAGTTGATGGAGAGCTTTGCGCCCGTGGCGACGATGCCAAGTTGCGAGGCGAGGGTGATAGCCTTGACGCGGCATTGCTGGTCAAAGGCATACCGATTCTGGCCGTTGACCTGGGAGAGGATGCTCCAGGCGGACTGGCCTTCGAGGCCGCGGACGAGCGCCTCGTAGGCGAAGACCTTGTTGTTCTTTACGTCGACGATCGGCTGAAAGGCCATGCTGAAGGGCAAAGGAGCGCTAATCCCGTCTTTGCAGGCCTCGCATTTGATCGTCTTCGCCGCAATGCTTTCCATACAGTGCTTATCGCGCAATCCTTACATCAACTTGAGCGCTTTGGAAGCGGCAAATGCACTTATGTTGGGGATGGAACATAACGGGCTTGTGTGTCATCGGTCTGTAGGGTCAAACGCGTCCCAGCCGCATCCGCTACACTTCGTGCATGATCTTCAAGTCCTTTTCCGTCGCTCTTTTCTGTCTGTCGTTAGCGGCTGGAGCGCAGGATGCGGCGCCCAAGCTCACGCCGCCTCCGCCGCCGATCCAATCGCATCAGGTGAACGCGGACCACAGCATCACCTTCCGGTACAGGGGGCATGGCGCGACGAGCGTGGTGTTGCAGATGGATGGATACCCAAAGCCGCCGGCGATGGTGGCGGGACCCAATGGGGTTTGGAGCTTTACGACGGCCCCGTTGCCGCCGCAGATTTACTCGTACCGGTTTGATGTGGACGGCGACCCACAATTCGATCCGCGCAACCTGACTGTCACGCCCAATCTCTTCTTCAACGGCGCAACGGTAGAGGTGCCGGGCGACGGGCCGCAGCTTTGGGACCCGCAGCCAGTGCCGCATGGGGAGCTGCACACGCACGTATACACGACAAAGGTAATTCGCGGGCTGAGGGCGGATCAGGAGACCTACATCGTCTACACTCCGCCGGGATACGACGCGCGGGCAAAGAAGTCGTATCCCGTCCTGTATCTACTACATGGGTGGTCAAATACGGAAGCGACGTGGACACAGACGCTGCAGGCAAACGAGATCCTGGACAATCTGCTGGCCGCGGGCAAGATGAAGCCGATGGTGGTGGTGATGCCACTAAGCTATGGCGACATGGCCTTTATGGAGAGCTGGGGCGTGTGGCAGCAGGCGGAGCGGATCGAATCCAACACAAAGCTGTTTGAACAGGCCCTGCTGACGGAGATCCTCCCGCGTGTGGAGGGAGAATATCGCGTGTCCACCGACCGAAAAGACCGGGCGATTGCCGGTTTGTCGATGGGGGGATTGGAGAGCCTCTCGATTGGGCTGAGCAATACAGGAAAGTTTGCCTGGGTGGGCGGGTTTTCGGCGGCGGTCCACGCGATGAAGTATCCGAATCCTGTCCCGGCGCTTGATCCAAAAGCGGCGAATCTGAAGCTGCTTTGGATCGCCTGCGGGACGGACGATCAGCTAATTGAGCCCAACCGGAAGCTCGAAGCCGCCTTGAAGGCCGAGGGGCTGCAGGTGACGGCGATTGAGACGCCAGGCGCTCACGTGTCGATGGTGTGGCGGGATAATCTGGTTCACTTTGCGCCGTTGTTGTTCCAATAGGAAGTTTGCTGGTACGCCGAGAAGCAGGTTCCTCCGCTTCGCTGCGGAATGACAGGTACAGGGAGGACGTTCATGCGCCGTATGCTTGTTGCCGTTCTTTGTGGTTCGACGATGTTGGCACAACAAAAGCCGACACCCGAAACTACGTCATGGTGGGCTCAGACGACGGCTCTAGCAAACGATGGGATGGAAGGCCGGGACACCGGGTCTGCGGCGTATGAGCGCGCGGCGAAGTACGTGGCGCAGCAGTTCGCGGCGGTGGGACTGAAGCCTGCGGGAGACGGCGTGACCTTCTTCCAGCGGGTAGCCATGCACGAGGTGGATCTTGATGTCGCGCACTCATCGGTGGATATTAAGTATGAGCATGGCCCCGCAACGCTGACCCCGCTTAAGTTGCTTGAGGAAGTAACGGTCTCTCCTCACCCCGGGATGAACTACGAGCGCAATCTGGAGTTGGTGTTCGTTGGGTATGGACTGCCGGACCCTAAGACTTTGCCATTGTTGCAGAACAAGATCGCAGTCTTCTTCAACAACACACCGGCCGATCTTCCAGCCGCCGAACGCGCGTCCTTCGCGGCGGAGCGGACGCGCTTGCTGACCAAGGCGGGGGTGGCGGCCATGGTCTCCATCGACAATCCGGCGGCCACGGAGCCGACGCATTGGCCTGCGGCGTATGCGCGCACGGTCCAGATCGCGACGAACGCGACGCCTGTACTCTACCTTCCGCCGGTGATCCGCATCAGCGCGGAGGCCGCTCCTAAACTCTTCCCGGTGGCCGAGCACTTTGCAGGGCATCTTCAAGCGAGCGGCCCACCGTTGGATCGTAGTTTTGCGACGATTCTCCGTGATGGCGAACGTGGACTGCCGCTGGATTCATTCGCATTGGGTACGAGCTTACGAATCCATCTTGTGACGTCAGAAAGAGATATTTCCTCGCCAAACCTCCTGGGCATACTGCCGGGCAGCGACCCGAAGCTGGCCATGGAGTATGTGGCGCTGTCCGCGCATCTGGATGGGTATGGCTATGGCACGCCGGTACAGGGCGACAACCTGTACAACGGAACGCTGGACGACGCGGCCTACGTGGCGCTTCTGATCGAGGTGGCCAAGGACCTCCATGCCAAAGCACCGGCGCGTAGTCTGCTGTTCTGCGCGTTTACCGGCGAGGAAAAGGGGCTGCTCGGATCGGCGTGGTTTACGGCTCACCCTACCGTTCCGCTGGCCAACGTTGTGGCGGACTTAAATCTAGACCAGCTCCGGCCTATCTTTCCGCTGAAGATACTGACAATGGAGGGGATTGACGACTCAACGCTTGGGACAACGGTAAAGAATCTTGCTACGGAGATGGGGATTGAAGTGCGCCCGGACCGCGAGCCGGAGCGGAACCTCTTCCGCCGCGCGGACAACTACAACTTCGTAAAGGCGGAAGTGCCGATTGCAAGCTTCATCTTCGGGTACGACCCAGCTTCGCCGGAGGAAAAGATCTACCGGGACTGGTACGCGCACCGATACCACAAACCGCAGGACGATCTCACGACGCCGATCGACTGGAACGCGGCAGCGAAGTTCAACAAGTTCTATGAGCGGCTAACGGTTACAATCGCGAATGCCGCAGCAAGGCCAACCTGGTTGCCCGGCAGTGCCTATGCGCTGAGGAAGTGAGCGACACTAGACACCTGCGGCGGAGTAAACCGTCGACGCGCCGCTGCCGCAAATCCGAGAAGACCTGTGCTGAGGAGAAGGATGCTGGACGGTTCAGGAGTAACGGCCAGCCCAAGCGGCGTGATGTGCCCGACATACAGATCGTTCGGCCCATTCAGATCGAAGGTCGACCCCATGTAATCCTGCAGCGTACCGGCATCGAAGCTGATCTTCGACAGCGACGATCCGAGGTAAACCATCAGCCCTTGCTGGGCGTCTACTCCAGCTTGGTAAGACCCGCCCGCAACGATGGAGATCGTCTGAACGACGCCGGTGGTCGTGTCAATCGTAAGCGTCCCGCTGACCGTGTTCTGGTCCCCCGCCAAGCCATAAAAGACGCTTGAACCGACGATGCCAAAAGTCCGGATCGTGTCAGCATGAGCAGCAACACCTGTGCAGAAAAGCGCGGTAACAATCGTTCTCAGGGCTAAGCGCACGAGTCACACTCCAGAAGCAAGACGGTAGGGCAGTTCGGGCCTGTTCCGTACGTACCCTTACTATACGCATGCGACTCGCCAATGGATCGCCTTATCCTTGGCGGAGGTAAGCGTCATCTTTGTCGATCCAGTCCTGCCGTGGCGGATTAAAGAGGTCAAGGTTCAGGGTGTCTTCTAGCGCTACCGCCTCGTGGGGAGCGTGGGGCGGGATACAGAGCACTTCGCCCGCGCGAACGATAGTCTCTTTGCCATCAACGACGAACTTCAGCGCGCCGGACAAGATGTAGGAGATTTGCTCATTGTGGTGGCTGTGGAGCGGCACGTGTGCGCCCATCTTGAGGAAGATGCGAGCAAGCATCGTAGTGGGCGTAGTGATGTACTGACGGTCTATAAGGGAGCTCATCGGCTCGACGGGAATACCGTCCCAACGGTAGTGGGTGGTCATATCGCATCCAAACTAAGCAGTAATGAGGGAGCCGAGCCGCTCTCCGTTGACGACGCGGACGATGTTCCCAGGCACCTTCATGGAGAAGACGATGGTCGACAGCTTGTTGTCTTTCAGCAGCGAGACCGCGGTCTGGTCCATGACGCGGAGGTTGCGGCGGAGGATTTCGTCGTAGCTGATGGTGTCGAAGCGTGTGGCGGTGGCGTCGATCTTGGGGTCGGCGGTGTAGATGCCGTCGACGGAGGTGGCCTTCAGCAGGACATCGGCCTTGATCTCCATGGCGCGGAGGCTGGCGGCTGTGTCGGTAGAGAAAAAAGGATTGCCGGTGCCAGCGGCAAAGATGACGACGCGGCGCTTTTCAAGGTGGCGCATGGCGCGGCGGCGGATGTAGGGCTCGGCGACCTGGTGCATCTCGATGGCGGACATGACCCGGCAAAACAACCCAAGCTTCTCGATCGCGTCCTGGAGGGCGATGGCGTTGATGACGGTCGAGAGCATGCCCATGTGGTCGGCGGCGACGCGGTCCATGTCGATGGCCTGCTGGGCGACGCCGCGGAAGAAGTTGCCTCCGCCGACGACGATGCCGATCTCGCAGCCAGCGGCATGGACGGCGGCGATCTCGGCAGCAACAGCGTGGATGAAAACTGCATCGATGCCAAAGCCTTTGCCAGCGGCCAGGGCTTCTCCAGAGAGCTTGAGGAGGACTCGTTTGTACATATCAGGTCTGAGTATCGCACGGCGACGGAGTGAAGCGGGACGGCTGGACTGGTAGGATAAGGGCATTCGGAGAGGCGTAAAACTGGTTCAAGCGATGCAAGCAGAGCAGATAAACCGGTCGCGAAGTATCTCCGGCGCGGACCGTCTCATCGTGGCGGCAGTCTATCTCTTGACTTTTGCGGTCGTTGCTGGATTTCCGCACCCGATCCAAGGCTTTCCTTTGGACGACTCCTGGATACATCAGGTGGTGGCTCGCAATCTCGCCCACGACGGGACGCTGGGCTTTGTGCCGGGAGTGCGATCCTCTGGGTCAAGCAGTCTGCTATGGACCTTTGTGCTGGCCGCGAACTGGAAGCTGCTGCCGGGGCTAAGTCCCGTTCTGTATTCGGGCATAGTCAGCGCGGTGCTGCTCGTCCTGATGGGGTGGACGATGCTGGCGATGGCCCGGCGGGACAATCTTTCGGAGATAGCGTGCTGGCTCTGGGCACTGACGCCCGCGATCGACGGCAATTTTCTGTGGTTGGGCGTGATTGGTATGGAGCATCTGCTCTTTGTGGCGCTGTCGGTGGTAGGCATCTATCTCTGGTTTCAGCCTGGGCGGGAGGCTGGGCTGGGGACGGCGGTGTGTCTGGGCTTGCTGGCGCTAACCCGGCCGGAGGGCCTGGTGTTGGCTGGAATGGCTCTGCTGGCTTACCGCTGGGCAGGACGGGAACGACGCGATGCCGGGGTGCTCGCGGGCGTGGTCGCAATCTGCGTGACGGCGAGTCTGGTCGCAAACCGCATCACCTCGCACGCCTGGCTGCCGACGACCTATGCGGGGCGGAAGTGGCTGTACTTCGGTTCAGACAAGGTGCCGCCGATTGCACATCTCTTATTTCCATTTGAGCTGCTAAAAGGACTGCTGCTGCCTTGGGGTATTCGTCCTACACACGTGCTGTACACCGTGGATGCGGTGATCGCAATCGCGACAGCTCTGGGCGTATGGCGGCTGTTTTCGGAGCAACGGCGGCGAACAGGCTTCCTGGTGGGGTGGAGTTTCGTGCATATCGCGGTCTACACGGCAATGTTGCCGGCGCGATCGCACGGAGGGCGATACCAGCCGCTGTTCCTGATGCTGAGCTTCCCACTGATGTTTTTGGGCGTCGAAACGGCCGTGCGCCAGGCACGGCTTTCGATGACGCTCCGGCGAACGTTGACGGTGGGCGTGTGCCTGGTGTGCGGTGTGCCGTCGGTGCTGGCATGGCGGAAGGTGACGGTGGCGGGCGTCGCGCTGATTGAAGGAACGCACGCCAAGATGGGAAGGTACCTCCTGGAGACGTTGCCGGTTAGAAACAAGGTGGCGGCGCTCGATATCGGGCGCATCGGATACTTCTATGGAGGCAGCCTGGGCGATATGGGCGGGCTGACCGATAGCGCGTTTCTGCCGTATATGCGCGAGCACCGAGCCTGGGCGTACCTCCGGGAGCATGACGTTCACTACCTCGTTTGGCCAACAACGGAGGAAGGATACCCCGACGTGCAGCAAATCCTGTCGTTCACTCCGGCGAACCGGGCGGATATGGAAGAGTTGCAGAGCTTCTGCGTGCCACAGGAGCTTTGGTTTGCAAGCTACAAGGTCACAACGGACGCCGCTCCTTGTCAACGCCTGTATCGGCTTCGCGACGCTCGCGAGGTTCAGTAGTCAGGTCTAGTAGTCTGGTACGAGGCCTGTGCGACTTCCTTTCCCAGAACGCGTTTCCATGCTGGCGGTGCTGACCTTTAGCCTGACCCTGGCACTGCTTCAGCAACTAATGGGAACGACGCTGCTCTTCTCGGCGGGAACGGCGCTCTTTACGTTTCTAGCGGCCCTAGCGTTTAACGTAACAGGCGGCTTTACGCGGCCCTCCGGCGGATTTATCTTCGCCTACTCCTGTATCGGCATACTGTTCGGGATCGTGTTCAAAGTTGTGGTGAGCGAGCCGGGCCAGAGCAATTTGCTACAACCCGAGCGAACCATTGAGGTGTATGTCGCGTCCATGGCGGGGCTACTGATAGCGACGTATCTGGCACGCAGTGTGCGTCTCAAGAAGACTTATCTGCCGCAATTTACGTCGCTTGAGGAGATGTACCGCGGCTGCGTCGGTCTGTTGATCATCGGGCTTGCCATTCTTGCCAGCGAGTACCTGCGAACGTCGCCCGTGAAGTCGGGTAGTGCTTTGTCCGTGTTGTATCGGCTCGACGTGTTCCTGCCGATGTCCATCTTTCTGGGTGTGACCTACGAGGTGCAACGGAGCGAGGGGCGGCGAAGCGTTAATTGGGCTGTGATTCTAGCGATCGGCTTCTCATTCGCAAACGGATTGCTGGGATATTCAAAAGAAGGAATGCTCTCACCGTTCGTCTGCTGGCTGATCCCGGCGGCGGCGCAACGATATCGCGTAAGTGCCTTGCAGATTGCGGGCTTTGTGCTTGGGTTTTCCTTTACCTCCTACTACCTTGTGCCATATAGCCAATACGGGCGCGACTTCAAAGGAGCCGGAGCCACGCTCGCCGAAAACCTAAGGACCAACTATGTTCTATTGAGCAACTTGCCGCTGGTGCGGAAGGTCTATCTGGAACGGCAAGAGGAGATCTATACAGGCGACGACCTTGTGCGCTACTACAACAAGCCGCAAGGATTGGCCGACCGCGTCCAGATGGTAACTCCCGATGACGCAGTCATCAATTTGACGGAGCAAGGATCGGTCTTTGGGCTCTTTCCTACGCTCTTCTCTTTTGAAAACCTGATACCGCATTTCATTTGGCCGAGCAAGCCGAGCATTGGCTTTGGCAATATCTATGCTCATGAGCTCGGCATGCTCGGCGACGAGGAGGACGACACGACAGGCATCTCCTTCAGCCCATCAGGAGATGCGTTCCATCAGGCTAAGTGGGTAGGTGTGCTGGTTGTTCTTCCCCTGTTAGCCCTCATGTTGTTCTTTATGGTGGATTCGCTATGCGGCGACACGCGCGCCTCGCCGTTTCCCCTGCTACTGTTATTAATTTTTTTGCACGCCGCACCCGAGGGCGGAATTTTGCAGTTCGCTCCACTGGCGTTTACGCTGACACCACAGATCTACCTAGCGGCGTTTCTGGCGGCTCGCGTGATGCCCATTATCGCGTCGGTGTTGTTGGGTCCGGCGAAAGAGCCGATCTCCTGGGTTCCATCCATGGCGGTTAACCCCTCTTCCGTGAGATTGCAGCTTCCCGCTAAAGATTTAGCGGAGTAGCTCTCTGACGCGAAGGCGGAGCGTATAGACGCTCCGCTCTATCCGTTCTCTGTGGTGATGAATTAAGCTGTCGGCTCTTCTGCTAAAATCTTAGTGGTGGCGACGGTCCAGTCGGGCGCGCCGACCTTGAAGCGGGCAAAACGGCGCACCGAGATGTTCTCGCCGAGCTTGGCCACCTTGGCGGCGATGATCTGGGCGATGGTCTGCGTCTGCTCCTTGATAAATGGCTGGTCGAGCAGGCAGAACTCCTCGTAGAACTTGCCGAGTTTGCCAACCAGCATCTTCTCGACAATAGCGGCGGGTTTTCCGGAGGCGGCGGCCTGCGCGCGGTAGACCTCCTTCTCGCGTTCAAGATCAGCCTCCGTCACATCCTCGCGCGACACGAAGCGCGGATCAACGGCGGCGATGTGCATGGCAATGTCGCGAAGCAGCTCTTGGAAGTCCTCCGTGCGGGCGACGAAGTCTGACTCGCAGTTGAGTTCAACCAGGACGCCGATCTTGCCACCAGCATGGATGTAGGTGCCAACCGCGCCCTCGTTGGTGGAGCGAGAGGCCTTCTTGGCCGCTGAGGCCATGCCGCGCTTACGCAGGACGACAAAGGCGTCCTCCATGTTGCCCTTCGCTTCCTGGAGGGCCTTGAGGCAATCGCCCATGGGCGCGCCGGAGTTTTCGCGAAGTTCTTTAACGAGCTTGGCGTCGATCTTTACGGGAGTTTCGGTAGCAGTAGTCATATTTTCCTTAGTGATGGAAGCGGTACGAACTGAACGCTTAGCGAGCGAGCCGTTCTTCCAATCTGGCGAGCCGCACGTCCAGATCGTTATGGAGACGAACCAGTATCTTCATGTCTGCTTCAAGTAGCGAAAATCTCTGGCTTACATTGGACTCCAGCAATCCAATGCGATTTTTGATGGAAGTCAACCGCAGATTGAGCTGCTTCAGCACATGATTGCTCTGGAAAAGACCCACCACAATGCCCACAAATACGCTGAACGTCGGAATACCGATTGCGAAATAGAGTTGAACACTGTTCATCGTGCGATCTCCGGATTGAAAATGAGTGCTCGTCCAGAATACGCGAAACGGCGTTAAGCCATAAAGACAGTGATGACGCAACGCCGCACGCGATTAAGCAGTGGCTTCCGCGTGGATCGGCTCGGCGTCCGGCTCGGGCTCGGTGGCCGCGGCGGGTGCCTTGCGGATTCCGCCGCCAAGAACGGCTTCGAGATCCACGACTTCATCGTCTTCAACAGAGGCTTCTGCGACGCCGGCCGACTCGTGGATTTCGGCGAGCGCGGGATCGAACTCGCCGTCTTCGCCGATGTACTCGGGCGCGATGGTCATGGGGCGAATGTCGACAGCTTCTGTGGCGAAGGCGCGCTCGGAGACCATCTGAACACCTTCGTAAGCCGAGTCGGCGATCTTCATAGTAAAAAGGCGAATGGCACGAAGCGCGTCATCGTTACCGGGGATGACGTAGTCGACCACGGTCGGATCGCAGTTCGTATCGACCACGGCGACAACCGGGATGCCGAGCTTGCGGGCCTCAGCCACGGCGATCGCCTCGTTGTTCGAGTCGACGACGAAGATGGCATCGGGCAGCCGCTTCATGGCCTTGATACCGGAAAGGTTGGTCGAAAGGTGCTTCCGTTCACGCTCCAGCTTAATGACTTCCTTCTTGGTCAGCAGCTCATACCGGCCGTCGGTCGACATATCGTCAAGCTCCTGCAGGCGCTTAACCGACTTCTGCACGGTGACCCAGTTAGTAAGGAGACCACCCAGCCAGCGGCTGTTGATGTACGGCATCCCAGCGCGGGTGGCTTCTTCGGCCACGGCGTCCTGCGCCTGGCGCTTGGTGCCGACAAACAGGATCAGCTTGCCCGTGGCAGTCAGGTCGGTCACGAACTTCGACGCCTCTTTGAACATCTTCAGCGTCTTCTGCAGGTCGATGATGTAGATGCCGTTGCGCTCGCCGAAGATATATTCCTTCATCTTCGGATTCCAGCGCTTTGTCTGATGCCCGAAATGAACACCAGCTTCGAGCAGTTCCTTCATGGTGATATTGGCCAAAGTGTTGCCTCCTGGTGAAGGCGGCCGGGTGTACGCACCGGCGCCTGGATTGATCCCTTGCCGTAAGGCTTTGGGGAGATTTAACTCCTTGCCCCCGATGAACGTTCTCCGGAGGGTGCTGCGGAACAAACAAGTTGGTAGTTGTCAGTTCTTAGTCTGACAACTACCAACTTCCAACTAACGTTTGCTGAACTGGAAGCGAGCGCGCGCGCCCTTCTGCCCGTACTTCTTGCGTTCCTTGCCGCGCGAATCGCGGGTCACGAGGCCTTCCGCTTTCAAAGCTTTACGGAGTTCGGGATTGAACTCCATCAACGCGCGGGCAATCCCGAGCTTGACGGCATCCGCCTGGCCCATCACGCCGCCGCCTTTGACGGTGGTAATCACATCGAAGGTCTCTTCAATCCCTGCGATGCCGAGAGACCGCCGGACCGCCGCACGCTGCTGCGCGGTGACGAAGTACACATCGACTTCCTTCTTGTTGACGGTAAAGTTGCCGCTGCCGGGCCGGAGGAAGACGCGCGCGATCGACGACTTGCGACGGCCGGTTCCATAGAATTGCACTAAATCTGCCATGATGCTCCTTGTTTACTTCGAAGTTGACCTCGGAGGCTAAACCTCAGGAGGGTGATCTTTACGGCACGGCGCGTAGCCATGCCCTTCCAAAACGAGGGACAACTAAGCCTTTGGAGCATTGCTGGCGTGAAAGTCGAGCGCCTCGGGCTGCTGAGCGAGGTGCGGGTGATGCGCGCCCTTGTAGACCTTGAGCTTGGTGGCCATCTGGCGGCCCATCTTGTTCTTGGGGAGCATCCCTTTGACGGCCTGTTCTACGATGGCCTCGGGACGGCGGGCGAGCAACTTAATAAACGACTCTTCGCGCAGGCCGCCGGGAAAGCCGGTGTAGCGGCGATACAGCTTCGAGTCAGCCTTCAGACCTGTAAGAACGATCTTTTCGGCGTTGACGATGATCACGTGGTCGCCCATATCGATATAGGGCGTGTACAGCACGTTGTCTTTACCGGCGAGAATGCTGGCGGCGCGTGTGGCGAGACGGCCCAGGGTCTTACCTGTAGCGTCTACAACAAACCACTTGCGCTTGATGTCTTTGCCGCTAGGGATGGTGGTCGACATAATTCACTCCTTCGTTCTGCCGTCTTCCTGGATCGGCGTGCTGCGGAAGAATGGTGGCACTGCGAAGCGTTATGCGAATGGCCTGCAACCGGCCAAACGCGTAGAAAACTGGAGTTCCAACGGGAATCAAGGCGGAAGGCACCTGAACCGGGTCAGAGAGCGCGTGGCGGGAGGTGCTCTTCCCTGCTCTGCCGTTTGTCTCAATGGCTTATGTGCAACAGCCGTGCGGACGCGGGAGCGCGAACTTTAACCATAATCGAGCAGGGGCTGTCCGTCAAACCAGCAGGTAGACTGCTCTAGTGCGCTCTGTGCTGTTGCCGTTTCGCGGGAGGGGGGAGGATGCGGGCCCCGTATCATGGCCCTATGTATGGGGCCCAGCCTTGGCCGCCGTTTCGGTAATTGCGATCGAGTCGACCCGGACCTTCTCGTCGGAGAACACGAGTGGCTGGCTCCGGCCGATCTTTGAGGCAGCCCTGGGTCGGCTGAGCGATGCTGACTGGGCCGAGGTCCACCATCTGCTCCGCAAAACCGGACACTTCACCGGATTTGGCGGAGTATGCGTGACGTTTGTGCGAGCCTGGCTCTTGAGCAACGTGTCGCGGGCACTAAGCTATGTGGCTAGATGGCGTTGGCAAGCGACGCTGCGTGCCGTAGCTTCGACGGCAGCTGTGGCGGCCGCCGATGAGTTCCACCAGACGTTTTTACCCAACCGAACGGGTAAAGCTTCGGATGTGCTGCTGGACACGTGCGGAGGGATAGTAGCTTGCGCGGTGTTGTGGCTCGTGTTCTGGCGAAAAGATCAATCGGCCTAAAGCTTTGCCATGAGCACGACAGGGCGCACCCATTCACCCTAACCCTGAACTGCTAGGGGTATTTCTCAATCGCTACTGATTGGGTGTCGTGACCGCGAGCGTAGTAGAATGGGCTCCATTGACGATAGCTGTGATGGCCGTAGGCAGGCCAGCCGTCAGATATGGGGTATTCTGAATCGACTTCAATCCTCCGTTATGCGGATCGAGCTGCTGCCCAGACACTGTGCCGTCAGTTTGGTTGGCCGTGAATAAGTAGATGCCTAGCGCGGGCTCGATCGCAACACCAACAGGATTGGTGTTGACCGCGATCGCACCGCCAACCGAGTTGGTGGGCGTGCCCGTGGCGGCACTGATGGCATAGGCGCTCAGCGTGCTCGCATTATAGTTGGCCACGTAGAGGAACGCGCCACGCGGATCAATCGTGACCGATACCGGAAACTGGCCAGTGGTGAACGGTCCGTTAACCATGGGCACCAACGATCCATTCGCCTGGACGACATAGCCAATGAGCTGGTTCGAGACTTTGTCCGTGACGTAAACGAACGTGGAAAGCGGGTTCTCCGCGATAGCGCTCGGGCTGACACCGGCAACATAGCCGTTTACCAAAGGCGTGCCCGTGCCTTTCAAATTTGTCCCCGGCAGAGCGGTGAGAGCACCACTACCCGCATCCTCCTTGAAGCCGAGGACCTCGCCAACAGGTGAGGCACCGCCCGGCGTCTCTGCGTCTACTACATAAACGAAGTTGCCATACTTGCTGGCTACGATGCCAATGGGATTATTGCCGATGTTGACGTTTGAAGGAGTGCCGAGGACAACCTGTTCCGAGCCGCCGCTGCCGGTGAAGCTGATCGGAAAGATCGAGATGCCCCCCGGGCCTGGAGACGCCGGGGTATACGGGTTCTCGAAGGTATACACAACGTAAAGGAACTTGCCCGCGGCGTCGACCGCGGCAGCCATGGGGAAGCTGCCGGTCGTGTTGACGGTGCTCTCCGCGTAGAGCTTGCCGTCGGTGCCCACGCCATAGGTGCCAACTGTAGAGTCGTCGTGATTGAGCACAAAGAGGAACTGATTGCCCGTTGCGGAGGAGGTAGTCGGAACGATGGCGACTGGGTTGCGTCCGGCCGGGATCGGCGAATCGGCCAAGGCTACCAGCGCGCCGGACTGGTAGTCGACCGAATACGCGTCGATCAAGCCAGGATTGGCTTTGGCCGTGGTCACGTAGACGTAAGCGACCACGTAGTCGCGACTACAGGCGGTGAGACCAAGGCCGAGCGCGAGCGAAACTGCGGTGGCCTTTGCAACGCGGCCCATCGTCTTTCCCAACGTGAATCCGAAGAACTTCATGCGCTTTCTATGACTCCAGGCGTTCTGTCCGCCATTTTGATTTTGATGCTGCGTTTGTTCATTGAACGAACCCTACTGTACGTTGCCACTGATCGCGAGGCAGGTGGCCTTGCCGACGGCGGGGAAATTGCTGCCGCGCGATAACTGCGACAGCTCGCCACGGACGTTGTCGAGCTTCTTACCAGTCACCGTTCCATCCGCGCTATTCGAGATGTAGACATACTGTCCAGACGGATCTTCCCCCATACAAACCGGACCGGAACCAACGCTGTAAGGATTATTCGTGTTGGAGCCTGCACCAAGCGCCTGCAGCTTGCCCCCGGCGGGCAGAACGCTAAACGCCGAGACGGAGCTGTTCGGTTGGGTCGGGTCCGTCCCCGTCTGGTTGAGAACGTATAGGAAGTTGCCTTTGCTTTCGGTAAAGGAGTACACCGGATTGGCGGTAAGCGGCAAATTCGGCACAGAGCCACCGGTGAGTGTGTTCAACGAGCAGTTATTCCCGGAGGTATAGGGCAGGATCAGGTTGTTGGCCGAGTCTGTCAGGTATACGTACGTGCCGCTTGTACTGATCGAGGTGAGCTGGGGAGTAAGCGCGCCGCTGCCCGACACGGCGATGGTGGAGTTCGTGGTGAGTGCGAGCTGTCCTGCAGATCCCGCAGAATACGGGAAGATCGTGTGGTCACCCTGATCGACCGTGAACACGCACCCGTTAGACACGCGCATCATGATCGGAGAGGGGCCAACTTCAAAGTAGGGAAGCTGGGTACCGTTGTTATTTTTGACCTGGGCGTTAGTCACCAGAGACAGGCGGCCAGTGTTTGGATCGACAGAGAAGACGGTGATATCGCCATTCAGATCAACCGGTCCCTTCGAGGGATCACTGTTGTAAGCTGGCGACTTTTGATCGAGCACATATAAAAAGCCGCCGGTGCTGTCGAACGCCGTCCACACGGGATTGCAGCCCTGGCTGGGATAATTGGCCTGATACGTTAGAGTTCCATCGCCACCCACAGAGAAGACGGAGATGTTGCCTACAATGTAATCTTTGGGCGGATTGGCACAGGACGTCGCACCTGTACCGGCGAATCCTTCATTGATCACATAGACGTACCGACCACCAGTCTTCACCGCGATAGACACCGGATTGGTTCCGCCGGACTCAAAGGGCGACCGCACGGCGGAAGTCAGATTGCCGGTATAGTCGTCGATCTTGAAGCCAGCGATCTGTCCGGTAAGCTGTCCCGCCGTCCCGCTTGGGGTGCTGCCCAGAACCCACATATAGCCGATGGTGCCGCCACCACAAGCCGTCATGCCTAAACCTACCGCCACGGACACTGCCAAGGCCAAACCGAACCGGCCAATCCTGCTCAACGTCATGCGCTTCCTTAATCCTCGCGGGCGGTGTTTGGCCGCCTTGTGCTGCGAGCAACTCTCTTGGGAGTACGACTTCTACTCGATTGTAGAAGTGTTCGCCGTTTTATGCCAATTTCCATAACGGAAAGCGCGGGCAGCGACTGCACCCACGACCTTCACGTTGAGAGCGCACAGTTTACCAGACGCGGCAGCTATTCATCGGCATCATCGGCTGCCCTACCTTGCAACCAAAGGCTTTGCCGAACTCGTCGAAGTTCTGCACGGTGCCCTTGACGCGCCACTCGCCGGTCGAGTGCGGGTCGGTCTTGGCCAGCACACGGGCAGACTGCTCCGTCTCGTTCTGACACCAAACCTGGCCGAAGCCAATGAAAAAGCGCTGGGCGGGAGTGTAGTCGTCGCGCTTGCCGTCGGTATAGCCCGGCTCGGCGGCGGTGCCCTGCTTGGCGAGCGTCTCCTGCAACGCCTGAAACGCGACACGGATGCCTCCGTTGTCGGCCGCGTTTTCGCCAAGTGTCAGGTGACCGTTGAGGTTCTGCCCCGGCGCGACCTCGAAGCCGTCGTACTCCGTGGCAATGCACCCCGTCTTGTCCTTGAACTTGGCGAGATCATCCGGCGTGAACCACGTCCGCTGGTTGCCTTTGCCGTCAAACTTTGACCCCTGATCGTCAAAACCGTGCGTCATCTCGTGACCAATGACGACCCCTATGCCGCCGAAGTTCACCGCCGGATCAAGCGCGTTATCAAAGAACGGTGGCTGAAGGATGCCCGCCGGAAAGTTGATGTCGTTGTTCGACGAGCTGTAGTAAGCGTTTACCGTTGGCGGCGTCATCCCCCACTCCGTCTCATCCACCGGTTGGCCGAGCTTGTGCAAATTACGCTCCCGCTCAAAGACGGCAGTCCGCTCGGCGTTGCCAAGGGGATCGTCGCGTTTGACAGCGATCAGGCTATAGTCCCGCCAATGCTCCGGATAGCCGATCTTCTGGCGAAAGGCCACGAGCTTAGCCTCAGCCTCTTTCTTGGTCGCGTCCGACATCCAGGGCAGGCTAGCGATGTCCTCATCGAGCGCCTTCCGCAGCGCGGCAACCAGTTTCTCCATGTTGGCCTTTGAGTCGCCCGGGAAGTTCTCGCGAACCCAATCCTGGCCTACAGCCTCGCCCAGCGCGCCGTCGGTCTGGCGGGTGCATTGTTTCCAACGGGGCTGCTGCTCCTTCTGGCCGTTCAGGGTCTTGTTGAAAAACTCGAAGTTTTCATCGACGAACTTCGCGCTCAGCAGCGGAGCCGCGCCATGCAGCGCATGCCAGCGGAGATAGCTCTTCATCGCGGCCAGCGGCTCAGTGTCGATCTCCGCGTTCACCGCTTTGACGAACTGCGGCGAGCTGACATTCAACGTCTTGGCCGCGCCCACGCCCACGCCGTCAATATACTGCTGCCAGTTGAAGTACGGACTGAGCGCCTGCACCTCGGCCACCGTCATGATGTGGTAACGCTTGGCCGGATCACGCATCTCAACCCGTGCCATGGAACCCTGTGCAAACGCCGTCTCAATGCGGAGCACGTCCGCGGCTTCCGTCGCGGCCTTCTCCGGCTTGTCCCCTAGCAGGACGAACATCTTCGTCACGTGGGCGACATAGTGGTCGCGCAACTTCTTGCTGCGGTCATCCTGCGTGAGATAGTAATCGCGGTCAGGCAGCGTTAGTCCGCCCTGGCCTGTGCTGAGGATCTGCTTGGTGGCGTCCTTCTGGTCCTGCTGCACGCCCAGATAGAAGATCGCTCCACTGCCAAAGCGCTTCGTCAGATCCACATCCAGCGCGGCAAGCTGCTTCGTATCCCTGAGCGCGTCGATCGCCTTTAGCTCCGGCTCAATCGGCTTGGCTCCCAGTGAGTCGGCAAGCGACGCGTTCATGCAGGCGGCAAAGTAGTCGCCATACTTCTTCTGGAGCGGCGACTTCGGCGCGTCGGAGGCGGCCTTCAGCTCCTGGTACAGAAGGTAGTTGTTGCGGTCCGCAAGCTCGTTGAAGCGGCCCCAGCGGACCTGGTCGGCCGGGATCGGATTGTTCTTCTTCCAGTTGCCGCAGGAGTACTGGTAGAAATCCGTGCACGGGTCGACCGTCTTGTCGATGGCCGACAGATCGAAGCTGATCGGCTTCTTGGGCACGGCGGTCGGCGCGGAGTCGGCGGGAAGGAAGGATTGCGCTGGGAGAGCGGCGGCAAAGGCAAGGAGGGCGAGGGCCGAAAAGCGCATGGTGCTCCTGAGTGTTTGTGAATGCGGTGTGTCAGCAGGATAGCGTGATGCGTCATTCGTGGGAAGAGCGTGGCCAATGATTCATACAGGCTAGAAGATCCTCAGATGGATAGTCAGGTACTTCTTCGGGTCCTGGCGGATCGTCGTTACCAGCAGGGTGCTCTCAGTCAGCACCTTGTTCAGGTTTGTATAGGCGGTGTCGTCGGTCAGAAGCTTTCCGGCGGTTCCCTTTCCCTGGCTAACCCCCGCAACGATGGTGTCGACCTGGGTCAGCGTGTCCGAAAGCTGCTGGCGGAAGGCGGGGTCCTTAAGGATCAAACCCAGGCCGCCCTTGCCCGCGTTGGCATCGGCGAGGAACTGGTTGGTCTGCACCAGCGTAGCGTTCAGGTTGTTATAAAGCGTCTCGTCCTTGAGCAGCTTGCCGGCGGTTCCTTTCCCCGAGTTTAGCGAAGCGGTAAGGCTGTCGAGCGTACCCGCCGCCGAGTTGAGGCGGTTGTACATGGTGTCGTCCGTCATCAGCTTGCCAATGGACCCGCGGCCATTGTTCAGGTTCTTCTCCAGTGTAAGCAGTTCATTAACCGTATCGTTGGCCTTGTTGTACAGGTCTGGATTATTGATGAGCTGCCCGACAGACCCCTTGCCCGCCTGAAGGTTGTCGACCACCGTGTTCATCTTGGCGAGGATGACGTTGAGCTGCTCGATCGTGCCTTGGCTGGCCTTCATCACGTCCGTGACCGTGGGCGTTTCGAGGGTCTTGAGCTCGTCCCCATCGCGCAGCGGATTGCCGGTCGCCACTTGGCTGTTCAGGTCCACGACGGTATCTCCCAAGACGCCGACCGTAGTCAGGGCCGCCTTCGTGTCCTGCTTCAGGTCGGGCGCGTACTTCGCGTCGATCTTCATGACGACTTTAACCGGAGTGAGTTTGCGCGTAGGGTCGCCGACAACGGCAACACTCTTAACCGTACCGATCGTGACGCCCTGAAGGTTGACGGCCGCGCCGTCCTTGATCCCGGCGGCATTCTCAAAGTAGGTAGAAACGGTGAGCTTCTTCGAAAGGACGCCCAAACCGGACGAGCTGGTCATCAAAAAGAGCAGAGTCACAAGGATGATGCAGGCGACGATCACGATCACGCCGATCTTCAACTGCGACCACCGGACTTCCTGCTGGCTGGGCATCGACTCTCCTACAAACTCAATTAGAGGGAACACAATGCGACCGAGGCTACCGCCAAATGTCGCCGTTGATGCGCTGAGATAACCCTAACCTGGGAGGCGGGGCTTTCGCCGATCTGCTATGCGTAAGTGGATGCGGCGAGGGGGGATGAGGTTTCATATTGGCGCGGCTTCAGGCCTCCAGAACGACGACCGCCATTGCCATATCTCGGCTGTGGGTGAGGCTAAGGGAGGAACGGCTGACCCCAAGCGCCTCCGCCCGTTCTGCGGCGCGGCCAGTCAAGAAGAGCGCGGGCGGCTCTCCCGGCGCGCGGCGGACCTCGATCTCCCGCCAGGCGACGCCTCGGCTGATGCCGGTGCCGAGCGCCTTGGCGGCGGCCTCTTTAGCGGCGAAACGCGCGGCAAAGCTCTCCGCCGCGTTGTGGCGTTTGCGCTGGCAGTACGCGATCTCGCCGGCGGTAAAGACGCGCTCGAGGAACTGCCGCCCGAAGCGGTCCAGGCTCGCCTGAATGCGGATAATTTCGATAAGGTCCGTGCCTAGACCGACGATCATGCCGCACTCCGATCTTCTTTATTCTAATGCGGTTCGCGTCGCCCGGCGGTCAACTTCCGTGCAGGCGGATCGTCACGTGACTCCCGTTTGTGTTCCGGATAGCGGGACCGCCGCTCCCACCGATGAAGGGGTTAGGCGGAACACACCGCCGGCGAATGCAAAGAGGGCCACGACGATGCAAGCACTGAACATCCACGGGTATAGCTACAACGACCGCTTCCAGATCCTGATGTCCTTGACGGACTCGCTGACGGACTCGGGCGCGTGGATCACCGACCGGAGCACGGTCTCGGCCACGACCACCGAGCTGCGCTTCGACATCAAACTGAGCGCAGTGCTCGATCTGTATACCGCGCTGGTGGCCACCGGGCTAGAGCTGACGCGGGCGGCACACTATGCCATGACCGACCTTTGGACGTGCTACAACAACCTCTCCATGCGGGTCAGCGAGGTCATCTCGATCCGGCTGGAGATCAACTTTCTGGAAGATGTCACCTTGCACTCGCTGTTGATGACCGGTGTCGGTCTGGCGTAAACCCACCCGCTGCCGTTTATGCTTGCGGCATGATGATCCATACGTTCTTCTTCCGTTGGAACGCTGAGGTAACCGCAGAACAGAAAATCAGGGCGCTGGAGCAAATCCGGGGATTGCAGGGACAAATTCCAGGGCTGCTGGAGGCCTGGGTAGGCGTCAATGTCTCTTCCCGCGGGCAAGGATACGAACTAGGTGGCGTCATGAAGTTCACCGACCCGGCCGCGTTCGCAGCCTACGGAGGCCATCCGGCGCACCAGCAGCTGGTGCAATGGCTCATGCCGCTGATCGAGCCGCTTGAGGTCGACTTCGAACCGTAACTAGCGCAGAACAAAAAGGTCGGGCCGGTGGCCAAGGCTGTCTGAGTCGCCGATCACGAGTACACCCGGCTGTCCATGACCATGCGTGAGCACCAGCCCAAGCACCTCCGTTTGCTCCGGAAGACGGAAGATAGGCTGGCTCACAATGGAGCGGCCCGCATTCACCGGAGAAGTAAGAGGAACGCTGTCGAGTCCGGGCAGTTCAAGCCATGGCCTCCCCGCGCGGTCGAGGAGATACGCCATCACGAGGCTCTCCCGCTGCGCACGACCGTGCCCCTTGTTTTCGATCAGCACGGAGACGCGCAGCAGCTTGGTCCCATCGTTGGCTACGTTGCGGCCGAAGAAGCTGGGCACCTCCTCCACCTTGGCGATCGAAAAGCACATCTCGTCGAAGCACTTGCGTTGGCCAAAGGCGAAGACCCGCTGCGGCTGCGTCTTGGCCACGGCGAACTCGACGGCAAGATAGAAGATCCACACGCCAATGATCCAGACACCGCCGCGCAGAGCCCTTTGCCGCTCACGCCGGACCAGCGCCAGCACCGTTCCCGCAAGTCCGACCCCGGTCCACAGCGCTAGCGCCAGCAGCAGCAGTTCCCAGCGGTTCATACGGCGTCTCCTCGTTCACGATAAACTCAAGCCTAGACCATGCCTCCCATCATCCTCGCGCAGGACCTCGGTAAGACCTATCGCAGCGGCAAGCTGGATGTCACCGCCCTTCACCACGTCAACTTTTCGGTCGAACTGGGCGAGTTCGTCGCCATCGTGGGGCCATCGGGGTCGGGCAAGTCGACGCTCTTCTATCTGCTAGGCGGGCTGACCTCCGCCACCACCGGGTCCGTGACGATCGACGGAACGGACTTCGCCAAGCTCTCCGACCCTGAGCGCACCAAGATGCGGCGGTCGCGCATCGGCTTCGTCTTCCAGCGCTTCAACCTCCTGCCGACCCTCTCGGCCATGGGCAACATCGAGATCGCGCACGACATCGCCAACCTCGGTGCGTCCCCTAAGAAGCCGCTCGACCGCCCGCTGCTCGATCATCTCTCGGAGATGCTGGGCATCCAGGGACGGCTCGACCACCGGCCAAACGAGCTTTCGGGCGGTGAGCAGCAGCGGGTTGCCATCGCCCGCGCCCTCATCAGCCGTCCGGCCATCGTGCTGGCGGATGAGCCGACCGGCAACCTCGACACGAAAAACTCAGATGCGGTGCTCGAAATGCTGCGGTCCTCCTCACGCGAGCTGCGCCAGACCGTGCTGATGATCACGCACAACCCCGAAGCCGCGCAGATCGCCGACCGCATCCTCCATATGCGCGACGGCGAGATCGTCCGGGTGGAGCAAGCGGCCGGGCGGGTGGCCGTAGTAGGTGCTTAGGAATCGCTTTCCACGAATGATAAATTGAACTTAGAGGTTCCCCGATGATTGCCGAAATCGACTTGGACGAGAAGCTTCTTGCGGATGCTCAGGAATACACGCAGATCGATAATCGGTCCGCTCTTGTCCATGAAGCGCTCAAAGCATTGATCCACCGGGAGGCGTCCCGGCGTCTTGCGCGGCTCGGCGGCACACAGCCTCATCTTTTCTATATTCCCCGCGACCGAACCTCTGAATGATTCTGGTCGACACTTCCGTGTGGATCGATCATTTCCGCCGCAACGATGCCGTGCTTGAGGGGCTGCTCGATGAGGAGCAATTACTTCTGCATCCATTCGTGTTGGGCCAGCTTGCAATGGGGAATCTTCAGCCGCGTCCCTCCATCTTGCACATGCTTGGTGGATTGCTGCTCCCCGAGGTGGCGCTGCATGAAGAAGTGCTTACCATGGTTGAGCTTCATTCCTTGTATGGTTTAGGGCTGAGCTACATCGACGTTCATCTTCTAACGTCGGCGAAGCTCACCGAAAACACGGAACTCTGGACGCGCGACAAGCTGATGCTGCAAGTAGCCGAACGTCTCGAGATCGCCATGCTTAGCCCGCGCGCCTGAAAGTCACTCCGGTGGCGTAAAGTCGAGCCGCACCTGCGTCTCCACAGCCAACGGTTTCCCGTCGACCAGATACGGCTTGTACTGCCAGCTTTGCACCGAAGCAATGGCGATAGGAACAAACAGGTTGTTGGTCGTTTCAAGCAGGGTAAGCCCTTCCACCGTGCCGTCCCGCGCGATGATGACACGCAAACGGACATAGCCGGAGAGATGGCGCTGCGCGGCTTCAGCGGGGTAGCCGAGGCGAACCGGACGGTGCTCAATCAGATTCTCAGCAACGTCTGGCGCGAGGCGGACAGTGTGCTCCACGGCGGCGACCGCCTCAGCGGTGGGCATGGGGCGAACATCAAGGCCGGGACGGCTGAGATCGATCGAAATGGGCGGCAGACCGATGACGGGAACGACAGAGGTGAGCGGGCCTTGGGCCGGCTTGGCGCAGCCCGCCAAGAGACAAAGACCCCACGCCGCTTGTGCCGCCTTCCACCCACCCATCGTCGAATGGTATCGCAGCTTACGGCGGAGTACTGAAATGCATATGTGTAGTCACGGTTGTTTGCACAAAAACTGGTCGGCCATCGAGTAAGAATGGCCTAAAGGTCCACTGATTGATGGCGTCAAGACAGTAAGGACGCAGGACTTCCGCGCCTGAGATCACCGATGACTTAACCACATGACCCGTTGGATCGACCACGATCGCGATGACCATCGTCCCGCTGGGACGATCCTTCAACGCTTCGGTTGGAATTTGCGGAATCTGTTTGGTGAGTATCTGTCCCGCAAACACGCCACCGGAGACACGCAGCGGGTGAGGTTCGCTTACAGTATCCGCGTCCCGGGCTTTCTGCTCAGCAGCCGAAAGCATTGTGACTGGAACAGCGGGGTGGGAGTATCCGCAACCAGCAGCCGCCAATGCGGATGCAAGCGCGCCAGCGGCTAGCACGTTTGCCAGGAGCATCTGCATACCGGGTCAGCATAGCAACAACGCTTAGCCTTAACCTCCACGCCACGAAATTATCGCATCCGCCTGGACGCGACCATCCAATTCTGCATCATTATCAGTAGAGGCGGCCGTGCCGCACAAGGAGATTCGAATGACCGACTACCGCGTAGCCCCGGGCGAAGCCCAGGAAGATCAGATCACCGCATCCATTGAGAAGTTCACGTCGCAAGTCCCCTCCAGCGTGTACCTCGCCGCGGCGCTTGCGTCGATGGCGGTCTCCATCAGCTACAAGCTGGCCGGAAAGGGTGAAAACGCGCTCTTTGTCGGGCAGTGGGCCGCGCCGTTCCTCATCCTCGGTCTGTATAACAAGATGGTGAAGCAGCATGGCTCGGACGCCGCCATCGCCGGCACATCGAAGGTCTAACTGCATCACTGCACTAAAGCCCCGGCTCCAGTCGGGGCTTTTACGTGGGCTCCACCTCGTGAAAGGCGGGTTGCCCGTCCTCCGAAATACGCACCGCGCCGGTCCCGATGTTGTATACCCAACCCGAGAGGGTTAGCTCCCCGCGCGCGATCGCACCCGCCACCGAAGGATGAGTCCGCAAGTGCTGAAGCTGTAGCAGCACATTCTGCTCCGTGAGTTGCCGCATAAAGTCCGCCGGATAGCTCTCCTGGCCCACCAGCGACCGGGTGACACTCAGCGCTGCGGCCGCGTTCTTCAGCCACGACTGCACCGTCGGCATCGCGGCCACCGCCTCTGGATTCATCAGGGCCTTCATCGCACCGCAGTCGGTATGCCCGCAAACGACGACGTGTCGCACCCGGAGCGCGCTCACCGCATACTCCACCACCGCGCTGACGCCGCCCAGCATCTCGCCATAGGCCGGGATCATGTTGCCGATATTGCGCGTGGTGAAAAGGTCCCCGGGCCCGCTCTGTGTGATCGATTCCATGTCGATCCGAGAGTCGGCACAGGTCACGATCAGCGTTTTAGGTTGCTGCGGTTCGCTCGCCACGCGCTGATACGTCTCCCGCATCCCTGGATACACAGTGCGTTGGAACGCAAGAATGCCAGCCTTCAAATCGTCTAATACAGGATCGTTCACCATACCCTCTACTCGCGCCACTTGATGTTGCAGCCAATGCTCTGGCGCTGATTGGGGTCAGGACGCGCGCCGCGGATCACCTCATCGATCGCATTCCTCAGATCGGAGCCGGTGACGGGGAGATCGTTCCCGGCATCGCCGCGCCGCGGCCGGCTTCCATCGAGCTGTCCCCGGTAGACGAGTTTCAGATCGCGGTCATACAGGAAGAAGTCCGGCGTGCAGGCGGCGGCAAACTCGCGGGCCGTGGCCTGGGTCTCGTCGAAAAGATATGGAAAGACGAAGCCAAGGCGTTCGGCCTGCTTCTTCATCTCCTCCGGGCCATCTTCCGGATAAGCCACGATGTCGTTCGAGGAGATGGCCACCATGCCGATCTTCCCGTCGTAGTCGCGTCCAATCCGCGCAAGCTCCTCCTCGACATGCTTCACGTAAGGGCAATGGACGCAGATAAACATGACCAGCAGACCGCGCCGCCCACTGCCATCGGCGTTCAACCCTTCGCGAATGGCTCCATCCGACGCGTCATCGTTCCACGCGAGCGCAACAACATCGTCCCGCCCCATCGCGCGGCCAGAGACGGCGTCGGGCAGCTCAAAAGCTGGACAAACGGTACCTAGCGGCACCATCGTAGATTGCGTCTTCGACATCGACTCTCCTAACGTTCTCCATCATACTTCGGGCAAGTTTACTGTCACGCGACAGCCAACAGCTCCGCATCGAACGCGACTCAGGTATAGTGGCCTTCGAGTGCTGCGTCCGATGCAGGCGCGCCACACGCGACCCCTTACCTAAATACTTGGAGGAAGAAGTAGATGAACTCGATACGCAACGTCCGGCTTACCGTAACGGCTCTGGGATGCCTACTCGCGGCAAACCCCTACGCTTGGGCAAGATTTGCCCCCGTCGTCTGCAAGACCAACATGACGCAGGACGCGGAGATCACTGCCGGAAAGCAGTACGCCGCCCAGGTCTACGGTCAGCAGCCGGTACTGCCCGAGAGCGACCCAGTGACGAAGTACATCCAGCAGCTTGGCGCAAAGCTGGTAAAGGCCGCGCCGCTGACCCCTGGCTTGACCGAGCCCTATGCTTATACCTTTCACGTGGTGGCCAGCGCGGAGATCAACGCCTTCGCGCTGCCTGGCGGAGCGATCTTCGTCAACCTGGGAACGATCCAGGCGGCGGAGAATGAAGCGCAGCTCGCCGGCGTGATGGCTCACGAGATCTCCCACGTTATCATGCGGCACTCGGTTTGCAACCAGCAGGCACAGAAGAAAAAGAGCACCCTCTATGGGCTGGGTGCCTTGGGCGCGAAGGCCACTCTTGGCGACTCGGGCAATGGCGCGTTGGCGCAGAAAGGCATCGGCACCCTCGAAGGCCTGGACTTCCTCCACATGTCGCGTGGCGATGAGCAGCAAGCCGATCTGCTGGGTGTCGGCATCCTGTACGACGCCGGCTACGATCCACGCGGCCTGCCGCAGTTCTTTGAGACCATCCAGGCCAAGTACGGCTCAGGCGGACACCAGTTCCTCAGCGATCATCCCAACCCAGGCAATCGGCAGGAGTACACCAAGGCCGAGATCGCCACACTGCCGCCACCGAAGAGCACGCCCGTCGTCACCACCGCCGCGTTTACCAAGGCGCATGACGTCGCCTCGAAGGAGACCGCGCTAAGCTCGGCCGACATGAAGGCCGGTGCCTGGAAGAGCTCCGGCCTGTACGCGACGGGCCCGGGCGGCAGCTAAGGCTCCATGCCGTCGCGCCCCATCGTCGCTCTCCCGCGCACACTTGCGGGAGGCCGCACCACCCGCGCCAAGCTGCCGGTGGGACCGAACGGCCTGCCGCTCTGCCGCTGGTGCGAGCTCGAGGTGCTGGCCAAGAGGCGGCGCACCTTCTGCTCCGACTACTGCGTGGACCAGTGGCGGCTCCGCACCGACCCCGGCTACCTGCGCGACCAGGTCTTCGCCCGCGATCGGGGCACCTGCGCCTTGTGCGCGGCGGACACGGTCGCCATCTACCACGCGCTGAAGCGAAGCCGAGGAGCGGCGAGGGCAGCGGGCCTATCGCTCTACGGCATGAAGAGCATCGCGAGCCGCCGCTCGCTCTGGGACGCCGACCACATCGTCCCCGTAGCGGAGGGCGGCGGCCAATGCGATCTCAACAACCTCCGAACCCTCTGCCTGCCGTGCCACCGCGAAGCAACAGCCGAACTGCGGCGCCGGCTCAAACAGGCGGTTAATTCATCATCCCGATCACACAGCCTTGGAAGGGCAGGACGTCCGCCGTGCCGATAGAATTGCTCATCGCAAACCACTACAACCATGCTTATCCCACCCCTGCATCAGACCGCAGTCGCTCCTCTCCAAGGGCCGAAGGCCCGCCCACATAAGAGCCTAGGCCGAAGGTCTAGGTAGCCCCCCGCAACAAACAAGGGCTGAAGGCCCGACGCATACCCGGCCCCGCGAAGCAGGTCACCGCCGCGCATGCTAGTCTTCTGCCCATGAAGATTCTTGTGGGCTTCGCTTTATCTATAGGGGTAGCAATGGCGGCAGGGCCAAAGGAGACGCCCCTCCTGCTGGTCGCCAACCAGCAAGACCACACGCTCAGCATCGTCGACGCCGCCAGCAATAAGCAGATGGCCGCCATCGACGTCGACGGCATCACCGGCCATGAAGTAGCGGTCAGCCCCGACGGCCGCACGGCCTTTGTACCCATCTACGGCAACTCCGGCGTCGGCAAGCCCGGCACCGACGGCGACAAAATCCAGGTCATCGATCTCGCCAGCCGCAAGATCATCCACACCATCCCGTTCGACCACGGCGTCCGCCCGCACTTGCCCGTCTTCGACCACGCGGGCAAAACCCTCTACGTCTCCACCGAACTTGACCACACCCTCACCGCCTTCGATCCCAAGACCTACGCTCGGCTGGGCACCGTGCCGACGGGTGCGCCAGAGTCCCACATGTTCGCCATCTCGCACGACGACCGCTGGGCCTACACCGCGAACGTCGGGCCGGGAACGGTCTCAGTCCTCAATCTTCAAACGCGGCAGACCGTGGCCACCATCCCCGTCTCGGCCAAGATCCAGCGCATCTCCATCTCAAACGATGATTCCATGGTCTTTACCTCTGACCAGACTCAGCCCCGGCTGGCGGTGATCGACACATCAACGCGCCAGATCAAGCAATGGGTCACCCTCCCCGGCCTCGGCTACGGCACGGCTCCAACGCGCGACGGCCACTGGCTCCTGGTCGCCATCCCCGCGCAACACCAGGTCGCGGTCGTCGACCTCAAGACCATGCAGGTAGCCCGCACCCTGCCCATGCCCGGCCTGCCGCAGGAAGTCCTGGTCCGCCCGGACGGGGCCCGCGCCTACGTCTCGTGCCTCGGCAAGGTGGGTGTGATCGACCCAACCGCATGGACGGTAGCCGGCGAAATTGAAGCAGGTACAGGAGCGGATGGGCTCGGATGGGCGCAATGAGGCTGGATCGCAGCTCGCATCGAGCGGGAGAAGTGCGATTCTAAGATAACCCTTTTTATAGTGACGGCAATGGCGTACATTGAGGTGATCCAAATTCAACCTTACGCGGAGTTCTGAATGCGGCACATCCTTGCTGTCTCACTTGTTTTGTCATCTGCCTGCAACAGCCAAACACCGGCTCAACCAACGCAAAGTGCTTCAACTGCTGTAGCACCAACAGCTCTTGCGACCCCTGCCGCCCCCAACACGCTGCTCGATGGAACGGCTATCAAGCTTAGACTTGCTGAAAATCTGTCTTCGGCCACCGCAAAAACAGGTCAGAGCGTCTCGTTTGAAGTAACGGAAGACTTGCTCGTGCAAGGTGTGGTCGTCATGGCCAAAGGCGCTCAAGCGCTTGCCACCGTCACCGATGCCTCCACGAAAAAAAGCATGGGCCGCGGCGGCAAACTCGATGTAAACGTCGACTCGGCCCGACTTGCGGATGGAGAAAAGGTACAGTTGCGCGCGGTGAAGGATGGAAAAGGTGGCGGCCACGTCGGTGCCATGACCGGCGCGATGGTGGCAACCGCTATCGTCTTCTTTCCCGCCGCGCCGCTATTTCTGTTCGTTCACGGCAAGGACATCACCATTCCTAAAGGCACCGAGGTCACGGCCTTTGTAGAAGGAGACACCAAGCTCGATATGGCGAAGTTCGCTCCCGCAGCGTCTCAGAGTGGCGTGCTGGCGGCTGCGGCTGCTCCGTCCGGCTTGAGCATCGACGCGAGCGTTGCCAACTGCGACATTGAAGTGGATGGCTCCTTCATGGGCAGTACGCCGTCGACACTTACCCTCACACCGGGCAAACACGACATCGTTCTCAAGAAGACCGGTTATCAGGATTGGACCCGCAGCATGACCGTGGGTACTGGGGCTGTACGGTTGAGCGCGGACATGGTGGCAAAATAGCGCGGTCTAATACGCCGGGATGGGAGGCGCGATGAGCGAACGGCAAATCGTGATTGTGGCTTACAGGCCAAAGCCGGGCAAAAAGGTCGATTTACTACAACTGATGCACGAACATCTGCCGACCCTCCGCGCGGAAGGTTTGGCGACTGAACGCGCAGCAATTGCCGGTTTGGCGGCGGATGGAACAGTCGTTGAGGTCTTCGAATGGGAGGCGGGCGGCACTGAGAAAGCGCATACGAATGCTCAGGTGCTTGCGCTCTGGCAGCGTTATGCGGCGGTGTGCGACTATGTGCCGCTGAAGGATGTCGCGGAGGCGGGGCAGATCTTCGCCAGCTTCGCCCCTTTGGAACCCTAAGGGACAACCGCACACCGGATGCGCTACGATGGGGTCGCATTCAGGAGAGACACGATGCTTTCACGGCGGAAGTTTCTAGGCACGGCGGCAGGCGCGGCGGGGTTGGCGGTAGCAAGCCCCGCCCGGAGCTACGGGCAAATCATCGGCGCGAACGACCGCGTGAACTTCGCCGTGATCGGTCTGAACAGCCGCGCCTACGCGCATCTGTCCTCCCTGCAGGCCAACAAGAAAGACGCGCACATCACAGAGGTCTGCGATGTGGACTCGACCATCCTCTCGAAGTTCGCCGGCAAAACAAACGACGCCATGGGTGCTATGCCGAAGACGGAGAAGGACTTCCGCCACGTGCTGGCCGCGAAGGATGTCGACGCAATCACCATCGCCACGCCCGACCACTGGCACGCGCCGATGGCCATCCTCGGCCTCGCCGCGGGCAAGCACGTCTACGTCGAAAAGCCCTGCTCCTATAATCCGCACGAAGGCACGATGCTCGTCGCTGCGCAGAAGAAGTACGGCAAGCTCTGCCAGATGGGCTCGCAGCAGCGCTCCTCGCCGCACACCATCGAGATTGTCGAAAAAATCCACAACGGGCTGATCGGTCGCGCCTACTGGGCGGAGACCTGGTACACCAACCGGCGCAAGCCCATGGGCGTCGGCCAGGTAGTGCCCGTTCCCGCCACGCTCGACTGGGACCTGTGGCAAGGGCCCGCGCCGCGCACCGCCTATAAGGACAATGTCCATCCCTATAACTGGCACTGGATCAGGCAATGGGGCACGGGCGAGACCCTAAACAACGGCACCCACGAGGTGGACGTGGCGCGCTGGGCCTTGAGCGCCGAGATGCCGCAGCGCGTCTCGGCCTCGGGCGGACGGTATGCGGCGCACGACGACTGGCAGTTCTACGACACCATCGACGTCAGCTTCAACTACCCCGACCAGCTGATGACGTGGAAGGGCGACTGCTGCAACGGCAAGAAGACCTTCGGGCGCGACCGCGGCGTCGCCGTGCATGGCACCAAGGGCACAGCCATCATCGACCGCGACGGCTACGAGGTCTACGACCTTGCCGACAAGAAGACCGCCGAGTTCCTGGTCAAGAAGAACGCCACGTCCTCGGCGGACCTGGTCGGCGCAGACTCCATGACTGACATGCACTTCGCCAACTTCATTGCGGGCATCCGGACGGGCGCTAAACTCAACCAGCCGGTCGCGCAAGGCAATGTTGCCGTGACCATGTTGCAGCTGGCCAATGTCGCCTACTTTACACAACGGGAGCTGAAGCTCGACCCATCGGGCACCATCCTCGGCGACAAAGAGGCCGAGGCGATGACTCGCCGCAGCTACGAAAAGGGTTGGGAACCCAAAGTCTAGGGGCGACCTCTAGATCGTTTCTTGGAAGGGCCGGCTCAACCCTACGATCGCTTTTCTTGTTTGTCATTCCCGAAGGGAATCTGCGTTTCCGCTCCAAGTGGTCAGCAGACACCGCACGAAGGCCTGCGGAAAAAGCACCGGATACCCCACAGCTAAAATCTTTGTTTTGAAGATTATAGCCGCCGAATCCCTTGTAAGTCGCTGAAAACAAAGATTCAGCCTAAAAAGACAAAATAGCTCAAATTAGCCTCATCAAAGATGTGACCCCAGCGGCTCATTTGGCCCAAATCTATAATAATGAATGACTTACAAGAGTTTATGAAGTTTTTGCTTTATGCCGCAAACCCCGTCCCACTCAGCACCCCCCGCATGTACCCGAAGCTCTCCAGCATCCCCGGCAACGGATTTTCGGCATGGATCTCGTACTCCAGGTCAACGTTGCCCGCATACTTTATGGCGATCAGCTCCTCAAAGATGGCCCTGACAGGCATGATCCCTTCGCCAACCGCCACCTGGCTCTCCTTTGAGGTGGCGTCGGCAAGGTCCTTCATATGGATGTTCAACAGGCGCGGACCGGCCTTGCGCAGCGCCTCGACGACATCGGTCCCGGCCCGCATCGTGTGGCCCACGTCCACACAGCAGCCAATGCGCCCGTCCATGTTCTTGACGGCGAGGAGCACGTCGAGCGGCGAGGGCCACTGCTTGTCCTCCGGCCCGTGATTGTGGATGGCCAGCTTAATGTCGTACTGCTTCACAAACTTCTCGACGCGCGGCAGCACCTCGCGGGTGGGCGAGCCGACGATCATTGGGATGCCCGCCGCCTTCACATACTCAAACTTGGCGCGGATGTCGTCGTCCTCGTCCTTGAGGAAGTAGATGGCCCCGGCGGCGGTCAGCTTCATCCCCGCCGCACGAAAAGCATCGGCCTTCGCGGCGACCTGGTCTGGCGGCGTCATCGGCAGGTGGACATCCTTGAGGTTCAGCAGCGGGGTGCGTAGCTGCTTCATGGCGTCGATCACGTGCGCCGCATCGAGCGTGCGCAGGCTATAGCTGGCAACGCCAAGCCGGATGGGCAAGATATCATTGGCGGCGGGAGCTTTCTGGCCAAATACAGGCCTATACGGCGAGCAAGCAGCGAGAGCAGCGGCACCGCGAAGCACGGCGCGGCGAGAGAGAGTGGACATGGCGCATCTTAGCCGCCAACTTGCGTCGCTGTCTACCGATCCACGGCCATGTCGCGCAAGTAGCCTTCTCCGGTTGGACTAGCCACTTGACAGAGCAAAACAAGGAAGCATAGCGTGGGCACCGATCGATTCACATGATTCATGCGATGTGCATTACCTTTGGAGGCCGGACCGTGTTTCGTAGACTTAGCATTCTCTGCACGTTGGCTGCTTCTTTTCTTCTCTTCCCGATCTACCTGTTTGGGCAAGCCGTCAATGGAACGTTGCTGGGCACCGTTTCCGACCCGAGCGGCGCGGCCGTGCCGAACATCAAGGTAACGGCTACCGACAAAGCCACGGGCACGGTGCGCGAGACGACGACCAACGCCAGCGGCAACTACACCATGCCGGACCTGACACCCGGCACCTACATCGTCACGGTGGCGGCGCAGGGCTTCAAGATGGAGCAGCGCGAGAACATCGACCTGCTGAGCAACACCTCCACCCGCGTCGATGTCGATCTTCAAACGGGCAGCGTGACCGAGACGGTGCTCGTGACGACCGCGCCGCCCATGCTCCAGACCGACCGGGCCGACATCTCGACCAAGATCGAGGCGCGCGAAGTGGCGGACCTGCCGTTGGGCACCAACCGCAACTTCCAGTCGCTGCTGAACCTGGTGCCGGGCACCGCGCCCGCGACCTTCCAGCACTCGCAGTTCTTCAACGCGCAATCGGCGTTGCAGACCGAGGCGAACGGCATCCCACGCATGGGCAATCTCTACCAGATCGAAGGCATCGACGACGACGAGCGCACGGGCTTGCTGCAGATCATCATCCCGCCGGCCGAGGCCATTCAGGCGGTCGACATATCGACCAACAACTTCGAGGCGGAGCTTGGCCGCGCAGTAGGCGCAGTGACGAACGTGACGCTCAAGTCGGGCACCAATGCCTTCCACGGTTCGGCCTTCGAGTTCATCCAAAACAGCGCGGTGAACGCGCGATCGTACTTCGGCGGCCCGCTCGGCCATCTCTCCTACAACTACTTCGGCGGCAGCTTCGGCGGGCCGATCTGGAAGGACAAGCTCTTCTTCTTTGGCGACTATCTGCGAACGGTCGACCACGAAGCGGTGGCGAACACGTTCACACTGCCGCCGCCTTCGTTCTTCACGCCGAATGCTGCGGGCTTTATCGATCTGAGCGCGCCTTTCCAGGCGAATGGAACAGGGCAGGTCTACGATCCCGATACGGGTACTGCGTCTGGCGCAAACCGTACGCCCTTCGTAAACAACCAGATCCCGTTCAGCCGGGTCAATCCAGTCTCCATAGCGCTGCTGAAGCTGCTGCCGCAGCCGAACCAGAACCAGAGCAATCTAGCCGCGCCGACAAACAACTACGTCGTCAACCTGCCCTTTACCAAGGGGACGGACAGCTACGACGTCAAGATCGACTACACCCTCACGCAGAAGGACCATCTCAGCGGACGATATAGCTGGCAGCGTGTCTTGACCTACCAGGCGGCGGCGTTCGGTGCCTTCGCAGGTGGGCCGGCCGGGGGCGGCTTTGAGGGTTTGGGAAATCAAAAGGCCTACAGCTTTGGCCTGAACTACGATCACGCCTTCTCTTCCGCGCTCTTTACCGAAGCGCGATTTGGTGTGGCGCATCTGCTCAACAATGCGCAACCGAGCGACTACGGCGCAAATGACGCAACGACTATCGGCATCCCCGGCGTCAACATCAGCCAATTCACCAGTGGGCAGGCCAGCATCAATATTGGCAACTTCTCCGCTCCCACGTTCGGCTACTCCGCGTCGATGCCCTGGATTCGCGCCGAGGCCAACATCGACGCGGTCAATAACTGGACCAAGATCATCCGCAACCACACGGTGAAGTTTGGCGGAGACGTGCGGCGGGTACGCGACGACTTGTTGCAGGATCAGACCTTCGGAGCGCGCGGCGCGTTTACCTTTGGCGAGGTCCAGACCTCGACCGTGGGCGCAAAAACCAATGTGGCTAACGACATCGCCAGCTTCCTACTTGACGTGCCGAACCAGACCGGGCGCGACGTGAACACATTCTTTCCCGCCTACCGCCAGACCTGGCTCTTCGCCTTCGCCAGCGACAAGTGGCAGGTGAACCCGAAGCTGACGGTGGACCTCGGCGTCCGTTGGGAGTTCTATCCGCCCGCCACCCCGAAGATCGCGGGCGGCTTCTCGAACTACGATCCCACCACGAACACGCTGGTGCTTGCGGGCATCGGCGGCAATCCCTCCAACCTCGGCCTGAAGACGAGGTACAGCTACTTTGCGCCGCGGACCGGCTTCTCTTTCCGCGCGACGGACAATACAGTCCTGCGGGGCGGCTTCGGCATCAGCTACACGCCGTTTCCGGACAACAGCTACGCCTACAACTACCCGGTGCGCGCCAACAACAGCTATCAACCTTCCTATACGTACGGGCCGGCGGTGCTCGGCGATGGCGTGACCCCCGCTACCTTCCAGGCGGGCTTTCCGGGTCCGGTTGCGGTCTCGATTCCCGCGAACGGGATTTTAGCCGCACCGATCAGCCAATCGGAGATTGTCATTCCCCTCAACTACTACAACCCGTACGTGGAGTCGTGGAACGTGGCGGTGCAGCAGGCGCTGCCAGGTAGCCTCTCGCTGCAACTGGCGTATGTGGCCAATCACGGCGTCCACATGCCGAGCGCGCAGAACGTCAACCTGCCGTCGACCTTGGGTGGCGGCGTTGCCTCCGAACCGCTGAACATTGTCTATAAAAAGACCGCCGCGGTGAATCAGTATTTCATTGGCTTCTCATCGAACTATCAATCGTTGCAGGCGCAGCTCAACCGGCGCTTCTCCCACGGGCTGGCGCTCACGACGGCTTTTACCTGGAGCAAGGCGCTGAACTACGCCAGCGGCGATGATGGCGGCGTGCTCTTCTACGCGCAGCTGCGGCGCAACTATGCGCGGGCCGATTTCGACCGCGCCTTCAACTACGAGCAAAGCTTTACCTATGAGCTGCCAGCCGGACGTGGTCACCGCTTTTTTGCCAGCGGACCCACGTCCTACGTCCTTGGCGGCTGGAAGGCGTCGGGCATCATCTCGATCGTCTCCGGGCTGCCGTTTACGGTCAACGCAAACAGCGGTGCGCTGAACACTCCGGGCGAGACGCAGACTGCAAACCTGACCGGCAGTTATCGCACCCTGCACGGCATCGGCGCAAGCAGTCCCTGGTTCGATCCGACGGCCTTCACCCAGCCGGCCGGAGCGGGTGTGACCGGCAACACCGGACGCAATCAGTTCACCGGGCCGGGGTATATTTCAGACAATCTATCGGTCTTCAAGAGCTTCCCGCTGTTCCGCGAGTCGGCCCTCGAGACCCGCATCGAAGGCTTCAACCTGAGCAACACGCCGCAGTTCGCCAACCCGAACACGGGGACGCTGGGCGCGGCGAACTTCGGCACGGTCACGAGTACGCTGGGCAGTGGGCAGGGCAGCGTTAACGGGGTGGGCGGCGGAAGGACGTTGCAGGCTTCGGCGAAAATCTCCTTCTGATTGACCGGCAGCCCGCGTGTCCTTTCCCGCAGCAACGGGGGGGGGCGACGCGGACGATCCATTTGCGATACTCTTCCTTGTGTACGGACGGAGGCGGTATGGAGCAGGTTTCCCGGCGTAAGTTCATGGTGGGCGCGGCGGTGGCGGTGGCGGGCGTGAAGAGCGGATTTGCGGATGCGCCCTCGTCTTCGTGGCCGCCTTTCAAGGTTGCGGTCATCTCGGACGAGATCTCGGACGACTTCGATCATGCCTGCTCGGTCATCGCCAAGGACTTCGGACTGAGCTATGTGGAGTTGCGCGGTCTGTGGGGCAAGAACCTCCAGACGCTCTCCGACGCAGAGATTGCGGACGCGCGCAAGATCCTGGCAAAGTACAGCCTACAGGTGACCGACATCGCCAGTCCGCTCTTCAAGGTAGACTGGCCCGGCGCGCCAAAGTCGCCCTACTCCTCGAAGGAAGACCTCCATGGAGCGGCCGAGACGACGCTCCAGCAGCAGGACGAGGTGCTGGCGAAGAGCATCTCTTTGGCCAAGCAGTTTGGTACGGACAAAGTGCGGTGCTTCGACTTCTGGCGGTTAGACGATGTGAAACCTTACCGGGCCGCTATCGACGAGCGTCTGCGTATGGCTGCCGAAGTCTGCGGCAAACAAGGCGTCCTGCTTGTGCTCGAGAACGAGTTTGCGTGCAATACGGCAACCGGGCGCGAATCAGGCGCAGTGCTGAACGCGGTCAAGACGCCGCATCTCGCGCTGAACTGGGACCCCGGCAACGCCGTGATGCGTGGCGAGTTCGATGCGTTTCCGGGCGGATGGGCGGCTATTCCCAAGGAGCGCATCCACCATTGCCACGTGAAAAACGCCGTGAAGGATGCATCGGGCAAGGTAGAGTGGGCTCCCGTGGGCACAGGATATGTGGATTGGGCGGGCCAGTTCAAAGCGCTGAAAGCGGCTGGCTATCGCGACGCGGTCAGCCTCGAAACGCACTGGAAGGGTGGCGGCACACCGGAGGCTTCGAGCCGCGCGAGCTGGGCGGGCATGAAGCAGGCGCTCGACGGAACGAAGTTAGTTTAGGCCGGAGCACGTTTCGCGGTGACGGCGGGCTGCCGTAGCGCGTATAGAACGCCCGCTGCGACGCCAAGGACCTGGGCACAGGCACGCGCGGCCAGGAGCACAGGCGAGAGTAGCCCAACGGCGGGGTCCTTGCACACTGCTGAGGCAGCAAACGGGAGCGTGGTGACCGTGAACGCCGCGAGGACGAGTGCGGTCGCCGGGACGGGCGGGCGTAGCGCAAGGTCGATGGGGATCGCCACGAGCAGAGCCGGCAGCAGCAGAAGTTGCAGCTTCATGACCTGCGGCGTGTGGCTGTCTTTAATGCCTTTTGCGGGATTCTTACGGACGGCAAGGACGCGCCAGAAGGCGAACTTGTACTTTTTCTTCAGGTACTTGGCAAAGGTGTCAGGATGCGTGTGGAAGACGACGGCGGTCGGGGCGAACTTCATCGTCCATCCGCGCGCGGACATACGGTAGGAGAGTTCGATGTCCTCGGCGCAGGCGACCGGGAACGACGTGTCGTAGCCGTTCATCTCGAGAAAGCGGTCGCGCCGGAAGGCGGCCGAGTAGGTGTCCACGAAGTCGATCGACGGAAGATTAGCCATAAGCCTGTATTTGTCTTCGTACTCGATCTGAACGAAACGGGCGGCGAGCGAGCGCTGGTGAGTGCGGTAGACACCCTTGACGCCGACGACTTCAGGGTCTGCGAACGGGGAAAGCATGGCGTCGAGCCAGCCGGGAGCGGGCACGCAGTCGTCGTCGGTAAAAAGGAGCAGCGAGCCTCGAGCTTCAAGCGCGCCACGATTGCGCGCTGTTGCTGGTCCGGCATTGGCTTGCGCGATGAGGCGGACGCGAGGATACCGGCTGACGGTTGAAGCGAGGGGATAAGTCGACCCGTCATCCACAATTACAATCTCGACTAAGCGACCGGCGATCTCCCGGCTTAGCGCGTCAAGACAGTGGCGGATGCGGCCCGCTCCATTAAAGGTAGGGATGATGACGGAGGCGGTGCAAGCCTCTGCCATCATCCCTGCGTCTACCTGCGGTGCATTCACCATCGATGGCTAGGCGATCGCCCCCTGCGCCTTGGCGGGCAAGGTCTCCGTCTTCGAGTGCTCACTGCCCTTGATGAGATACTTCGACAAGGTCATAAAGCCCTTAACGTTGCGCTGGAGTTCGCGGCGGTCGGTCAGCGACTGCTTCAACTTGTAGGCAAGGTACGATGGCGCGAGATAGAAGCTGCGCCGCGCCTTATCGCAGAAGCTAACCAGCTCATTATGCGTGATGTTGGGCAGCGTCACGACCGAGTTGTGCAGGCCGTCCTTGGTCAGCCACGCGCCCCAATCCTCGATCTGGATGTAGTCGCGCTTCTTGGCTTC
>CAXTUR010000003.1:0-55452 GCA_964247455.1 uncultured Acidobacteriaceae bacterium | reverse complement strand
ATAATATCGGGTTTGTTTGCGGCGGGGGAGACGGTGGGAAAGGTGGCGCGGGACTTTCAGGAGATTTTGCGGTAGGTTGGACGGTACGTGAATCCTCCGCTGAAGGAACAAACCGCAGGTCCTTCGACTCCGCTGCGCTCCGCTCAGGACGACAGGGCGGGGTTGGTGCGCTCAGTTGCGGCTGACAAGGTGGTTGGAAGTGGGACTGCGCCGCAATTTGAGCAGGGGATGGGGCTGTTTTCGGCGACGGCGATCGTGATGGGCTCAATGATCGGGTCGGGTATTTTTATTGTGTCGGCGGACATGGCGCGGACGGTGGGGTCGCCGGCGCTGCTGATCGCCGCGTGGCTGGTGACAGCGGCGATGACGATCATCGGCGCGCTGAGCTATGGCGAACTGGCGGCGATGATGCCGAAGGCCGGAGGGCAGTATGTGTATCTGCGCGAGGCGCTAGGGCCGCTTTGGGGATTCTTGTATGGGTGGACGCTGTTTCTGGTGATTCAGACCGGGACGATCGCGGCGGTAGGGGTGGCGTTCGGGAAATTTCTTGGGGTGTTCTTTCCAGGGGTGAGTCAGACGAACTGGCTATGGCATATCGGTTCGGGAAATATTGGGTTGAACACGGCGAATCTGGCGGCGATTGCGATCATTACGCTGCTGACGGCGCTGAATACGCTGGGGGTTCGGCTGGGCGCGGCGGTGCAGAATGTGTTTACGTCGGCGAAGGTGCTGGCGCTCGCGGCGGTTGTGCTGGTTGGGTTTATCGCAAAGAACGCGGTTGCCGTGGCAGCGAACTTTGGCGCAGGTTGGCATCGGTTCTGGGCTGGCGCGGGCGGCCTTCATGCGATCCAAGCTGGGGCGACCACGCACTATGTTGGCTTGTTAACAGTAGTGGCAGTCGTGCAGGTGGGATCGCTCTTTTCGTCCGACGCCTGGAACAACGTGACGTTCACGGCGGGAGAGGTACGCAACCCGAAGCGCAATCTGCCGCTCTCGCTGGCGTTAGGGACAGGCGTGGTGCTGCTGCTGTATATCGCGTGCAACTTCGTCTATCTGAGTGTGCTGCCGCTGAGCCAATTTAAGTTTGAGCAGTGCGTCGGGCAAGCGTGTCCTCAAGTGCCCAATCCTGTACTGCTGAACGGGATCGGGGGTGCGACGCAGGACCGCGTTGCGACAGCGGTGATGGAGGTTGCGTTCGGGAGTTCAGGGGCGAAGTTGATGGCGGCGGCGATCCTGGTCTCGACCTTTGGCTGCGTGAACGGGATGCTGTTGGCGGGAGCGCGGGTTTATTACGCGATGAGCAAGGACGGGCTGTTCTTCAAGGCGGTGGGAGTGCTTAGCCCGAAGTCGAAGACGCCGGTGAACTCGCTGTGGGTGCAGTGGGCGTGGACGTGCCTGCTGTGCCTGAGCGGCAGCTACGGGCAGCTGCTGGACTATGTGATCTTCGCGGTGCTGCTGTTCTACATTCTGACTATCGCGGGCTTATTTGTGCTGCGGCGGACGCGTCCCGATACGCCGCGTCCGTATAAGGCGTTCGGCTATCCTGTGTTGCCCGCGCTGTATATCGCGATGGCGTTGTGGATTTGTGTTGTACTCTTGCGTTACAAACCTCAATACACGTGGCCGGGTTTGATCATCGTGCTGCTGGGAGTACCGGTGTACCTGCTGTGGTCCAGGCGGATGCACCTCGATGAGAGTACCTAGGAGGCTGGTTCGATGACCGTAATGAAGGCAAACGAGACAATGCGGAAACCGGGGCTGTTCGCCAAGAAGTCGCTGAACGACATGATGGACGAGGCCAACGAAAAAGGCTCGGGGACGCTCGAACGCGTCCTTGGCCCGGTGCAGTTGACGGCGCTTGGGATCGGGGCGGTCATCGGAGCAGGCATCTTTGTGCTGAGCGGCCTCGGCGCGAAGACAGCCGGGCCGAGCCTGATGCTGGCCTTTGTGCTGAGCGGGCTAGGATGCGCGTTTGCGGGGCTGTGCTATGCGGAGTTTGCGGCGATGATTCCGCTGGCTGGATCGGCGTACACGTACGCGTATGCGACGCTGGGTGAGCTGGTGGCTTGGATCATCGGATGGGATTTGACTCTTGAGTATGCAATGGGCGCGAGTACGGTGAGTTCGGGGTGGTCGAACAACTTCGTCGAAGTGCTGAATATCTTTCACCTGAAGTTTCCGTTGTGGCTGGCCTACGACCACTGGACAGGGCTTCGGCTAGCGACCGATACGGTGGCACGGCAGATCGTGCTTGCAGCCCATCCGGAGATGACGCCCGGGACGATGCCGTTCAGCGATGCGATGACTGCGTTGAAGGCGTCGGGATCGGCCGACCTGGCGATGCGTGCTCATGCGCTGCTGAACGCACCACACCTGTTTGGGATGGAGATCGGCGTCAACGTCCCGGCGTTCCTCATCGCGCTGGTGATTACGGCAATCCTGGTTGTCGGGATTCAGGAGAGCGCGAAGTTCAACGCGGGCATCGTGGCGTTGAAGGTGGGCATTGTGCTGTTCGTACTGGGGCTAGGATCGCACTACGTAACCAAAGGCAACTGGGGTACGGACTGGCACACGTTTGCGCCGTTCGGTATGGGCGGTATCGGGTTGGCGGCGGGGCTAGTCTTCTTTTCGTACATCGGCTTCGACGCGGTGTCGACGACGGCGCAGGAAGCGAAGAACCCGCAGCGTGATCTGCCGATCGGGATTATCGTTTCGCTGTCAATCTGCACGCTGCTGTACATCGGCGTGGCGGCGGTGCTGACGGGGATGGTGCCCTGGCGCGAGGTGAACATCGAAGCGCCGATCTCGCGGGCGTTTCTCGACCACAATTTGGTGTGGGCATCGAATATCATCACCATCGGCGCACTGGCTGGGCTGACGAGCGTCATGCTGGTGATGTTATTGGGTCAGAGCCGCGTTCTTTATTCGATGGCCAAGGATGGGCTGCTGCCGGATAAGTTCTTCGGTGCGATCCATCCAAAGTTTCGGACGCCGTGGAAGGGAACAATTTTGGCGGGGCTGCTGGCGGCCATCGTTGGCAGCGTGACGCCGATCGACGATATCGGCAAGATGGTGAATATTGGAACGCTGCTGGCGTTTGTGATCGTATGCGTTGCCATTATTGTGCTGCGGCGCACCGATCCCGGAAGAGACCGGCCGTTCCGCACGCCGCTGGTACCGTTCGTACCGGTGATGGGCATCCTGTTCAACGGCTACATGATGTACAAGCTGGGAGTTTGGAACTGGGTGCGGCTGGTGGTCTGGCTGGTGATTGGATTGGTGGTGTACTTCACGTACAGCCGGCGGCACAGCAAGCTACAGAAGAGTTTGCTGATGAGCGGAGATTAGGGGATAGCGAAAGCAGATTTCTCCGCTTCGCTGCGGAATGACAAGCAATTTGATTAGCGGATGGCTACGTCTACGCCGGTCCTCACTGGCTCTACTTTGCGGATGCGACTGTTGGCTGAGTCGGCGATATAGAGTGCGCCTTGCAGGTCGACGGCGAGGCCGCGTGGTTTGTTGAGGCGAGCGAGGGAGGCAGTCTCGCCGTCCTGGGCAAGAATGTAGCCGGGGATGCCAGCGCCAGCGACGGTGGTGATGGTGCCGGTATTGGCGTCGACACGGCGGATGCGGTGTTCGTCCATATCGGCGATGTAGAGATTGCTCCGGGCGTCGACCGCGATGGCGCAGGGAGCATTGAGGGTGGCGCGCGTGGCCAGCTTTCCTTCATCGCTCGCGTGGTAGCCGGGCGCGCCATTGCCTGCGACGGTGGTGATGATGCCGGTGTGTGCTTCGATGCGGCGAACGCGGTGGTTGCCTGTATCGGCGATGTAGAGGTTTCCGGCGGCGTCGAGGGCTATGCCGTAGGGGTCGTTGAGCTCCGCCTCGACAGCGGGTCCACCGCCCTGTGCGGCGAGATAACCAGCCGTGCCCGTCCCCGCAATTGTGTGGATCACCTGCGTGGTGGCTTCGATCTTGCGAATGCGCTGATTGTTGTAGTCGCCAATGTAGACGTTACCGGAGTGGTCGACCGCTACGGCGCGGGGGCTGTCGAGCTCGGCCGCGACAGCTGAGCCGAACTCGTCATGGGTGCGGAAGCCGGGCATGCCGGTGCCAGCGATGGTCTTGATCGTGCCTGAGGCATCGACTACGCGGATGCGATGGTTGTCGGTATCGGCGATGTACAGGACGCCCTTGACGTCCACGGCGACAGCGCGGGGGCCGTTCAGTTCGGCGGTCGTGGCGAGCTCACCTTCGTCTTCGGCCCGGTAGCCGGGCTGGCCGTTGCCGGCGACGGTGGTGATGGTGCCGGTGGCGGCGTCGACGCGGCGGATGCGGTGGTTGGCGCGCTCGGCGATGTAGAGGTTGCCATGGAGATCGACCGCCGTACCGTAGGGTTCGTCGAGTTGGGCGCGGGTGGCGGGGCCGCCGTCCTGCGCGGCGACATACCCGGCGGTGCCGTTGCCGGCGACGGTGACGATCTTCTGCGCGTGAAGCAGCGGAAGAGCGGCCACGGCAGCGGCCCACCCGAGAAAGCGACGCAGGCGCAGCAGCAGCGGGGTGCGACGGCGCGCGGCCTGTGCTTCGGAGCGGGCGAGCAGTTCGCGCATTACTTTAAGGTTGGAACGGCGGACGGGATCGGCGAAGAAGCGCATAGGTGCCTCCGGCAGTCTCCGGTTTGCCGCAGCTTCATCAAATAGGTGTGTTGAGCTGGGCGCGACTGCCTTGGGCCAAGTATCGGGGGAAACTGGCGCGATCCAGGGTGAGGATGTGCGACAAACGGCGGCGCGGGAGATTCGCGAACCGTTTTGAAACGAGTGTTACTGCAGGGAAGCTGCTTCGAGCTCGTCGAGCTCTGCGAAGACGTCGGTCACGTCGACGGCGATTGGGGAGCCCGGCACGGTCAGGGTAGCGACCGGCTGAAGGCTCCGGCCGTCGGTCTGGAAGGCTGTGCGGCGGCGTGGATCAACTACCCAGACGATCTCGACGCCCATCTTCAGATAATCGTCCACCTTCTCCTGCGTGTCGGACATGCGGTCGTCCGGCGAGAGGACTTCGATACACAGGAGCGGCGGCGTATGGATAATCTCTTCAAAGGGCGCGGTGCGGCGCGTGGCGCAGATATCGGGGATGCGGAAGCGGGTGGCGGCTACCTGGACGCGCTGCTCCGGCCAGACGCGGATTTGCCAGTCTTTGCTCTTGCCGGTCAAAAAGTAGATGAAGAATTTTTGTATGTTCGAGTGCGTTGCTTCGCCCACGTTTCTCTCCCTCAACTCGCCGTCGACCCAGTCGCAGTCCGGGTGGTACATCGTGTGAAGGTATTCGGCTAATGGGGTTAGGACGGAAGTCGCCATCTGGTTACCTCACTCTGTCAATCGTTCAGGACGGATTTGCGCCAGGCGTCGGGATCAAGCTCGTGCAGCCCCGCAAAGATTTCGCTGCTGTAGACCAGTATGTCAGTTCCCGGCACGGTGAGTTGGGTATCGGTGCTTCGGTTGGCGCCGTTGACGATCTGATAGGCCTTTTTCCGGCTGGGATAGATCTCCCACACCACCTTCACGCCGGCTTCGAGGAAGGCCTCAATCTTCTCGTCCATGGCGGCGGCCCCGTCTTCGGGCGAGACGATTTCGATACAGAGCAGAGGCGGCACGCCCAGAGCATCGGGAAGCGGCTGATCGTCCACCAAGACGCAGATGTCGGTGAGGTGCTGTCGTCCTCCACCGACCTTCACGCGATGCACGGGCAGCACGCGAATGTTCCAAGCCTTGGCACGGATGCCAAGCTCCATCAGTAGGGCTTGCAGCACGATTGAGTGGGGCGCATCGCCCATGTTTCGCTCCTGTTTTCGCACACGCGATCAGCCGCTAGGGACGGTCGTTGCGCGAAGGTGATTCGGAGAAAACCGGCGTCCCGCTCGTCTGCGCAGCTTACCTCGGTAGCTGCCATAGTACCGCAGCGCGATCCGCTAAACTGTAGACAAGATGGCCTTTTCACTCTTTGGTAAGCGCAAGCCCGAGTTCGACCCGCCTGAGCTGGTACCTCTGGAAGAGCCGGAAGCGTCTCCGGAGCTTAAACGCGGCTTCTTCGACCGGATGAAACAGGCGGTGACCCGCACGCGCGAGAGCCTGAACGAGTCACTGGGCGGGTTTATCGCGCTGACCCGCGAGGTCGATGAAGCGACGCTGACAGATCTTGAGCCGCTGCTGTTGGCGGCCGATCTGGGTGCGGCTACGACGGCGATCGTGCTCGAGAACTTGCGGCAGCGCGCGTTGCGAACGGGTATCGAAGGCGGCGCGGAGTTGAAAATACTGCTGAAAGCCGAACTAAGGCGCATTTTGGATGGCGTCATGGTGCCGGTGCGGCATCCTGCATCGCCGCCCGAGGTGATCCTGATGGTCGGTGTGAATGGGACAGGCAAGACGACGACGACGGGCAAGCTGGCCAATCTCTTTAGCGGCCAAGGACGGACGGTGCTGTTGTGCGCGGCGGATACGTTTCGCGCGGCGGCCATTGAGCAGCTGGAGGTGTGGGCGCAGCGTTCGGGAACGCCGATCATCAAGACGAAGCAGGGGGGCGATCCGTCGGCCGCGCTCTACGACGCGTGTACGGCGGCAAAGGCGCGCGGCACGGAGATCCTGATCGCCGACACGGCCGGGCGGCTGCACACCAAGACGGACCTGATGAAGGAGCTTGACAAGATGCGGCGCACGGCCGAGCGGCTAATCCCCGGCGCGCCGCACCAGACGCTGCTGGTGATGGACGCGACCACGGGGCAGAACGGGCTGACGCAGGCGCGGCTGTTTACCGAGGCGGCGCATGTGACGGGCATCGTGTTGACGAAGCTCGATGGGACGGCCAAGGGCGGCATTGTGCTGGCGATCGCGACGGAGCTGAAGCTGCCGGTGGTGTACGCGGGCATTGGGGAGAAGATCGACGATCTGATCCCGTTCGACAGCGCGAGCTTTGTCGATTCGCTGCTGGCCTGAACAGGCCGAACGATCTTAGTTGACATCGTGCGGGTAAGCCGATAGAACTGACGCCAAGCCTTAATCCTTTTGTAACCTGCACCATGCTGTTCGGCTATTGCGCCGGGCGTTAGGGCATTTCTGCACCTCAAGGAACGTCGCCTCTATGAAGAAGATCGTCGCCTGCGTCACGCTCCTTGCCACCTCCGCCTTTGCGGTCGATCCAGCGCCGCCCGCATTGCGCGGCTATACCTCAGAGCATGCGGCGGCAGAGACGCAATGGGAGGGGAAGTTCCGGGCGATGCCGGACCCGGCGCGGCTGCGCGAGAACATGCGGCGGCTGACGGCGCGGCCGCATCATGTCGGCTCACCGTATGACAAGGACAACGCGGAGTGGCTGCTCGCGCAGTTAAAGTCCTACGGGCTGGACGCGAAGATCGAGGTCTTCGACACGCTCTTTCCCACACCCAAGCTGCGGAAGCTGGAGTTGCTGGGTCCGGTGAAGTTCACCGCGAAGCTCGATGAGCCGGTGTTGAAGATCGACCCGACCAGCGACCAGAAGAAGGAGCAGCTGCCCACCTATAATGCATTTTCAAAAGATGGGGATGTAACCGCGCCGCTGGTTTATGTGAACTATGGCGCGCCCGCGGACTACGAGGTGCTTGAGTCGATGGGCGTGTCGGTGAAAGGGGCCATCGTGCTCGCGCGTTATGGCCAGACGTGGCGCGGCATCAAGCCCAAACTCGCGGCGCAGCACGGGGCGGTCGGCTGCCTGATCTTCTCGGACCCGCAGCAGGACGGCTACGCGCAGGAGACCGTCTTCCCAGAAGGCCCGATGCGTCCGGCGGATGGGGCGCAGCGTGGCTCGGTGATGGATATGCCGGTCTATCCGGGCGACCCACAGACGCCCGGCATCGGCGCGGTCCCCGGGGCAAAGCTGATCCCGATGGATCAGGTCGAGACCATCACCAAGATCCCGGTGATGCCGATCTCTTACGCCGACGCGACGCCGCTCCTTAAAGCGCTGGGCGGCCAGACCGTGCCACCGGCATGGCGCGGCGCACTGCCGTTTACCTATCGCACTGGCCCGAGCACGATCAAGGCGCACCTCGCGCTTGCGTTCAATTGGGACCGCAAGCCGCTCTACGATGTGATCGCGACGATCCCCGGCGCGGCGTTTCCCGACCAGTGGGTGATTCGAGGCAATCATCACGACGCCTGGGTCAATGGCGCAGAGGACCCCATCTCCGGCGCGAGCCCGGAGCTTGAGGAGGCCCGCGGGCTGGGCGAGCTGCTGAAGCAGGGATGGAAGCCGCAGCGGACGATTATGTACTGCTGGTGGGACGGAGAAGAGCCGGCGCTGCTGGGCTCGACCGAGTGGGTGGAGACCCACGCGGCGGAGCTGACGCAGCACGCGGTCGCGTACTTCAACACGGACGGCAACGGGCGCGGCTTTTTCCGCTCCGAGGGCTCGCACTCGCTTGAGAACTTTATCAACGGCGTAATGAAGGAGATCGACGACCCCGAGACGAAGATGACGGTGTGGAAGCGGGTTAGACTTGCGGACTTTGCCCGCGCCACGCCGGAGGTCCGGGCTGAGCTGCGGTCGCGCGCCGACCTTCGCATCGAGGCCCTCGGCTCCGGCTCGGACTACACCGCCTTCCTGCACCACCTCGGCATTCCAAGCGTGAACATGGGCTTTGGCGGAGAGGACGCGCTGGGCCAGTACCACTCCATCTACGACGACTTTTACCTCTACACGCACTTTGCCGACACAGACTTTGCGTATGGCCGCGCGCTGGCGCAGACCGCCGGCACGATGATGATGCGGATGGCCGACGCGGACACGATCCCCTTCCAGTTCGTTAATCAGGCCGAGACGATCCACGGGTATGTGGGCGAGGTGAAGAAGCTCGCGGACACGATGCGCGCGGCGACCAAGGAGCGCAACACGGAGTTGGCGGACGGCGTGTATAAAGCGTTGTACGATCCCAAGAAGACGATGGTGCCTCCGCCGGTTGAGGTGTTGCCGCCGTACCTGAACTTCGCGCCGCTCGATCAGGCGTCGGATGAGCTGACCGCTGCTGCCGCGGAGTTTGACAGGGCTGTCGCGGCGGGTAAGCCGTCGGAGGCGGTCAACGTACAGATGATGCAGGCGGACCGCGCGCTGCTTGATTCCGCTGGACTGCCGAACCGTCCGTGGTTTCAGAACATGGTGTATGCGCCGGGGTTCTTTACCGGCTACGGGGTGAAGACGCTGCCCGCCGTGCGCGAGGCCATCGAGCAGAAGCAGTGGAAGGACGTCGATGGGCTGATCGTCCGCACCGCCGCTGCTCTTCAGCGCGAGGCCGATCTGTTGAAGCAGGCGACGAAGTCTCTTACCGCTACGCCGTAAACGAAGGAGATCCATGCCTAACCGACTCGCTCTTATGCTTGGCTTGGTGGCTGCGTCGCTCGTGGTCCAGCTCGGCGCGCAGACTGTAGCCGATCCGAATGCCGCGCTCAAGCAGACCGTTCTCCAGAATGTGGACGGCAACGCGAAGCTGGTGCAGGTGATGATCGACACGATCTACAGCTACGGCGAGCTGGGCTTTCAGGAGTTTGAGACCTCGAAGTATCTGACCGCGCTGCTCGAGAAGAACGGCTTCAAGGTGGAGCGCGGCATCTCGGGCATCCCTACGGCATGGATGGCTACGTGGGGGTCAGGGGAGCCGGTGATTGCGCTTGGATCGGATATCGACTGCATTCCGCAGGCCTCTCAGAAGCCCGGTGTGGCGTACCACGACCCCATCATCGCGGGCGCGCCGGGGCATGGCGAAGGGCACAACTCCGGGCAGGCCGTGAATATTGTTGCCGCGCTGGCGGTAAAGGATGTGATGGTGAAGAATCATCTGCCAGGCACGATCAAGATCTGGCCGGGCGTGGCGGAGGAACTCTTGGGATCGAAGGCGTACTATGTGCGCGATGGCTACTTCAAGGGCATCGATGCGGTGCTGTTCTCCCACGTGGGGGACAATCTGGGCGCGTCGTACGGCGGCTACTCGACAAACGGCATGGTGTCGGTGCAGTACAACTTTCATGGGGAGAGCGCGCACTCGGCGGCGGCTCCGTGGCGCGGCCGCAGCGCGCTGGACGCGGTGGAGCTTATGGACGTGGGCTGGAACTTCCGCCGGGAGCATCTGCGGCTGCAACAGCGGTCGCACTACGTCATTCCCGTCGGCGGCGACCAGCCGAACGTCGTCCCGCAGAACGCCTCAGTCTGGTACTACTTCCGTGAGTCAGACTACCAGCACATCAAGGATCTATGGGCCATCGGCGATAAGATGGCGACGGGCGCGACGATGATGACCGACACCAAGTGGGACTCAACCCTGGTGGGCGCGGCGTGGCCGGGGTTCTTCAACAAGCCGATCGCGGAAGAGGTGACGGAGAACGCGAAGCTCATCGGGTTGCCAAAGTGGACGGATGCTGACCAGCAGCTTGCCAAGGCGTTGCAGCATGAGCTGAAGGTGCCGGAGAAGGGGCTTGCAACGGAGCTCGACAAGCTGAAGGAGCCGAACGAGCCGGAGAAGTACTACGGTGGCGGGTCGGACGATATCGGCGATGTGTCGTGGAACGCGCCGACGATTGTGCTGCGCTACCCATCGAATATTCCTAATCTGCCGGGGCATAACTGGGCGAACGGGATTGCCATGGCTACGCCGATCGCGCACAAGGGGGCGATCGCCGGAGCAAAGGTACAGGCGTTGACCCTCTTTGACCTGATGACCAAGCCGGAGCTGCTGAAGAGCGCCAAGGCTTACTTTACGGATGTTGAGACGACGAATGTGAAGTACGAGACGTTTTTGCGTCCAGGCGATAAGCCATCGATTTATCTGAATAAAGCCATTATGGAGAAGTACCGGCCGGAGATGCAGAAGTTCTATTATGACGCGGCGAAGTACCCGACGTACTTAGAGCAACTGGGAATCAAGTATCCGACTGTGCGGAGTAATGGAGTGCCTGCCGTGAAGGGGGACGCCGCGGATGAGGATGATGGTGGATCGTTGGAGTAACGTTTGCGGCTAGACCTCGTGGCACAACCCGCGTGGGGCTTAGGGACGCAGACGAAGTCAGAGTGGGTCCTTTCTGAGGAGGTTTAGCAAAGTTGGTAGAGGTTGTCATGCCTGCGGCGACCATTTAAGGCGTGGCTACGTTTTGTGCTTCGCAGTTGGGTCTAAGATTTCGGCTGTCTCGTACGAGTCCAAGACCTCTTTGCGGATAGCACGGAGTTCGGGGAGGATGCGGCCCAGCGGGACGCCTTCGGAGTCGGGATTGCCGAGGGCAAAGTAGGCGTCGCGAAAAAGGGGATAGAGGCGGTCGTAGCGGGCGGCCTGTGCGGGCTGAGGCTCGAAGACTTTGAACGGCGGGCAAAGGGCGTCTTGCGCGGCTTCAATCGAAGGGAAGTCCCCGGCTGCCAGGAAGGCGAAGATGACGGAGCCGAGCGAAGTGACGTCGCCGTCGGGCACGAGGACGGGCTTGTTGAGCGCGTTGGCGTAGATCTGGTTGAGCGCGGCGTTGCGTTTAGGGATGCCGCCGCCGTTGATGACGCGGCGGATGGGCGCGCCCGACGCCTCCATGCGGTCGAAGATGACGCGGGTGTGGAGCGCTGTGCCTTCGACGGCGGCAAAGAGCTCGTCGGCGGGCGTGTGATGGAGGTTCCAGCCAAAGGTGACGCCGCCGAGCTCTGGGTTGACAAGGACGGTGCGATCGCCGTTGTCCCAGACTAGGCGGAGGAGGCCGGTCTGCCCGGCGTGATAATGCGCGGTCTGGGCGGAGAGCTCGGCGACAGAGCTGCCGGCGCGTTTGGCGATGGCGGCGAAGAGGTCACCCACGGCCGACATTCCGGCTTCGATGCCGACCTCGGACGGGTAGACGGAGCCGGGGACGACTCCGCAGACGCCGGGAACGAGGGTCTGCTGGTCGCTCATGCCGATGATGCAGGTGGAGGTGCCGATGACGTTGACCACGTCGCCGAGGCGGATGTTGGCGCCGATGGCGTCCCAGTGGGCGTCGAACGCCCCGGTGGGGATGGGGATGCCGGGAGTAAGGCCGAGGTTGGCGGCCCACTCTTCGGAGAGGTGTCCGGCAAGCGCGTCCGAGGTCTGGAACTTGCCTGCGATCTTCGCGCGGACGCCGGCAAGCAGGGGATCGACGCCGGCCAGGAACTCTTCCAGTGGCAGACCGCCCCAGCGCGGATTCCACATCCATTTATGGCCCATGGCGCAGACGCTGCGGGCGATCTCGTTGGGATCAGTCACGCCGCAGAGGGTGGCAGCGACCATGTCGCAGTGTTCGAGCGCGGTGACGAGCCTGGGGCGCAGGTCGGGGTTGTGGCGGAGCCAGTGCAGGAGCTTGGCCCATCCCCACTCGGAGGAGTAGACGCCCCCGCACCAGTCGATGCCCTCAAAGTCGGCCTCCTGGGCGGCGCGGGTGATCTCGGCGGCTTCGGCGGAGGCCCGGTGGTCGGCCCAGAGGTAGTATTCGCCCAGCGGCACGAGGTCTTCGCCGACCATGATCACGCTCGATCCGGTGGTGTCGAGGGCGATGGACCTGATCTCTTTGCCATCAATGCCGCTGGTCTCGACCGCGTGGTGCATGGCGCTGGTGAGGGCGGCCATCTGGTCGTCGTGGCTCTGCGTGGCGAGGTTGGGGTCGGCGGCGGAGCGGTGCAGCGGGTATTCGGCCGTGGCCATGCCGAGTTTGCCACGCACTTTGTCGAAGATCGCCACGCGGACGCTGAGGGTGCCAAAGTCGACGCCAGCCACGATGCTCATAGTGCGATGCTCCGGTGCGGTTTGCCTGCCAGCGAGAAGTGTAGCGAACTCGCGAAGATTGCGGATTGGAGGGGTCTAGGCTATAAATATCCGGGACACCGTAGGAGACAAACATGAACATTCGAGACGTGATGCAACGGGAGCGAAGCGCGCTGTTGGGCGAGTCGCTGATCAAGGCGGGGCCTGCGGGAACAACCGTAATGCCGTACTCGGCGGTGACTGAGCCTGATACGCTCATCCGAACACCTACGTGGGTGCGCGCGATGCATCCTGTCACGATCACCTCGCTGCCGGGACGCGACCGGAGCATGGCGTTCGTGCAAGAATGCGCGTCGCTGCAATATAAGTTCCTGTGGATTCATGCGGAGAACGACGCGTATCGAGACGACTACAAAACGTTTCTGAAAGATGTACATCGGGTGACGGAGACCTTGCCGGGCAACCTCCATGCGGACCATCTGTATAACCGGGAACGCGCGCGGGCGCTTCAGACGCCGTGGATTCGGCTGGTGCTGGTAGACGGGCCGGTGAACAGCTCCCATGGCGCGGGCACGGAGAAGTCTCGCACCAACAACGGCGTGGGGACACCGGGAAGGGACCACACCATGGATGATCTGCTCCTGATGAAGCTGTGCGGCGTGAAGGGGCCGAAGCAGGGCCAGCCGCTGACGGCGGAGATGATGGCCCATGTTCATGATGTCGCGCGACTGTACGGGATGAGCGTGACCGAGGTGCAGCGAAGCATTGGCAATCTAATGGAAGTTTCCGCATTCCCGCGGGGCGGGCGCTAGCGCACTTATTTTGCAAAGAGCTGGTCGAGATCGGCGAATGCCTTGAACTCGAGGGCGTTTCCGGCCGGGTCGAGTAGGAACATGGTGGCCTGCTCGCCGACCTCGCCCTGAAAGCGGATGTAGGGCTCGATGACGAACTGCGTGCCGGCGGCGCGTAGCTTGGCCGCCAGCGCGTGCCAGCGATCCATGTCGAGGACGACGCCAAAATGCGGGACAGGAACGGCGTGACCGTCGACCGTATTGTGCTGCGGCGCGTTTGTAGAGCGCGGGGTAAGGTGTGCGACGATCTCGTGGCCGAAGAGGTTGAAGTCGATCCAGCGTTCGGAGCTGCGGCCTTCGGGGCAGCCGAGGGTTTTGCCGTAGAACTGCCGCGCGGCGTCGAGGTCGTCTACGGGAAAAGCGATGTGGAAGGGCGTGAGCATGGTTTGATCATTCTAGCGGGTAGCGTGGAACCGTAAGCGGACATAATCGGCAGTCCATAGGCCTTCGGCATCGGCGAGGATGGGCCGCAGCAGGTCGACGGTGCGAGTCACGGCTGATTGGCGGTCCGTGGAAGTGAGTTGGTCGAGGACGCCGTTGCGGAAGGTGTTGAGCCAGATCTCCATGCCGTCTCGGCCGCCGGGGAGGGGTGTAGAACGGGGCATCAGGTTGATACTTTGGACGGCGAAGCCTGTCTCTTCGAGCAATGCGCGGTATGCGGCGGCAGTGGGAAAGAAGGAGTTGGCGGCAGCCTCTGCGTCCACGCCAAAGTTGGCGAGCACGGCCAGAAGCGCGGTGCGGATGGCGGCGATGTTGCTGTGGCCACCCATCTCGGCGACAAAGCGGCCTCCGGGTTGAAGAGCGCGGTAAACGCCTTGAAGAACGGCTCGGGCATCGGGTATCCAGTGCAAGGCGGCATTCGAGAAGACGGCGTCAAACTCGTCCGCGTAGGGGAGGGCGGCTGCGCTTCCGAGATCGACGCGAAGGCCTCGTGCACGGGTCGCGGCGACCATGCCGGGTGAGGCGTCGATGCCTGTGACGTATGCGCCCGCCGCGGCGATCTGCTCGGTGAGTGCACCGTCGCCGCAGCCGAGATCGAGGATGCGCTCGCCGGCTTGGGGCGCAAGCAGGTCGAGCAAAGCGCTGCCGAGCGTGGCGACAAAGCGGCCATGCTGCCCGTAGGCGGCGGTGTTCCAGGTCTGGTTGGTGCTCATAGAGTAAAGATAGAGCCTGGGTGGGGCGGATTGAAATGGAAGCGTAGAGGTCAGGCGCAGTGTGTAGGGCTGAAAACGCAGATCCCTTCGGGAATGACAAACAGAATTGCCAAGGCAGCTGTATACCCATTCGACTTTGCTCTAGGATGGGGCGTGTTGCCTAATGGGGAGCGAACGATGAAGCGAGTGTTTGCGGTGTGCGTGGCCGCGTTGATGATGCAGGCGGGGGCGCAGTTGCCGTCGTTGAAGCTGCCGGGGCACAAGAAGCCCGCTGGGCCGGTGCCGTTCAACTGGGTCGTAAGGCCGGAGTGGGTGCGGGCGCATGAGGAGTTTCTGGCGAGCGACGCCATGGCGGGGCGGGGAAGCGCGACACGCGATGAGGAGATTGCGGCGAATTATGTGGCGTCGCAGTTTCTGGCGTTTGGGCTGACGCCCGCGCCGGGAACGCGGGGGTTTATCCAGGCGGCGGACCTGGCCGCGCCTACCCTCGACGGCAAGGCCACGCTGGTAGCCGGAGGCGTGGTGCTGGGTGAGGGGCAGGATATGGATGTGCTCGCGTCGTCCGGGGTGACGGTATCCGGCCCGTTGCAGCGCGTGGCGGCGAAGGGCGTGGAGCATGCGAAGGTCGGCAAGGGCGCGGTCGTGCTGCTGGTGGATGTGCCGAAGGAAGAGAATGCGATGCGCTTGACGCGGCCGCTGCGGCAAGCAGGCGCGGCGATGGTCATCCTTGAGCGAAGCACGTCTACAGATAAGTTTATGGTGTCGAACGGCGGAAAGACGCGGGTGCCGGTTCGCTTGAAAGATGATGCGGCGGCGGCTGGTCAAGGAGCCACATATGTTGCAGTCAGCGAGGCCGCGTTGCGGGGGCTAGACACGGTGCGGGACGGGGTTGCGGTCACGCTCAAGGTACAGGGTGAGTCCAGGCCGCGCCAGACGTTCAACGCGCTCGGCTTTCTCCCAGGGAGCGATCCGGCGAGCGGAACGATCCTGCTGTCGGCGCATCTGGACCATCTGGGCGTGGGTGCGCCGGTGAATGGCGATGGCATTTACAACGGCGCGAACGACGACGCGGCGGGCACAACGGCGGTGCTGGAGCTGGCGCGCGCGTTGGCGGCTGGACCAAAGCCGAAACGGAGCGTGCTCTTTGTCTGCTATGGCAGCGAGGAGGCGGGCGAACTGGGATCGGAGTTCTTCGGCAAGCATCCCGCGGTGCCGCTGACCAGCCTGGTGGCGAACCTGGAGTTCGAGATGATCGGCAACCAGGACCCGAAGATGCCGCCGGGAACGCTGCTGCTGACGGGCTGGGACAAGTCAAACCTGGGCGCGACGCTGAAGGAGCATGGGGCGAAGCTGGGGCCGGACCCGTATCCGGAGGAGCACTTCTTCGAGCGGTCGGACAATTATCAGCTGGCGCTGCAGGGTGTGGTGGCGCATACGGCCGCCGGGTGGGGGACGCCGCCGACGTACCATCAGCCGTCGGACGACCTCCAGCATCTCAACCTTGAGTTCATGACGGCGGCGATCCAGTCCTTGGTGCAACCGCTGGAGTGGTTTGCCACGAGTGACTTCAAGCCGGCATGGTTTCCCGGCGCACAGCCGAAGCGGTAAGAGAGGAATCGATGGCGGAGATTGAGGCGGCAGTTGGATATGCGCGGGAGCATGGTGCGCGCTTTGTCGAGGAGCTGAAGGCGTTGCTGCGGATTCCGTCGGTGTCGACGCTGCCGGAGCACGCGGGCGATGTGCGGCAGGCGGCGGAGTTCTGCGCGGCGGAGCTACGACGGATCGGCATGGAAAACGTCCGGCTGATCGAAACGGGCGACGCGGAGAAGATGGTCGCGGGCAGCGATGGACCGGCGACGCTGGTGCCGCCGCGCATCGGGCATCCGCTGGTGTATGCCGAGTGGCTTCACGCGCCGGGCACGCCGACCGTGCTCTGCTACGGGCACTACGATGTGCAACCAGCCGAGCCTCTGGATGAATGGCTGTCCCCGCCGTTTGAGCCAACGGAGCGAAACGGGAATCTCTATGCGCGCGGCGCGGTCGACGATAAAGGGCAGATGTGGATGCACGTGAAGGCATTGGAGTCGCTGTTTGCGGCGGGCGGGGGTAAGCTGCCGGTGAACGTGCGCGTGATCCTCGAAGGGGAGGAGGAGGTTGGCGGCGAAGGCATCGCCAGCTATCTGCGGGAGCACGGGGACGAGCTCCAAGCCGATGTCGCCTTGGTGTCCGACACGGAGATGTTTGCGCCGGAGCTGCCGACGTTGTGCGTGGGCCTGCGCGGGATGATCTACACGGAGATCGAGGCGCGGGGGGCCCGGACGGACCTGCACTCCGGGATGTATGGCGGGGCGGCACCGAACCCGTTTGTCGCGTTGGCGCAGGTGATTGCCAAGCTGAAGGATGAGGACGGGCGCATCCTGATCCCCGGCTTCTACGAAAAGGTGCAGAAGCCTACGCCGGACGAGCTGGCGGCTTGGGCGGCGTTGCCGTTCGACGAGGACGAGTATCGGGAGGCGGAGGTGGGCTCGACCGCCCTGACCGGGGAACCGGACTACAGCGTGATGGAGCGGACCTGGGCGCGGCCGACGCTCGACGTGCATGGAATGCCGGGGGGCTTTATCGGAGCGGGAGCAAAGACGGTGATTCCCGCTAAGGCCGTTGCGAAGGTGAGCCTGCGTCTGGTTCCGGATATGACGCCGGCTGAAAGCTTCGCACAGTTCAAGCTTTATGTGGAGTCGATCTGTCCCAAGGGCATCCAGATCGAGGTGCGGCTGATCCACTCGGGCGACCCGATCGTGGTGAGCACGGACAATCCGTACGTCAAAGCGGCCATGGCGGCCATGCGCGAGGTGTTTGGCACGGAGACGGTGTTTGTGCGCGGCGGTGGGTCGATCCCTGTCGTGGGGGACTTTGTGCGGCACCTGAAGATCCCGGCGGTGCTGATGGGCTTCGGTCTGCCAGACGACAATCTTCATGCGCCAAACGAGAAGTTCCACTTGGCGAACTTTCACCGCGGCATTGAATCGATCGTCCGGTTTATGGGTGGGCTTGCTTGAGCGAACCACTTCCGGTCACGGCCTATGTGCTGGCCGGGGGCAAGAGCTCGCGTATGGGCCGCGACAAAGCTCTGCTGGAGCTGAACGGAAGGCCGCTGATCGAGCTTGCGGTTGAGAAGCTGCGAAGTGTCTGCGCGTCGACCTTTATCTTGAGCGGCCGCAAAGAGCTGGCAAGGTACGCGCCGCTTGTATCTGATCTGCACCCCGGGTGCGGTCCGCTGGGCGGCATGGAGGCGGCTCTCCTGCACACGCAAACGGATTGGAACCTTTTCCTGGCGGTCGATATGCCTTTCGTGCCTGCGGCTTTCCTGTCGGAGTGGGTGCGAGGGGTGCTCTCGCTCCCGAAGGTCCGCATTTCTCTGTTTACGGTGGACATGGTCCCGCAGCCTACCCTTTGCCTGGTGCATCGGGGGGTCACGCCGTTCGTTCAGGAGGCGATTCAGTCGCATCGGTACCGCGTACTTACGGTGCTGGAAGAGGCGGCGCGGCGACTGGCGGCGCACTCCGTGGACCTGCTCTCAGACGTGCTGCTCGAGCGCGTCCTCGGGGCTCAGGGCTTCTTCGCGAACATAAACACCCTGGAGGAGTTCGCCCTTGCCGAAGCCCAACTCGCGGCTCACGCATCCAACATGGAGATACCGGAGGCATGATGGCAGAGGGTGACCAAAGCAGTTCTTCAGGCGGAACTAGCTCGGTGAAGGAGAGTACCCATGACTCGGGCGCTCACCAAAGCAGTCCGCCTCATACCCTGCACGAGGGCACGGAGGCGGACACGCTGCTGATTGCGGACGTCTCTGACGATGTGGCCCCGGTGCTCGAAGAGTTTATGGAGCAGGCTGCGGCGCAGAACGAGGCGGCTGCGGAAGAGATCCCCGACTTCAAGAACAAGCCGGGATCGTACATCTCGTTTGAGCACGTCTCGAAGGCTTTTGGCGATTTTGTCGTCCTGGAAGACGTGAACTTCTGCGTCAATCCCGGCGAGACATTGTGCATTCTAGGTCGCAGCGGCGTTGGCAAGTCGGTCTCACTTCAGATGCTGCTCGGCTTTCTGAAGGCTGATACGGGAACGATCCGCATCGCTGGTGACGACATTACCGGGTACAGCGAGAAGCAGCTGCAGGCCATCCGGCGCAAGGTGTCGATGGTCTTTCAGAACGGCGCGCTCTTCGACTCGATCACAGTCGGGGAGAATGTCGCGTTTCCCTTGCGCGAACGCGGTGAATTGGCCGAAGAGCAGATCTTCCAAATTGTGAAGGGCTTGCTGGAGATGGTGGGCGTGGCGGGCATGGACAACCTCCTGCCCTCGGACCTTTCGACGGGGATGAAGCGGTCTGTGGCCATTGCGCGGGCTTTGGCGGCGCAACCTGAAGCCGTACTTTACGACGAGCCGACGACCATGGTCGATCCGTTGATGGGGCATTTGCTGGGCGACCTGATCCAGCGGCTGAAGCAGCAGCTGCACCTTACCAGCATCGTGGTGACGCACGATATGCGCTTTGCCAAGAAGCTTGCCGACCGCGTCGTTTTTCTTCATCAAGGCAAAGCGCGCTTCTTCGGAAGCATGGAGGAGATGGAGCGCAGCGAAGACGAGGTGCTCCGCGAGTTCCTGACGCTTGACGAGCTTGTTCTTCCAGCATGACCCCGCCCGATTGCCACGATTGTGCGCGCGACGTATGCTTGGAAAGAACCTACTGACGGATGTAACGAAGTTAATAAGCACGTAATGGCTATAGGGTGTGCTTCGCGCCCGGCTGTTTTCTGAGCGGCAACACGCATCTTAGCTAACAACCACGTTGGAAGAGGCTTGCGCGATGGCAACACCAGACTACTTGCGACAGGTGGTCATCTCGGGAAGGCGGAGGACGGCGGGATCGGCGCAGAGTGGCGCATCGGTCTTCGGGTTCTTCCGGCGGCCTTCGGTCACCAGTCTGGTCTGGGCGTCGCTTGACCTGATGACGGCGTTGGTGGCGGGCATTGTGGCGTTTCGCGTCCGGGTGGCCATGCCGGAGTTCGTCCACACGGTCAAGACGGCCAAGCACCTGTTTCCCAGCGCACCGCAACTGGTAGTCGTCTACATGGCGTGGTACGCGCTGTGCCTTATCTTCTTTTCGCGGTCGTATGGCCTCTACGGGCCTATCCAGAACCGCGGCGGGCTCCATGAGCAGCGTATGACACTCCAGGCGTCGCTGGTGGCCGGTCTTCTCCTGTGCGGAGCGCTTTACCTGTCGCGCGCCGTGATCGTCTCGCGCGCAGTGCTGCTGGGAACGGTGCTCCTGACGTCGTTTCTGCTGTGCGTGCGGCGCGCCGTCTGGCGGACCATGGTCTATCGCCGGTATCGCGAAGGGTTGGAGACTCGCAACATCCTCATTATTGGCGCGGGGCGGGTGGCCCATGCGCTGCGGAACCACCTTGAGTCGTTGCGGCACATGGGCTTCCGCTTCAAAGGATTTGTCGCGCTGACTGATCACGAGGCGGAATCCGGCGACGCGGACGTGATCGGCAATGTCATCAACTGTGTGACGCTGGCGCGATCACTCTTTGTCGATGAGATCTTCCTCTCCGTGCCCGCTGATCGCAAGCTCGTCATCAGCTTGGTGCAGGAGGCGCGCGCGGCCGGGATTGACATTCGCGTGGTGCCGGACCTCTACGACGGTTTGGCCTGGAATGCGCCGGTTGAGTACATCGGCCAGTTCCCAACGATTCCGCTCCACCGGCGCGACTTCCCGTTGGGCGCGTTCCTGATGAAGCGCATTCTGGATATCTCGCTGTCGACGCTGGCCCTTGCAGTACTCTCGCCGGTACTGGTGTTGATTGCCATTGCCATTCGGTTCGATTCAACGGGGCCGATCTTCTACCGGGCGCAGCGCATTGGGCGCAAAGGGCGGACGTTTACCTGCTTCAAGTTCCGCACCATGGTGCCGAACGCCGATAAGCTGAAGGCCGACCTTGAACATATGAACGAGCGCGAGGGTGTGCTCTTCAAGATCGTCAATGATCCCCGTGTGACCAAGGTGGGACGCATCCTACGAAAGTACTCGCTCGACGAGTTGCCGCAGTTTTACAACGTCCTTCGCGGCGATATGAGTCTGGTTGGACCTCGGCCGCCGATTGCCTCCGAGGTGGAGCAATACGATCTGAGCCACTTGAGGCGTCTTGATGTGCTGCCCGGCATCACCGGTCTGTGGCAGGTTGAAGCACGGCAAGATCCGTCCTTCGACAGTTATATCTCGCTCGACTCCGCGTATGTGGAGAACTGGACCGTGTGGCTCGATGTCAAGATTCTGGCGCGGACCATTGGTGTCGTGCTGAGCGGGACAGGCTCCTAGGGCAGACCGGCGGTAGACTGAAACTGTGAAAATTGCACTGGCGCAGATCAACCCCACAGTCGGGGATTTCACCGGCAACACCCGCATGATTCTGGACGCGGCCAGACGGGCGGCCAGTGCGGGAGCGGAGTTGGTGGTCTTTCCCGAACTGGCCATTTGCGGCTATCCTCCGGCAGATTTCTTAGAGAAAGCCGCTTTTCTCGCGCGGGCCGAAGCCGCCGTGGCGGAGCTGGTCGCATGGACGGCGCAGCCCTATGCGACCGCCATCCTCTGCGGCAGCGTGGTTGCGGCGAACTCTGAGGCGGGTAAGCGCGTCCGCAACGTGGCGGTGCTGCTTGTAGGCGGAGCGGTTCGATTTACCCAGGCCAAGACGCTGCTGCCCTTCTACGATGTCTTCGACGAGCAGCGATACTTTGAACCAGCGGCGACGCAGCAGCTGATGCAACTGGATGGGCAGACGCTCGCCATTACGATCTGCGAAGACGCGTGGAACGACAAGGACTTTTGGCCACGTCGGCTGTATGACATCGACCCCGTCGAGCGGCTAATGCAGAGCTGGACCGCACCCGGACCAAAGCTGATCCTCAACATCTCCGCTTCGCCCTTCTGGCAGGGCAAGCGGCAGGTGCGCGAAGAGATGCTGGCGGCGCTGGCACGACGGCACGGGGCGTTCGTCGCCATAGTCAACCAGGTGGGTGGCAACGACAGCCTGATCTTCGACGGCAGCTCGCTGGTGGTCGGGCCAGACGGTGCGGTGCTGGCGCGCGGCGCGTCCTTTGCTGAAGATTTGATCGTCTTCGATTCGGCTGCACCGGTGGCTGCCGTTGGGGAAACAGAAAGTGACACAGCCGCGACATGGGACGCACTGGTGCTGGGCACCCGTGATTACGTCCGTAAGTGTGGTTTTGGCAAGGCGCTGGTCGGCCTAAGCGGTGGCATCGACTCCGCTCTGGTTGCGGCGATCGCGGTGGAGGCGCTCGGTCCGGAGAACGTGATGGGCGTGGGGATGCCGAGCGAGTTTTCCTCGGCCGGATCGAAGCACGATGCGCGGGTGCTGGCCGATAAGCTGGGCATTCGCCTGGAGATGTTGCCGGTCCAGCCAGTCTTTGAGCAGTATCAGGCCACGCTGCGCCCGCTCTTTGCCGGAACGCCCTTTGGCCTGGCGGAGGAGAACCTCCAGTCGCGGATTCGCGGCGCGTTGCTGATGGCGATCTCGAACAAGTTTGGCGCGCTCGTGCTGACGACCGGCAATAAGAGCGAGATGGCCACCGGTTACTGCACGCTGTACGGCGATATGGTGGGCGCGCTGGCGGTCATCGGCGACGTGATGAAGACGCGCGTCTACCAACTGGCCGAGCACGCCAATCGCACCCGCGAGGTGATCCCACGATCGACGATCGAAAAGCCGCCCTCGGCCGAGCTGCGCCCGGAGCAGAAGGACACGGATTCGCTGCCGCCGTACGAGGTGCTCGATCCGATCCTTGAGGCGTACGTCGAGCGGTACTGTTCGGCAGAGCAGATCGCTGAAGAGCAGGGCGTCGACGTGGGACTCGTTCGATCCGTGCTTCAGCTCGTCGAACGGAGTGAGTACAAGCGTCAGCAGGCTGCGCCGGTGTTGAAGGTAACGCGCAAATCGTTTGGGATGGGGCGACGATTTCCCATCGCGGTCAAGGTACAGGTCTAGGGCTGGCTGTAAGTAATGCAGGCCGGAGCAGCACAGACCACACCTCTCCGTAGCGCAATGGAAGGCTGCTTGTCTGGTCTAATGGAGATGCTGAACGCGTACTGCGGCAGCGGGAGGATCAAGTTTGAAGCGATTTTATATGTATGTGACGGGATGGGCGATGGGCGCGGCAATGATGGTGGGTCAGGGTGCTCCGGCTCCCGCACCAGCGGCACAGCAGCCCTTGCAGTTGCAGACGCTGGGCCAGACCGCGCCGCCCAAAGACCCGTTCCCGCCGGTGAATCCGAAGTTCTTTACCGCCGCCAGCCCGACCGCCACGACGGTTGACAGCTTTCTCCGCGCGCTTTGGGGGTACGATCCGAACCGCATCTGGCGCGTGGCGGCGATCCAGCCCACAGCGGCGGCTGGGGTCAGCAAGGTGACGGTGTTCGTCTCCGAGAAGACGCCGAACGCGAAGGTGCAGTCGAGCGCGTTCTTCGTCCTGCCCGACGGCAAGCACGCCATCGCCGATGGAGTGATCCCGTTTGGGCCGCAGCCCTTTGCCGAGATGCGAAAGACGCTGCAGGACCGCGCGGATGGACCAGCCCGGGGCGCCGCCTCGAAAGATCTGCTACTCGTCGAGTTCTCTGATCTGCAGTGCCCGCACTGTAAGGACGCGCAGGCCGTGATGGACAATCTCGTGCGTGACTTTCCCAACGCGCGCGTCGTGTACCAGACATACCCGCTTGCCGACATCCATCCCGCCGCGATGAAGGCCGCCGCGTACGGTGTCTGTGTCGCGAAACAGACGAACGCCGCGTTCTTTACCTACGCGCAAGCCGTCTTTGACACGCAGGCGATGCTGACACCCGACGACACGGAGAAGACGCTGGCGGCGGCGGTCACTAAGGCGGGCCTCGATCCGGCCGCCGTGGCTACCTGCTCCACGACTCCCGCTACCAAGGAGGTAATCGACGCCTCGCTGAAGCTGGGAGCCGAGGTGGGGGTGGATCAAACGCCGCTTTTGGCGGTAAACGGCCATCTGCTGCCGCTCACGTCCATTCCGTATGAGACGCTGAAGCAAATCGTCGCCTTCCAGGCGCAGCTGGACGGTGTTGCCACCGGAGCTGTGCCTGCGCCCGCGACGCGCCTGAAACCGCGTGGCACTCCCAGCCTGCTCCCCAAGTAAGTCAATCTCGTGAGTCAATCCTGCGAGTCAGTGTCGATGTGAAGCTTCGTATTGCGACGGTATGGTAAATCCTCGCAAGACTGGCAGGCCAAGACCGGCAGTGCGATGTCTGGCATCTGGCGTATCGGCCCGGTTAGGAATAGACTGCTCGCAACACAAGTGATCTTTGCAGGTGACCGGAGCCCGCAATCACAAAAGGTAAATGTCATGCCCGAGACTCCAAAAAACTATTTCACGCGACGCGGATTCCTGAAAGGGGCTGGTGTAACCGCAGCGACCACAGTTATCGAGTCCGCCCATGCGCTGTCGGCGGAGGTGAACGACGCGCTCCATGCCCATCCCGTCCTTGGTCCCGCCGCGTTGCCTATCAAGCTCCTGATCAACGGCAAGGAGCACGCCGTCACCGTCGAGCCGCGCTATACCCTGGCGGAGACGTTGCGGGACGAGCTTGGACTGACCGGGACGAAGGTCGTCTGCGACCGCGGATCGTGCTCCGCCTGCACGGTTTGGATCGACGGCACGCCTTCGCTTGCCTGCATGACGCTGGCCATCGATACCGTAGGCCGTCAGGTAACGACCATCGAAGGCCTCTCGCATGGCGACACGATGCACCAGGTGCAAGCGGCGTTCGTCCAGCATGACGCGATGCAATGCGGCTTTTGCACGCCGGGCATGGTGATGAGTTGCGCGGCCTTGCTCGACCGCAATCATGATCCGAGCCTCGACGATGTGAAGCACGCGGTGAGCGGCAATCTCTGCCGCTGCGGCACGTATCCGAAGGTCTTCGCGGCGACGCTCGATGTGGCGCGGCAACGCAAACAGGCCGGGCTGGTCATGCTTGGCGAAGAGAGGGTGGCGTAACGATGGCACCAAACCTCATCTTTGAAGAGGTCGTTCTCGACGGCCCAGACGAACAGGCCACACAGGAGAAGTCCCGCGAGAAGGGCGTGCAGGGCGAAGCCAAATCGACACGCGACGCGGAGAAGAAGGACGCGCAGACTCCTCCTGCGGCCGCAAAGCCCGATGCGCCAACGCGGCCGGAGAGCTTCGTCTGGGGCATCCCACAGAATGGGCTGCAGCAAAAGCAACGGACGGTGCCACTCGATGAGCCGCCGCCACTCGGACCAAACGCCGATCTGACTTATATTGGTAAGCCGACGGTGCGCTACGATGGGCCGGCGAAAGCCATGGGCAGGGGCCGGTACACCGCCGACGTGAACCTGCCGGGGATGTTGTACGCGCGCATGGTCGACGCGACGATTCCACACGGGCGCATCGTCTCGGTCGATACCAGTGCGGCGGAGAAGCTGCCCGGTGTCCGCGCCGTTCATGTGATCGAGCACGTCTACGGCGTGGCTGAACTGCGCGACCCCAAGCAGGAGACGCCCTCGCGCTACCCGGTCGTCCGTTATGCAGGCCAGCCCATCGCCGCAGTGGCCGCCGTCTCGCAGCAAATCGCCAACGACGCGGCCAAACTGGTGAAGGTGCAATACGACACCATGCCGTTTGTTGTGGACCGGGCCGATGCGCGAGCCGACGACGCGCCCATCGTCTTCCCCGGACCGGCTGACGCGGCGGGGAGCGCGGGCGGTGGCGGTGGACCGAAAGACGTACCGCAGAAGGGTAACGTCCACGGGCCGCAGCGTAAGCTCGTCGGCGACCCGCACAAGGGTTTTGCCGAGGCGCACACGATCGTGGAAGGCGAGTACTTCACGCAGGTGCAGACGCACTCCGCGCTCGAAACACACGGGTTCGTCGTCGACTGGAAGCCGGATGAGGTCACGGTCTACGCTTCAACGCAAGGCACCTCCAGCGTACGCAACGAGTTTGCCGATGTCTTCAAGCTACCGAAGAGCAAGGTGCGCGTGATCACGGAGTATATGGGTGGCGGCTTCGGCGCAAAATTCGGAGCCGGGAATGAGGGCGTCGTCGCGGCGAATCTCTCGCGCAAGGCGAATGCCCCGGTCAAGCTGATGCTGGATCGCCGGCAGGAGCATATCGTCAGCAACCGGCCCGATTCGCACCAGAAACTACGGATTGGCGCGAAAGAGGATGGCACGCTCACCGCCATTGAATTGACCAGCTATGGCACGGCGGGCGTGGGCACTGGAGCGGGCACCGCCGGTCCCGCGACCAATATGTACAAGTGCCCCAACCTGCTGACGGAAGAGTACGACGTCTTCATCAACGCGGGGCCGGGTGCAGCCTTCCGTGCTCCTGGACATCCGCAGGGCAGCTTTGCACTGGAGCAGGCCATCGACGAGTTGGCCGTCAAGCTGAACATGGACCCGTTCGCGCTGCGCGATAAGATCGACGAAAACCCCGCGCGCCGCGCCGAGCGCAAGGTCATTCTTGAACGCACGAATTGGAGCAAACGCCGTCCCGCCGGATCGGACACCGGCCCGGTCAAGCGCGGCATGGGCATCGCGCAGTCGGTCTGGTACCGGTTCGTCAGCATGGACTCGTCCTGCGAGGTGCGCATCGCGCGTGATGGTTCGGTCGAGTTGATGTCCGCCGTGCAGGACCTCGGCACCGGCACCAAGACCATGCTCGCGATCATCGTCGCCGAAGAGATGGGCATCCCTCCCGAGCAGGTCGTCATCCGCATCGGCGACACGCGGTTCCCCATCGGTCCGGACTCAGGCGGCAGCGTGACGGCTGGCTCGATTACCCCCGCCGTCCGCAATGCGGCGTATCAGGCGCGGCAACAGCTCTTCGCGGCGGTGGCTCCCAAGCTGGGCGTCGCTGCAGACGATCTGGTCTTTCACAAGGGGCAAGTCTCCCTCAAGTCGGACCCTGCGAAGACCTTCACCCTCAAGCAGCTTGCGGCGAAGATGCCCTCCGCTGAAATCTCCGTCCGGGCAAAGCGTGGCGCGGAGTACAGCAAAGAGCGCATTACCTATGGCGGCGTCGATTATGTCGAGCTTGCCGTGGACACCGAAACTGGGCGCGTCCACATTGAAAAGGTCTTCGGGGCGCACGATTGCGGCCGGCCGATCAATCCCACGGGCGTGATCAGTCAGATCAACGGCGGCATCCTGCAGGGCATCTCGTACGCCCTCTTTGAGCAGCGCGTAATGGACCGCAAGGCTGGGTACATGCTTAACGCCAACCTCGAAAACTATAAGATCATCGGCGCGCGCGAGGTTCCCGAGATCGAGATCGTTTTAGTCGAAAACTATATCGCGCAAAGCTCCACCGATGCGGCTGGGATTGGCGAATCGGCAGGCATCATCACGCTGGCAGCGGCTATCGGAAACGCCTTCTACAACGCTACCGGGGTGCGGATGCGGAAGATCCCTATGACCCCGGCCAACGTGCTCAGCGCGCTGGGCAAGATCGAAGAGGTGCAGGCATGAACAACTTCACGTTTGTCGATTGCACGACGGTCGACCAGGTGCTTGGTCAGCTAGGCGACGTCTCCGGCGGCGGTACCGTCATCAAGGCGGGCGGGATCGATCTGCTCGACCTGATGAAGGACGACATCGTCGCGCCGTCCAAGCTCGTCAACATCCGCAACGTAGGCAGCCTGCGCGGGATCACGGTCACGCCGGACGGTCTGCATCTCGGGCCGCTCTCGACGCTCACCGAGCTCTCCGTCCATCCAGACATTCAGCGCTCATACCAGGCGTTGAGCGATGCCGCCGGTCACGCCGCCACGCCGCAGGTTCGCAACATGGCCACGCTGGGCGGCAACCTGATGCAGCGTCCACGCTGCTGGTACTTCCGCTCGACCGACTTCGATTGCAAGAAGAAGTCCGGCTCGAACGACGATTGTCACGCGCATACCGGCGAGAACCAGTACCACGCAGTGATGAACAACGGCACCTGCGCCATGGTCCATCCCTCCTCGACCGCTGTGCCGCTCCTTGCGATGAACGCGCAGGTGGAGTTGACGTCCAGGAGGGGCAAACGTATGGTGCCGATGAGCGGCTTCTACGTCCCGCCCGAGAAGAGCTTGCTCAACGAGACGGTAGTCGCGCACGGGGAGATCATCACCTCCATCTTTGTTCCGAAGCCGGAACCCGGCACTCGATCGGCCTACCAGAAGTACGGTGAGAAGGAGAGCTTCGACTGGCCACTTGCGGACGCCGGCGTGATCCTTGTAATGGACGGCACACATTGCCGCAAAGCCGTCATCGCCCTTGGTGTCGCCGCGCCTACTCCTGTTCGCTGTCCGGCGGCGGAGGCTCTCCTTACAGGCCGCCCCATCACCGAAGCCTCGGCCCGGGAAGCTGCTAAAGCCGCCATGGTGGCCGCCACACCGCTCTCGCAGAACGGCTTCAAGACACAACTCTTCCAGACCGCCATCTATCGCACGGTACTGTTTGCCGCCGGACAGATGCGGCGCGACCCAAGTTCGATCGGCTAAAGAGGCCCGCTATGACGACTCTCGTCCAGCTCCGTTGCTCCGCTCTTCGCAGCAAATCTTCGTACGCGGCATTCGAAGAGTTTCACGAAGAACAAGCCGAACTCCTCGGCTCCACCACCACCTACTGGTGCCTGAAGACTATGGGCAAAGCTGGTCCGGATGATCATTACGTTCATCGTTCGATCTGCCTGGAAGGTCGCTCCTGCTGGGAGGGTTGCACGGTCGATGAACGATAGCCAAAGCGCAATCAGTTCTGTGACCTCAGCCAATCTCCTCCTGAGACGCTTTGCTTGATGTCGATTCTGCGCATCTATCCATGGACATTGACACAGTAAAGGAGTTCCAATGAACAAAGGGTATCTTTGGTTTGCTCTCGGAATAGGTGCCGCGTTTGGCGGTGGAATCGCGCTTCTCTTCGCTCCGCAAAGTGGAGCTAGAACACGCAAACAGATTGGCGACGCCTTCGATGAAGCTGCTGACCAGGCCTCAAGCTACGCCGGGGATGCCGGGGACTATCTCAAAGAGCAGGCGGGGAAGCTTTCGGCCGAAGCTCAAAAGACGCTCCATCAGGCTACCGAGAAGGCGACCGACTTTGCCAATGTGGCGGCAGAGATTATCGAAAAGTCCACCGCCCAAACGAAGGTTGCAACCTCTTCGATGTTCTAGGGAGGCTTGTACACGCAGAAAGCCCCGGCGCGAACCGGGGCTTTCTTGCGTGCGGGAATGAACGCGCTAGACGGTCGTTAAAGCCAATCCAGCCAGCTTTTCCTCGCCTTCCGAGGCAATCGGCCGGTAGAACAGTTGATTGTTCTCCATGTAGACCTCGATAAAGGCTGGCCGCACCGCGATGCCGCCGCCGATCAACGCCTCGGACAGCGGATCTTCAATGAATCGCTGGAGAGCGCGGCGTAACGGGCGCGCTCCATAGGTCCGGTCGGCGACCGTCTTATCAAGAATCCAACGCTTGGTTTCGTCCGTGACCGAGATCGTGATGGCCTTGTGGACGAGGTTGGTGTTGAGTTGCTGGACGAGGAGCTCCAGGATTTGCATCAGGTCCGCGTCTAAGAGTGACGTGAAGATGATGATCTCGTCGAGACGGTTGAGGAACTCGGGGTTGAAGGTGCGCTTCACCTCGCCCCGGACCAGCTCTTCCATCTTTTCAAGCACCATGTTCTCGCGTTCGGACTGGAAGCCGAGGCCCTGCTGCTTCATCAGGTGCTTGGCCCCAATGTTCGAAGTCATGATGATAATGCAGTTTTTGTAGTCGACAATGTTGCCTAGGCCGTCGGTAAGCTGGCCATCCTCAAATACTTGCAGCAGGAGGTTGAACACATCTGGATGCGCTTTCTCGATCTCGTCGAGCAGGACGATCGAGTAAGGGTTGCGCTTGACGCGCTCCGTGAGCTGCCCGCCCTCCTCGTAGCCGACGTAGCCCGGAGGCGAACCAATCAGCTTCGAGACCGAGTGCTTCTCCATATACTCCGACATATCGAAGCGGATGAGCGCCTTCTCCGAGCCGAAGAGGAACTGGGCGAGGGTGCGGGCCATCTCCGTTTTGCCAACACCGGTTGGCCCAAGGAACAGGAAGCTGCCAATCGGACGCGCCGGGTTCTTGAGGCCAGCCCGTGAGCGACGGATCGCGCGGGCGAGGGCCGAGATGGCCTTCTCTTGCGAGATCACGCGCTTGTGCAGCTCCTCCTCGACCCGAAGTAGCCGCTGCGTCTCCTCTTCCTTCAGCGACGTGATCGGCACGCCGGTCCAGCGGCTGACCACATCTTCGATGTCCTCGCGCGTGACGATGCCGGCGGAGGAATCATCCAGGTGGTACTTGTCCCGGAGCGCCCGCAGGTTCTCGCGCTCCTTACGCTCCTCGTCCGAGTAGAACCGCGCCTTTTCGAACTCATGGTTCGCGATAGCGTTCTCCATGCGGTGAACGATGAACTTGATGCGCTTCTGGACCTCGGTCAGCTCTTCGGGCAGAGAAGTCTGCCGCAGCTTTACCCGCGCGCCGGCTTCGTCGATCAGGTCGATGGCCTTGTCGGGCAGAAAGCGGTCCGGGATGTAGCGGGCCGAGTGCGTGACGGAGAAGGTGATCGCTTCATCGGTGTACGAGACGGCGTGGAACTTCTCGTACTTGTCCTTGATGCCGATCATGATCTTGATCGCGTCTTCCTCGTTGGGCGGCGGCACCTTGACGGCTTGGAAGCGGCGCTCCAGAGAGCGATCCTTTTCGATAGATTTCCGGTACTCGGCGGGGGTGGTTGCGCCGATGCATTGGATCTCGCCACGGCTCAACGCGGGCTTGAGGATGTTCGCGGCGTCGAGCGACCCCTCGGCCGAACCCGCGCCGACCAGCGTATGCAGCTCGTCGATGAAGACGATGGAGTTCTGGTTCTCCATCAACTCCTTCATGATGGTCTTCAGCCGCTCCTCAAACTGCCCGCGGTACTTCGTTCCGGCCACGATCAGCGACAGATCCAGCGCCAACACGCGCTTGTCCGCTAGAAAACTCGGGACCTCGCCGTCGGCAATCTTTTGCGCCAGCCCTTCGACGATGGCTGTTTTGCCTACGCCCGGCTCACCGATCAGCACGGGATTGTTCTTCGTCCGGCGACAGAGAATCTGGATCACACGGTCGACTTCCGTGTCACGCCCGACGAGCGGATCGAGCTGCTGATCGATGGCTGACTGGGTCAGGTCGCGCGAAAACTCCGCTAGCATGGACTGCTCCGGGCGCGTTCCCGCCTTGCCTGCCTGCGCCGCCGCCGGTGCCTTCTCCTGCGTGGTGCGCTGCAACTCTTCGCGGATCGCCGGCAGCCGCAGACCACGCTCCGTCAGGATCTCCGCCGCGAAGCACTTCTCCTCCCGCAGCAATCCGAGTAGCAGATGCTCCGTGCCGATGTGCTTGTGTGAGAGCCGCTCCGCCTCCTCCGCCGCATAGGCGAGCACGCGCTTGCATTCGTTCGAGAGTGGCAGATCGACCGAAGTCGATACCTTCTCCCGGATCGTCGTATGTCCTTCGACCTGCTTGCGGATCGACTCGACCGACGCATGGCTCCGCAGGAAGCGGTTGGTCAGCGCCTTGTCTTCGCGTAGCAGGCCCAGCAGCAGATGTTCCGTCTCAATATAGGGCGAGCCAAACTGGCTGGCCTCATACCGCGCAAAAAAGATGACCCGTCGTGCTTTCTCCGTATACCGTTCGAACACAGTTCCCCCTCAAAGCCAGCCGCCGGGAGCCCGAAGGCGTCCACGGCACCATCCATCCATCACGTCCCACGCTCCGGCGCGGAACCATCAGGTTGCCTCCAAAAGGCGGAGCATCCATTGCTGACATCAGTGTATCCGCACCGTGGCGGCCCGTAAAACAGCCGTTGCGTCCTTTGGAAGTATTCCTCCTGATTCGACGCGCACGGTGCAAGATCGGCACAGGATTTCTGCCGCTGCTGCGTGTGCGACTATAAATCCATTCCAGATTTTGAGGTCTTCCATGAAGCGATGCGCTGTCCTGCTTGCCCTTGTCTTGCCGGTGTCCGCGCTCTCCGCTCAGCAGCCGCTTGACGCGGCAGCTCGCCTACGACATCTTCTAAAAGGAGCTGATCGAGATCAATACGACGGACTCGAACGGCATCTGTTGGCCACTGAAGAACCACCGCAATCTGGTGGACGCCGACCTCCGAGCGGACTCCTTCTATACCGGAATCCAGTTCTACTATCTCTACCTGAAGGCCCTCACCACGCGATCACTTCTCCGCGTTTTTGTTTTTTTGATAGGTGATCTAACAAAACAAAGGAGTTATTGGGTGATCCTCCCATTTTATAAGTGCACCGTAAATGGTGCAGCGACTTTGGAAAGGTAGCCGCCCCGCTCTACCTGGTTGGCGGCAGCGCAACCGCCGTCGTCACAGGCTTCGGGGCCTTCTGGTCCGCCGGTGCGTACTTACTCGCGCACTTGGCTTGCAGCTGTGTCGCATGAAAGATCCCGTCCCGTCCGTAAGTCCCAACTGCTAGAGCCTGGGCGTCGTCCTTGAAGGTGTCCGGCGGCGGCTCCGTGCCCTGGTACGCTACTTCCAGTATACGACCCTGCTCCAGCAGCCGGAAGTGCGCGTTCGTCCCCGACCGGCGAATGCTTCCCGGAGCTACGTTGCCCGCCACGCGCAGGTGCCGCACGTAGGCCTTGTCGCCCATGCCGTTTAGCTCGGCGATGGTGACGTAGTAGCTCTTGTTGTCGCGGACGCCCGTAAACGCCAGGTACGCGACCGTGGCAAGGATGATCGCCGTGGCGACAACGATCTTGAGTGGACTCTCCGAACGCTTGGGCTGCACAGGTTTCATGACTCTTTCAGTTTAGTCCCGCGCAGAGCCGCGTCAAACCCCGGCTGCAACGATCCTTCGCAAATGTTCACTACTTAGAGCTTGACGCATCCTCTGGCGTCCAGCATCCTCAGTTCGACCCGTAAAGGATGCCTTCATGAGCGCAGTCTCGCCTACCGTCCCATCCGCCGTCCCGTCTATCGACCAGATTAAAGCCGCGATGCGCGCCACCTGGATGGCTGGCGACTTTGGCGTCATCGCCCGCACTATCTCGGGCGGTGCCGAGACGTTCGTCACCCGCCTCCATGTTCAGCCGGGCGCCCGCGTCCTTGACGTCGCCACCGGCACCGGCAACCTGGCCCTTCCGCTCGCCCGGCGCGGAGCCATTGTCACCGGTCTCGACATCGCGCCGAACCTCCTCGTGCAGGCACGGGAGCGAGCCGTCGCTGAAGGACTTGCGATCGTCTTTGATGAGGGTGACGCCGAGCGACTGCCCTACGCCGATGCCTCGTTCGACACGGTCGTGACCATGTTTGGAGCCATGTTCGCCCCGCGCCCGGAGCTCGTCGCCGCCGAACTCGCCCGCGTCCTCAAGCCGGGCGGCCGTCTCGCCATGGCCAACTGGACCCCCGCCAGCTTCTCCGGCCAGATGTTTGCCGTCGGCGGTCGCCACGTTCCGCCTCCGCCGGGCCTTCCCTCGCCGGTGCTCTGGGGTGATGACGCCGCCGTCCGCGCCCGTCTAAGATCTTCCTTTTCGGAGATTGAAACCACGTTGATCCCCGTGGACTTCGACCTCCCCACCAACCCCGCCGGGGCCGTCGCCTTCTTCCGGCAATACTTCGGTCCTACGAAGATGGCCTTCAGCAGCCTCGACGAAGCGGGCCAGAGGGCATTGGCCACCGATCTCGAGGTACTCTGGTCTGGCGCAAACGTCGCGCCAGACCCGAGCACACGGACGCTTATCCGTAATCAGTACCTTGAGGTCAAAGCTCTTCGCAATTAGAGCAAGCTGTCTTATGGCGTAGAGGCTAAACGCAGATTCCCTTCGGGAATGACAAACAAGAGGGGCAAGAACTCGTCTCACCGTCGACCGTGTTGCAACTAGGACCGGCCTTACTGCGCCAACACCGCCTCCACTGTCACGGCAAAGAAGGAGTGTCCGAAGACGGTTGGATGCTCCGCGTCCCAAAACAACGTATGGTCGGGGTCGGCACATACCTGGTAGGTCGAGGAGTTCAGGCAAGGCGTCGTGATGTTGGTGAATCCAAAGTGCGTCGGGTCTGCCGTGATCGCCGAGAAGAGCCGGAAGATGTCCAGCCGGTAGATCGTGACGTTCTGCAACTCCTGGTCGATCGCCAGGAATGTATTAAGGTTGCTGTTGAACGCCTTGGACGCCTTCGTCGCGAAGCTCTTGTTTGCCGCCGCGGCTGGCAGCATGCCTACGTCGAAGAGGTTTGGGATCAAAAACTTCGTCGCCCCCGCAAGCCGCAGAAAGTACTCTTCCTGTGCGATCTCCTGTGCGATCTTGGTCCCGAGCGCGACGGGAGAGACCCCGGTGGCGTTAAGGATGTCGTTGCCGCCACCCTCCAACACGTAGAGGGCCTTCGGATCGGCCTTGCCGCCATGCTGCGCCAGGTAGAGTTCCACCTGCTGCGTCACGCTGGGGATTGGTCCGGCCGGCGTCGGGACCGCCGCCGTAACCAGAGCCCCGCCGAAGGCATAGTTGGTCCCTCCCTGTGTCGCCGGCAGCATTGGCAAACCCATCGCATTGGCGACGTGCTCGATCCAGACCGGTCCATTCGAAAAGTGCCCCTTGTAGTAGGGAGGGGACGCCGGCACCAGCCCGTGCGAAAGCGTATAGATGTTGCCGACATCGCAGTAGCTGTCGCCAAAGACGTAGATCGCGCTGAAGGTGGGCCCTGCCGCCGCCGCGGGCAGGGAAGCATAGAGAAGGCAGAGCAGGGCAGCGCCGAGGCGCAGAGTGGAATTAAACGTCATAGAGGTCTCCAAAACGGAAGTCAGTTTAGCCAGCGAGGTCGTGATTACTAGCGATGGGTGCCACTCTAAAGCCAATCGCCCGCGCCGTCCACAACAAAATCTCCGCTGGGGTGCCGCAAACCGCACGGTCCGATCGCCGCCGGCGCAATTAGACTGCTCCCATGCGCCGCTCCTCCTGGTTGTCTCTCCTGTCGCCGCTACTCGCCCTCGCGCTTGACGCTCAAACCCCGCTTCCGACCTCCAACCCATCAACGGTGGATGCCTCCACCATGCGCAGCTCCCCCACTGCGCAGGACGGCATCGACCGCGCCTTTCGTTCGCTGACCACTCCGGGCACCGTTACCGTGCCGCCCAGTTATCCGTACGACGCCGAACGCTTTATCCGACCAACGCTTCCGGGTGGCCACCTGCTCGATCTGCGAGGCGGCGGCCAGAACCATATTTTCTCCGACACCCAGCCCGTCGGCCAATACCTGGGGGCAATCTCTCTCGGCGTAACCTGCGGCAGCTACACCTTTCCGCACTTCACCCAAGCCACAGCCGACCAGGCTCCCCTGCCAACTGATTGCATCCTGCTTCACCACATCCTCACCGTTCCCGGCATGAGCCTCGGCAACGGTCCGCTCTCCGGCAATGGCCGTCCCGCGCCCTCCGGCTGGCTCGTCACCAAGGCGCTCGACATGGTCATCGACTCCTCCTCCGCCGGCATCACCGCCGGGGTCGATATGTTCCTCAACAAGTACGGGATCGGGGACGTTCACAATTACTGGTACGTCCAGGGCGAAGGCGGCTTCCGGGCGGCGTCGGACGAGATGCTCCAGGGCCGCGCCCTCCACGCCAATGAGATGGCCGGGCCTACCTACACCGGCACCGTCGTCCGCTCCTCCGCCTTCAAGCTCACCACGAGGCCTGTCACGGGCGCGGGCACCCAGGGCGTCGGCCGCATGATGATTGACACCTCCGCTCCGCTCGCTACCGGTTGTGTTACCGCCCGGTCCCAGCTGAAGGACGCCGCCGGCCAGCTCCTTCCCGTCACGCTCTACACGCTTGGCTGCGGTGCGGCTCCGCTCCCCGTCTCGACCGCGTGGGGGACGCTCGACACCGCCGCCGGCGACGTCCCGTACATCCCGTCGACCGGCTCCAACACCGTCGCCACGCCGACCACCGTCAACGTCCGCCTCACCCAGGGAGCTTTCCAGCCCGGCGACCTGGCCGTCTTCGCGGGCGATTATCACGAGACCGCCACCGTCCTTTCCGCGCAAGCGCCGGTAAATGGCGTCCAGGCTGTTACGTTTGCCCTCGCACACACGCACTCCGCCCATACGACGGTGATGCAGTCGGCCTTCGGCGCGGGCGGCCTTGATCTTCTGGCCAACGACGGCAATGGTCTTCGCTATGTCCTCGACGTACTTGGCGCGACCGCCGCGAATCAGATCGCCGTCGTCCAGTTTGCCGGGGCGCAATCGAACATCATTGCCGACAGCAACATGATGCTTGGCCAGTTTCCCACGCTTGCGCCGCTCACCAATACCGGAGGCGTCGTTACCCTGCCGTTGCTTCCGCAGAATGTGGATCAACAGAGCGTCTTGCAAAACTATCCGCTGATCACTATCTCGAACGCCGCCAATCCGGCATTTAACGGGCCGTGCCTCAATCTCCATCGCGTCAGCACAGGCTTTCCCGCGTATGAGCAATGCACCCAGGCCGCCAGCACCGGCCAGACCTCTCCCGGGACTTCGGCCACCGTCTCCATCGGCGACACGGGCTACGGCAACACGCGCTTTCTCCTGTACCCGCTTGCGCAGGTGCTCGATGTGCAGGACTACACGACCTATCCGCCGCAGCTGAATGGCGCCTTCCGCCTCGAGCCGAACGCTCTTCCGCTGAAGCCGGGCGACACGGTCGAAGAGCCGCACGATTATGCCGCGGGGTACGTCGCTTCGGCGGTCGGGTTTGGCTTCGACAACATCTACGCCTCGCAATTTTCTTCCATCGAAGACCCCGGTGTCGGTGGCTATGGCATCAACGGCGCGATCTACGCCCGCTACACCAAGTATGTGAACCCGTGCCAGCTTTATGTTGGCTGCGGCGGCTTGCTCTCGCCCCCGCACGGCTACCTGATAGGCGGCACTGCCACGGGTTTCGGGGGCATGGACCGCGCGCCTTGGCCCTCCGGCTCCGCCTTTACCTCCGCCGGGTGCGACCCCCGCACGGGCGACTGCTCCGACCCTTTCTACCATTACAGCGTCTTCTTCGGGCAGGGGTACCAGGGCCGGAACCTCAACCTCGATTGGAACCCCAACAACGGCTTCTACACTCTCCTCGCGCCGCATGTGGCCATCCCGCAGGCTCCCACCGTCACGACCGGCCCGCTGCTCTTCGTCTGCGCCGACCCCAACACGCGCGAGATCGTTTACCGCGCCAAGGCGTGCGATCTGCCTTGATCCGCTTTCAAACAACCGGGTGCCCACCTTCGGCGTAGCCTCATCGTGGCTACGGTGGGTTCAAGCCACAGTTCTCCGGCGTATACTCAAACCCATCGCTGAGCCTTCGCGAGAGACTTTGTTCAACAGGGAGCACCCGCATGAGCACCAACGGCCACGCACACACCAGCAGCGGAAATGGCACCACCACCTACCCAGTCCCCGCGCCACGCGCCGAATGGATCGTCGCCCGCAAAGCTGAGGCCGCGCGCACCGGCAACACGAACATGAGCCAGATGCACTTCGCGCGCAAGGGCCTGATTACGGAAGAGATGTTCTTCGTCGCCCATAAGGAAAAGATCAGCCCGGAGCTTGTCCGCGTGGAGATCGCGAAGGGGACGATGATCATTCCGGCGAACATCAACCATCCCGAGCTTGAACCGATGGCGATTGGGGTTGAGTCGCTGTGCAAGATCAACGCGAACATCGGCAACTCGGCCATTGTGTCTAATGTGGATGAAGAGCTGCGCAAGCTCCATACGGCTGTGCACTTTGGCGCGGACACCGTGATGGATCTGTCCACCGGTGGCGACATTCCGATGATTCGGGAGCAGATCCTCCGTCACTCGCCTGTGCCCATCGGCACCGTTCCGCTCTATGAAGCGCTTTCCCGGGTCAAGAAAGTGGAGGACCTCAACATCGATCTCTATCTTGAGGTGATCGAGGAGCAGGCGCAGCAGGGGGTCGACTACTTTACGATCCACGCCGGTGTGCTGATCGAGTACGTTCCGTTGGTCGCCAAGCGCATCACCGGGATTGTCAGCCGGGGCGGGGCCATCTTGGCGCAGTGGATGACGGCGCACCACCGGCAGAACTTTCTCTACGAGCACTTCGACCGGATCACCAGGGTCATGGCCAAGTACGACGTCAGCTACTCGCTCGGCGACGGTCTGCGTCCCGGCTGCCTGGCCGACGCCTCCGACGAGGCCCAGTTTGCCGAGCTGAAGACCTTGGGCGAGCTCACGCGCCACGCCTGGAAGTCCGACGTGCAGGTCATGATTGAAGGCCCGGGGCACATTCCCATGGACCAGATCAAGCTCCAGGTCGATAAGGAAGTCGAGCTCTGCGACGGCGCGCCTTTCTACGTTCTCGGGCCGCTCGTCACCGACATCGCTCCCGGCTACGACCACATCACCTCGGCCATCGGTGCGGCGATGATTGGCTGGCACGGCGCGGCCATGCTCTGCTACGTCACGCCGAAGGAGCACCTCGGCCTGCCCAACGAGAAGGACGTGAAGGACGGCATCATCGCCTATAAGATCGCCGCCCACGCGGCGGACGTGGCGAGACACCGTCCCGGTGCGCGAGACCGCGACGACGCCATCTCCCACGCCCGCTACACCTTCGACTGGGACAAGCAGTTCGCCCTCTCGCTCGACCCGGAGACCGCCCGCGGGATGCACGATGAGACGCTGCCGGATGACTACTACAAGGAAGCGGCGTTTTGCTCCATGTGTGGACCGAAGTTCTGCTCCATGAACTGGTCGAGCAAGGTGGATAAGTTCAACGAGTCGGAATATGGGCTGAAGAAGCCGGATTTGACGCAGATCATGACGGAGCAGCTAGCGTTAAGAAGTTGAGCGGTTCTTGTTTGTTAGACCGACGGGCTGTGCGCAGAACTTGCACCGGCTGGCGGCTATAGGGATCTCTGATAGGCACTCGCCGCAGGTCTTTATGGTCACCGCGGCGGGCGCTTTCACCCGGTTCATCACGTAGGTGATCGGGGCGACCAGGAAGAAGTAGACGACGCCCGCCATCAGGATGAACGAGATGACCGCGTTCAGGAACAAGCCGTACTGCACCTTGCCGCCGTTCACGGTTGCGACCAGGTAGGAGAAGTCGGGCTTGCCGACCACCGCGGCGATCAACGGGGTGATGATGTTTGTGACCAGCGAAGTGACGATGGCCGTGAAGGCCGCACCGATGATGACCGCGACCGCCAGATCGATGACGTTGCCGCGCAGCAGAAACTCCTTGAAGCCTTTGAGCATGTTTGGAAATCTCCTCAGGAAAGCAGGAGAAGCATAGCATCGATCCGCCGATTACCGGACACATCTCACGTCATCAAGCCTAGTGCGCGGAGGAGACCCAAAAGGTATACGGATAGAGGAAGAAGAACAAGATCATGGCCAACGCCATTAGATCCATGTAGATGCAGAGCAAGACGCCGCCATGGTAGAAGCTCCAGCGCGGCCGCATGCAGCGGATCGTGTCCGCCGTGCCGATCAGTGCGACGACGGTGGGGATTGCCAGTAAAACCGTCTGCCGGTTGTGCGGGAAGTCCGACAAAAAGAAGGCCGCCGTCAAGCTGAGAAGCACCAGCAGGTTGCCTCGAACCACTGACCGGAAGCGCGGATTGAGAAAGATGGGCAGCACGTCTTTGTTTAGAATGCTCCCATAGGGGTTGGGGTGCAGGGCCGCTCCCTCGCCTCGATCAAGCGACCGAAACACGGCGTGCCCGTTGTTGATTTCGGCAACAAATCAGCCGACGACCGCCAGTTCCGGGGAAGCCATCCGCTCGATGGCTTCCCCGTACGGCGCGCGCAGGATACCCCGCTCGGTGATGATGGCGGTCACGTATTTGGCCGGGGTTACGTCGAAGGCCGGGTTTTCGATGCCCACGCCGTCCGGCGTCATCTGCTTGCCGTTCGAGTGCGTCACCTCGCTGGCCGCCCGCTGCTCGATCGGGATGGCGTCGCCGGTCACGGTCGCGAGATCGATCGTGGCCCAGGGCGCGGCCACATAGAACGGAATGCCATGCTCCTTCGCCAGGATCGACACCCCGTAGGTGCCGATCTTGTTGGCCACGTCGCCGTTGGCTGCGATGCGGTCCGCGCCAACAATCACCGCCTGCACGCGGCCCTTCTGCATCAACGAAGCAGCCATGTTATCGCAGAGCACGGTGGTGGGGATGTTGTCTTTCATCAGCTCCCAGGCCGTAAGCCGTGCGCCTTGGAGGAAGGGGCGGGTCTCGTCGGCAAGCACGTCGAGAACGTGGCCGCGCTCGATGGCCGCCCGGATGACGCCCAATGCCGAGCCATAGCCGCAGGTCGCCAGCGCGCCCGCGTTGCAGTGGGTAAGGACGGTGCCAGTCTGCGGCATCAGCTCCGCACCGTATGCACCCATCTGCTTACAGGCGGCAATGTCCTCGTCGTACATCCGGCGCGCCTCCTTGACGACGGCAGCTTTAATCGCAGGGATGCTCGCTCCGGCTATGGCCAGTTTGTTGTAGAGGTCGCGTATCCGGCCGATGCCCCAGAAGAGATTGACCGCTGTAGGCCGCGTAGCCGCTAGCGTCTCGCAGATGAGACTGACTTCCGCCGACAGCTCGTCGAGGGTGGCCGCTGCGCTCCGCTCGATCCCGATCGCTACGCCCATCGCGCCCGATACGCCGATGGCTGGCGCACCCCGGATGATCATGTCGCGGATGACGGTGGCCACCTGCTTGTAGTCGGTGGCGAGGACATAAACTTCTTCCAGCGGGAGCTTGGTTTGGTCGAGGAAGTTGACGCCTTCGGGGGTCCATTCGAGGGTGGGGATCATGGCTTTTATAGTTTATCGCGTGCCGATGGACGGCGTAGCATGGACGCATGGGTTCGTTGAGGTTCGGCGGTGTACGCTTCATGATCTATGTCAATGACCATCCACCGCCCCCATGTTCACGCCCGATACGCTGAGGTCGCTGTCATACTGGACCCGCTGTCCGGAGGAGGCGTCGCTATAGCCAAGAGAGGCTATGCCGTGCTGCCTTCGACGCGAAGTTGAACGAGTTGAATCACGTACTACGCACAGCCCGCGGGCAAGAAGCGGAACTACGGGAACTATGGAGGAGCTTACATGGAGACGCCTAGTGCAACGGACAACCTGGACGCACAGCTCGATTTCGGAACAAACGCGATGATTGAAGAGGCATTAGAACGGGCGAAGCATGAACCCGCGCCTATCACAGCTCTTTCGGTTCATTTCAACACGGAGCTTTGCCCTCTCATCGTGAGGTTCTCTACTGGTCAGCGGCTAGCCATCCCTCAAGAAGATTTGCAATATCTAGCGACAGCCAGCGTTGAAGATGCCGCTGAGGTCACGATTGAGATGTTTGGAAGAGCAATTCATTGGGAGAACTCGATCTTGACTTCTCCGTGGACGGATTGTTGGCAGGAAGACGGGGGAGCGCGACTTGGATGAGCCAGTTACAGAAGGTTCGGCTGAGCAAGGAAGATGGTCCTCTACAACTGGCATCATGCTGAGACATGCGCCGCGCGCACGTCATTCGCCGTAAACACGCTGATGAATGGCGCATCGCCGGCGGCGGCTTCAATAGCGGCGCGTCCGCCTTGCTCCCGGTCTACGAGGCAGAGCACGCCGACGACGTTCATACCTGCCACGCGCGCGGCTTCGATGGCCATGATGGTCGATCCGCCTGTGGTGCAGACATCGTCGACGATGACGACGTCCGCGCCGGGTTGAACGAAGCCCTCGATGCGGCGTCCGGTGCCGTGCGACTTCTCGGCTTTGCGGACGAGGAAGCCGTGCAGCATCTTTGGCGCAGGCTCTTCTTCATCAGCTTCAAGGTCCAGTGCGCCGGAGAGTTCGCGGATCTCGGCCCACTCGGCTGCCGCCCAGGCGCTGGCGCTGGCGGTGTTGGAGACGAGCGGATCGGCACCCATGGTCAGCCCCCCGACGGCAAGCGCGGAGGGAAAACGCTCGGAGATGACATCGTAGAGGACCAAGCCCGCTAGGCGTCCCCCCTCGGCATGGAGCGTGGTGGTGCGGCAGTCGATGTAATAGTCGCTCCGCGCTCCGCTGGCCAGGGTGAAGTCGCCGAGCTTGAAGGAGAGCGTCGCGAGCAGATGGAGCAGGGAGGAGCGATTGTCGATCATGGTTCCATTATCTAACGTGCCATGCGGTCCAAATGCCGGTAGCCGCCTGTTGCGAGGAACAGGGTCAGAAAGACTGAGAAATTATAGCTGCCATGCACCAGCGCGGAGCATGCAACGGAGCGTGTCTTGATGCGGACCGCCGTCAGTACCAGCGAGACGCCCGCGAGCAGAGCGACGGCGGCCCAGGTATAGCCGAGCTGCTCGGCGTGGAGCGTGGCGAATAGGGTGGAGGTAAGCAGGCTGGCGGCGATCAAAGCTCCCGGGCTGCGAAATACGAGATTGCCGGTGCCCTCGGATAGCCCGGCAGCTGCATCCTCGTGGAAGATGGCCCCGCCGGTCACAGGCTCTTTGCCGCTCATTCTTGCAAGGAAATACCTGGCCATGGGGCGGAGCCAGTCGCAGGCGATGGCTGCGGCGGGCAGGAGAAAGCCGCGGAAGCAGACCTCCTCGAACACCGGCGCAAGGAATGTACCGAAGACAGTTACGATCCACACGTCCGTCTGCGACCGGAAGAAGTCGTCCATCGGCACGGTCTTCGGCATGGAGATCAAGCTGGAGACGCCCTGGACGACCCACCCGGCGCAGATGCCCAAGGGGATGAGACGCAAGGCCAAAGTACGAGCTTCGCCCCCGTTCCAATCGATCCCGGCAAGAAAGCTCCGTCGCCAGAGCAGCGGGAAGACAAACCATGCGATCGCGAGTGTCGCCAGGTACGTGCCCGCTTCCGTTGCGAGGACGAGCTTGGGGTGCTCGGCGGCCAGTGTCTGCACCGTCGCGCCCACACGCAGCTTGGGCAGGATGACTAGACCTTGCGAGAGGAGCAACAGCAGACCCGCGATAGCGAGGAACAGCAGCGCGTGGCCGAGATGCGGAACGTGGGAGGAGGGAAGCGGCCGCGCCTCACCCTCGTCTTTGCCCACTATGAACTCGTCGCCGGTCATACCTTCTTTGGCCTTCCTACGGCTTTCTTGGCGACCTTGTTGGCGGGAGCGGAGGCGGCGGCCTTCGCTGTGGGCATGCCGGTCTTCTTCTCTGGCGCGACGAACTTGGCGCGGGCTTCTTTCTTGGCGTCCTGCGCGGCCATGATGGAAGTCGGCTGCGCGCCCGCGTGGCTCGTTCCATTCATACTGAGCGGCGTCTTGTAGTGCCGCGCCAGGAATGCTCCGGTGTGCGATGCGGCCACCGTGGCGATCTGCTCAGGCGTTCCATGCGCGACGACGCGGCCGCCCCCCTCACCGCCCTCCGGGCCCATGTCGAGGATGTAGTCGGCGTTGCGGACGATGTCGAGATTGTGTTCGATGATGATGACGGTGTTGCCGAGGTCGGTGAGGCGATGCAGGACTTCGAGCAGCTTGCGGACATCGTCGAAGTGGAGGCCGGTGGTTGGTTCGTCGAGCAGATAGAGGGTGCGGCCGGTCTGGCGTTTGGAGAGCTCACGGGCGAGCTTCATGCGCTGGGCCTCGCCGCCGGAGAGCGTGGTCGCGGATTGGCCGAGATGGATGTAGCCAAGGCCCACGTCGACCAGCGTTTGCAGCTTGGCGTGGACGGTTGGGATATCCTTAAGGATGGGCACGGCATCGGCGATGGGCAGCTCAAGCAGGTCGGCGATGGAGTAGCCGTTGAACTTGACCGTGAGCGTCTCCTGGTTGTAACGACGGCCGTTGCAGATGTCGCAGAGCACGTAGACATCGGGCAGGAAGTTCATCTCGATGCGTCGCTGTCCTTCGCCCTGGCATGCCTCGCAGCGGCCGCCCTGCACGTTGAAGGAGAAGCGGCCCGGCTTGTAGCCGCGCTCCCGCGAATCTGGAAGCATGGCGAAGAGGTCGCGCATGGCGGTGAAGACGCCGGTATAGGTGGCGGGGTTCGAGCGCGGCGTGCGGCCGATGGGCGACTGGTCGATCTGAATGACCTTATCGAGCTGATCGACGCCGCGCACCGCGCCGTGCTGACCCGGCTCTTCGCGCGATCCGTAGAGCTCCTTCGCCAGGGCACGGTAGAGGATGTCGTTGACCAGCGTGCTTTTGCCCGAGCCGCTGACGCCGGTCACCACCGTCATGACGCCCAGGGGGAAGTGTGCCGTGACGTGTTGCAGATTGTGTGAGTGCGCGTCTTCGACCGTGATCCAGTTGCCGGTGAGCGGTCGCGGCTCGGCGCGGGCGACGATCTCGATCTTGCCGGCGAGGTACTGCCCGGTCAGCGAGGCGGGGTCGTCCATCACCTGCTGCGGCGTGCCGGAGGAGATCAGGTGCCCGCCGTTCTTGCCCGCGCCGGGGCCGAGATCGAGGACGTAGTCGGCCTTGCGGATGGTGTCTTCATCGTGCTCGACCACGAGCACGGTGTTGCCGAGGTCGCGCAGGGCTTCGAGAGCGGCGATCAGACGCTGGTTGTCGCGCTGGTGGAGGCCGATAGACGGCTCGTCGAGCACGTAGAGCACACCGCGTAGCTTCGAGCCGATCTGTGTGGCGAGGCGGATGCGCTGGCCCTCTCCGCCCGACAGGGTTGCGGCAGACCTGTCGAGCGAGAGATAGCCAAGGCCGACAGCGTTGAGAAACTCCAGCCGCTCGATCACCTCACGCTGGAGCCGGTCGGCGATGATGCGGTCGCGCCCCGTAAACGCCATGGCCTGCGCTCCGGTCAATGCTCGTTCGAGCGGCAGCGCGGTAAAGTCGGCGATGGACGCTTCATGGTCGCCGATGGGCACAGTCACCGCCAAGGACTCCGGCTTGAGCCGCTTGCCCTTGCAACGCGGACAAGTCGTCGCGGACATGAACTGCATCATGTACTCGCGATAGCCTTCGGACTTCGTCTCCTCCATGTTGGAGCGGAGATACGCGAAGATGCCGTGGAAGCCTGTGCGACCCGTCTCGCTCTTTGGTGGGCCGTAGAGCAGCAGACTGCGATGCGACTCGGACAGCTCGCTGAAGGGCGCTTTCAGGTTGATCTTGTACTTCTCCCCCGCCAGCTTGATGAGCTTCAGCAGGTACTGCGAGGCCGAACCCGGCCCCATCGCGCCGTCGAGCAGCGGCTTCGACCAGTCGGTGATCGTTTTGCCTGGGTCGAAGTCGTAGATGCTGCCGAGGCCGTGGCACTCGCCGCAGGCACCGTAGTTGGAGTTGAACGAAAAGCTGCGCGGCTCCAGCCGGGGCACATTGATGCCGCAGTCCGGGCAAGCCATGGACGACGAGTAGAGCGTTTCTTCCATGCCGTGCACGGCGATCAGCACCAAGCCGTTGGCCATCTGGAGGGCTTTCAGGACGGACGTTTCGAGGCGCTTGGTGTCGTAGATGGGGGGCGCGCCGGGCTCCGCGCCTTCGACACCGGCTAGCGGCTTGAGGATGATGCGGTCGACCACCGCCTCAACGGTGTGGTTTTTACGCTTCTCAAGGCGCATGCCCTCGGTCAGCTCCGTCATCTCGCCGTCGATGCGCGCGCGGAAGCCCTGCTGATCGAGCGCCTCCAACTCCTCGCGGAACTCACCTTTGCGGCCACGGACGATTGGGGCGTAGACGGTGATCCGCTCCCCCGGCGAAAGCCCCGCGACGCGCGCGACGATCTGCTCCGCCGTCTGGCGCGAGATGGTGCGTCCGCACTGGGGGCAATGCGGCTGGCCGACGGAGGCATAGAGGAGGCGGAGGTAGTCGTAGATCTCGGTAATGGTGCCGACGGTGGAGCGTGGGCTACGGCTGGTGGTCTTCTGCTCAATGGAGATCGCGGGGGAGAGGCCGTCGATCGCGTCTACATCGGGCCGCTCCATCTGGTCGAGGAACTGACGGGCGTAGGCGGAGAGCGTCTCCACGTAGCGTCGCTGTCCTTCGGCGTAGATCGTGTCGAACGCGAGCGACGACTTGCCCGACCCGGAGAGTCCTGTGACCACGGTGAGGGTGTTGCGCGGAATGCTGACGTTGACGTTCCGCAGGTTGTGTTGCCGCGCCCCGCGTACCGTAATGTGGGTAATGCCCATACTTGCTTAACGCCTTCCGCCGCGACGTGTGCCGCTACATGGCCCAAGGATTAGAATACGGCATCCGCGTACCTTCGCCGCCACCTCCTTGCGGCTCATGCAACTCACGGGGAGGACCGATGTATCGGAATGTATCGGAATGACAAACAGGGGATCAACGCATCGTCGCGCACGGCAAGAGATTTTGTCACAATAGAGATGTAGCGGAGCTTGTCAACGCAACAAGGAGTTTCAGTGGGTACTTTGGTCTTGATCTGTGCTGTTCTTGCGGCGATGGCGGCAGGTGTCCTTCTCGCGTACGGTGTCTGCCGCGCTCTCTTCAGCTTGTTCCACACCCACGCACGGTACGCCGCGCCTGCCACGCAGCTTCGCCCTGCATCCGGTAAAGCGCAGGTGGCCGAAGCTTAGCCTGGAGCGTCCGGAGGTTCCGCCTGCTGCTGCTGTTGCTGCTGTTGACGAAGCATTTGTAGCTGCTGGTAGATCTCCTGGGGAGTCTTGACCCCGTTGGGCGACTGAGCGTTTGCTGGAGCAGCCGGTGCGGCGTCGGGCGACGGCGGAGTGACAGGCGGGAACTGATTGGGCTGTTGCGGCGCTGTTTCCGCCTGTGGCACTGGAGGCTGCGCGCCGAAGAGGGTTACTCCGCGAGGTGCCGGCGGTCGAGGCGCGTCGTCGTCTACGCTGTCGTCGTCGAAACCTTTGGCGTTCGGGTTTGGCGGCGTCGGGCCGCCCATCCTCGGGGTAAGCACGAGCTCGCCGGGAGCCGTCCCATCGCTTGCGATCAGCAGCATATTGCTTCCGGCACCATCCAGCAACTCTGCCAGGATCACGTCCGGAGCTCCTGGACCATACGTGCCGAAGACGCGCTCCTCCGGAACGCCACCGGTGATCTTGATGCCGGTCTGCCGGCCGATCTCCCGCAGAATCAGATTAAGGCTTGAGTTATCGGCCTTGATGGTCAGCTGTCCACTTGTAAAGGCCACTTCGGCCCGCTTGGACGAACGCTGTGCGGGCGTGGCGGGCATACTCGGCACCGCGCCGGTCGACGGTGTGGCAGGGAGTGCTGAAGCCGGAGTATGAAGCGGAACCGCCGCGGAGGGCTTCGTCGTCGGCGGATTTGGAACGACCTGGCTCCACGCCGCTCCGCCTGCCCAAAGCACCGCCAGCGCGAGGCTTGTCAAACCGTGTTGAGATCGGGGTCGCATCGCTCTTATTGTAGGACGCCCGGTATGCGGGAAGGTATGTTTCCGCCGGACGCGCTGGATGTACTATCCTGAGCGAGTATGCGCCTCTTCCGTCATCGCGCTCCCCTTGCCGTCTGCTTGCTTGCCTTGTTCGTTGCCGTCGCCGCTCGCTCGGAGACCTGCACGACGCAATCGCAGATGAAAGCGGCGGACCGCGACAGCCTTGCCGCTGCCGCCAGTGCGTTAGCCGCTCGGGTGCAGGCTGCCGACGCTCCTGGATTGAAGGCTCTTTCGGCCGTGGATCTAGCTGGCGATTTCGCGGCAGTTTCGGAGGTGGTCGGCATTACCGCTCCGCACCTTGCGAAGGCCAGCCTGTTGGTTCAACAGCTCTATCTGCTTGATGCTTCTACCCTGAAATCCACAACGGCGGGCACCACGCCGGAGGCACAGTTCTTCTGCAATCTGAACCGTACGGCCGCCGAGGCCGAGTTCGTGATCCCTGGTTTGCCCTCCGGGCGGTACGCCTTTGCCATGGTCGACGCGCAGGGCACGACCGTTCCGTGGCGGCTTTCGTTCCTGCTAAAACAGGACGGCACAAAGTGGCTGATGGCAGGCTTTTACCCCAAGCCGCTGACCGCCGCCGGGCATGATGGTATTTGGTACTGGACGCAGGCGCGCCAGTTCGCGGCGCAAAAGCAGCCTTGGAACGCATGGCTCTACCTGCTGGAGGCCGATACGCTCCTGCAGCCTGCGGGGTTCGTCAGCAGCTCGCATCTGGACAAGCTCCGTACAGAGGAGACCTCGACCGCGCCGCCCGCCGTGGCGGAAGGGGTGACGGCGGATGCGCCCCTCGTCGTGAGGGCCAAAGACGGCACGGAGTTCCGCTTTACGTCGTTCAGCCTGGACGACTCGCTGAACGCCTCCTCCACCGACCTCGCGGTGCATCTTCGGGCGGACGTAGTTCCCGACGCGGCGGCGACGCGCAAGCGCAATGTGGCGGCCATGTCGGCCTTGCTGGCGGCTTATCCGGAGCTCCGCAAGCCCTTTCATGGCGTCTGGGTCTATGCCTCCGCCGCGCCAGGCCAGCCTGTGTACCCGACAGAACAAGCGATGGCGGACATCCCGTAGCCGTTTTCACCTTTTCACCTTATGCAACCACGAAACGACAAACCAGGCGCTAGGATGGTCGCGAACCTGTACTCTTGACTTTGCATCGACGAGGATAAGGAAAGCTATGCCGAACGCCGAGAAGAAGTTGAGCGAGATCGTCTTTCACCGGCGCTCCACTCCCAGCTTCGACGGCGAGCCGATACCTCCCGAAGATCTCCGCACCATCCTCCAGGCCGGGATCAACTCGCCCAGCGGGTACAACATGCAGCCCTGGCGATTCATCGTCGTCCAATCGCACGAGCAGAAGAAGCGCCTGCGCGCCGCGTCGTACAACCAGGGAAAGGTTGAGGAAGCCTCCGCCGTGATTGTGGCCTGCGGGGACGCGGATGGTTGGCGACGCGATCTTGACGACATGATCCAGCTGGGCATCGACGGCGGCATGCCGGAGAGCTACGCTTCGCAGGCGCGCAACAGCGTTCCCAGCTATCTTTCGAGCTTCACCGGCGAACAGATGCAGGGCTGGCTCAACAAGCACGTCATGCTCGCCTTTACCCACATGATGCTGATGGCCGAGGTGCTGGGCTATGACACCGCGCCCATGGAAGGCTTCGAGCAGGATAAGGTCCACGCGGTTCTGCGCCTCCCGCAGAGCTATTGGGTTGTCGCTCTCCTGGCCATCGGGCACCTGAAGGGGCCTGATAAGTTCGATGGGGGCCGCTTCGACATGGCGCGCACGGTGTTCGGCGAAGAGTACGGCAAGCCGCTAAAGTAGGAAGGGCTGTCAGTCGGCACGCCAGCGGTAGGCGCCGGATTGTGCGAGGCCGATGTGCGCCAAGACGCGGTTGACGAACTCCCGCGCCATCTCTGTCGTGCTTTGCGGGAGATTGTAGAGGGTGGGGATGGCGGGGAAGATGGTCGCTCCAGCTTCGGCGGCCAAGGTCATGTTGCGAAGATGGATGCGGTTCAAGGGGGTCTCGCGGACGCAGAGGATGAGCGGGCGACGCTCCTTGAGGCAGACATCGGCGGCTCGCTGGATCAGGTTTGCGGCCAGGCCATTGGCGATGCCAGCCAGGGTCCCCATGGAGCAGGGAAGCACGATCATCCCGTCGGACGGATAGCTGCCGCTGGCCACGTTTGCGCCGATGTCCTCGATGCCTTGCTGCTGAATCTTGGTGGAGGGCGCGCCGAGCAGCTTTTCGACCAGGCCATTGCGGCCACCGATCTTCATCTCCTCCGCAAAGACGCGTAGCGCGTTTTCAGACGCGACAAAGTTGACTTTGTCGACCCGCGCGTCGGCCTCCAACACGCGCAGCATCTCGACCGCGTAGATGCTGCCACTCGCCCCGGTCACAGCTAGCGTTAGATTAAACCCCTCAGCCATTACTCGATTATCGTCGACAACCCGGGTGCCCCATGTCTCGATTCTGAGACATAGGTCTGTCGCGCCAACTAAACCCCGCGCAACGCATACGCGATCAACGTTTCGCCACTTCGCCCGGATGCCGCTTCATAGGCTGCGTTGCTTCTTGCCTCAACCTCGGGAACGGCCGGGTCGAGTTCGCACCGGGCGATCTCGTCCGTCTCCGCACCTACAAAGCACAGCTCACAGGTGGCCAAATCGCCCGCCTCGGTCCTCATCGGCGGCCCAAATGTGCGGCAGAGCACCGGACGCGCGGCATAAAGATCGCACGTGCCGTGGTCGAGATCGAGCGCGGGACATGGCTCGTCGTTGGCGAACTCTTCGAAGAGGATGGCATCTTCGTACGATTCGCCGAGCACACCGGTGGCAAGGTCGCCGGGGAACCATGGGTCCAATCTCGTAAGTGCTGCGGCGGTCCGCGCCCGCACACGCCCGGCCCGCTCCGGATCGGTCGTGCCTAATGCCAGCAAACCAGCGCGCAGCCTGTCGGCATCCTGCCAGCGGATGGGAAACACTCCGACGCAGCATTGCGAACACCCAGGTCGGCACGCGAGCCACCCGCCGCCCCGGCGATAAGCGTCGGCGGCCGCCGCATCGACGATCTGAACTAGGTTCAGAGCCTACTCATCGAGGACGAGATAGAAGGTAACATCATGATTCAGTCTGTTCATTTCGATGGGGACCTCTACCGAGAATGGCTTCAATGCGAAATTGAAGCCGGGTTCTCAAATCGTCCTCGTTCAGGTAATCGATTGTGTTGTACTGCCTTGCATCAAAGTGGACGTTTTTGAGGTCATCTTTCTCGCAAACCCAGATCACCGGCCTGCCGAGTCCCAGCATAAATCCAGCTTCGAAGTAGACTCCGTTGCGCTGTAGGCTGAAATCCGAAATTAGAAACTTTGAACTGCGGATACGCGCGAGAATCTCATCATCGATGCGGTTGACATGTTCCACCTGATCGACCCTGACCGGCAAATATCCGGCCGCTCTCACTGCGGCGCTGATCGCTGTCTCAAACGGGTCTCGACTCGGATGAAACGACATCGCAATGAATGCGTTCGATGATTCCACTCCCAACTGTCCAATGCGACTTAGCTCGTGCCAGCCATTCGCCGTGACTGTAAATCGGGGTAGTGTGTGATTTACAAACGGTGGTTCAGAGGTGAGCCATTCCTGCTCAGCAAGCGAATCGAAGTAGAACATGACTTCTTCGGCATTTCTAGCACACACAATCGGGTAGTCGTACTTGCAATCGAACTCTACGGTTTGACCCGGGTGCTCGGTTATGCTCCCTAAATGCTTCAATAGCAAACCGAGCTTTTCTTGTACTGTTGGTTCTTTTTGGTCGAGGAGCTTCTTTAAATCATCGTTAGAGTACGGAGGGAAAAAGGAATTATCTCGTTTGCCTAGTGCGTTTTCAGAAATAGACCGCAAAGCAAATTGAATCTTGTACACCTTGGCTTTTTCTTTTATCGAGAGCCCGTTGAGAAAAAGATCCCGCATGTCGTTCCAGATGAACTTACCGCAGGCTGGACATATACAAAGCACGCGCGACGTGCGAAAGTCTTCGTTGCGAAAGCAAGGATGCTTGCAAAGAGGGCAATTCGCGAGGTTTCCGATCGGTATGTTTGCTGCTTCCGAATACATGAGGTTTGACTCTCTTTACTACCGGCAGTGTTCTTCGGTAAGACCCGAACTTTTATCAATAAAGATGACACGGGCGAAGATGGCGTCGACGTTCTGAAGTTGGCGGTTGTAATCGAAGGCGCGGGCGAGCTTTTCTGGGGAGAGTCGCTCGGTGACCTCAGGCACTTTGGCGATCTCGTCCGAGAAGACGAGGTCTTCCTTCCACGCGTGCATGGCGTGTGTCTGGACGAGGCGATAGGCGTCTTCTCGGAGCATCCCGGACTCAGCCAGGTCAAGCAGCAGCTGGCCGGAGAAGATGAGGCCGCCGGTGGATTCGAGGTTCTTGAGCATCCGTGCTGGGTAGACGAGCAGCTTCTCGATGAGCGTGGCGGTCTTGGCGAGGAGATAATCGATAAGGATGGTTGAGTCGGGCAGGATGACGCGCTCGGCGGAGGAGTGGGAGATGTCGCGCTCGTGCCAGAGTGCTACATTCTCGAAGGCCGTCTGGGCATTGGCGCGGACCACGCGGGCGAGGCCGCTGATCTGCTCCGATGTAATCGGGTTGCGCTTGTGCGGCATCGCGGATGAGCCCTTCTGCTTTTCGGAGAAGAACTCCTCGGCCTCGCGGACTTCAGTGCGCTGGAGGTGGCGAATCTCGGTGGCGATCTTGTCGAGCGTGGAGGCGAGGACGGCCAACGTGGCGACGTACGCAGCGTGCCGGTCGCGCTGGATGACTTGGGTGGCGACCTCTACCGGTCGGAGGCCGAGTTCGGCGCAGATGGCCTCTTCGTGCTCGGGCTTCAGGTGGCCAAAGGTGCCGACCGCGCCGGAGAGCTTGCCGACGCGGAGGTCTTCGGCAGCGGCGTCAAAGCGAGTGAGGTTTCGCTGGATCTCGGCGTACCAGAGGAGAAGTTTCAGCCCGAAGGTGGTGGGTTCGGCGTGGATGCCGTGGGTGCGGCCGATGGCGGGCGTGTGCTTGAACTCGACAGCGCGAGCTTTCAGAACTTCGCCCAGGCGGACGATACCCGCGCGGATGAAGGCGGAGGCCTCTTTGAGCTGTAAAGCCTGCGCCGTGTCAACAACATCGGTGGAGGTGAGTCCGTAGTGTAGCCAGCGCGACTCAGGCCCGACGTATTCGGCCACTGTCGTAGTGAAGGCGATGACATCATGCTTGACCTCGGCTTCAATCTCCTCGATGCGGGCGACTGTGAAATCAGCGCGGTCGCGAATAGCGTCGGCGGCCGCCTGCGGCACCATGCCGGCGTGAGCGAGCACCTGGGAAGCCGCGATTTCAACGCGCAGCCAGCAGCGGTATTTGTTCTCATCGGACCAGATGCGGCCCATCTCCGCGCGGGTATAACGCGCGATCATGCCTCGGTAACACCGAACAGCGCCGCCATCTCCTGATGCAGGAAGCCGCGACCCGGCTTGTATGGCTGCACCCATTTGCCGTCGATGACGAACTGCGGAATGGCTTTTTTGCCGACGTGTTCCAGGACCTCGTCGGCCGCTCCAGGCGTGGCCTCAATGTCTATCTCTTTATAGGCGATATTGTGCTTGGTAAGAAAACGTTTGGCTTCGCGGCAATCGCGGCACCAGGTTGCGGAGTAGACCAGAAGTTCCATGAGTCTATTTTACGGGATCGCTGGGACGCTATTGCTCGTGGTAGTTGCGCATCAGGCCGCCGTCGACGACGTACGTGGAGCCGGTAATGTAGCTGGCCTCGTCCGACGCGAGAAAGGCGGTGAGCGCGGCCACATCCTCCGGTGTACCCATCCGTCCAAGCGGGATATTGGCGAGCAGCGCCTCCAGCTTGGGTTTGTCCGCGAGCAGCGAAGCATTGATGGGCGTCGAGATCGCGCCCGGAGCGATGTTGTTGACGGTGATGTCAAGCGGTCCAAGCTCCACGGCGAGGTTCCGCATCACCATTCGCATTCCGCCCTTGGACGCGGCATAGCTGGTGAAGTGGGGAAAGACCATGTCCTCGTGCACGGAACTGATGTTGATGACGCGGCCTGGTTTGTTGGCATCGCGCAGCTTGCGGACGAAGGCCTGCGTGAGGAAGAACGCGCCCTTCAGGTTGACATCGAGAACGGCATCGTAATCGGCCTCGGTCACCTCCCAGAAGGGTGCGCCTTTCTCAATCCCGGCGTTGTTGACGAGAATGTCGCAGCCGCCGAGCTGTTGCCACGCTTGATCAAGGAGGTTCTGCGTGTCGGCAAGTTTGGAGACATCGGCCTGGACAACAATCGCCTTACCGCCGGCCTTCTCAATCGTGGAGCGGGTGGCGTCCGCGCCCTCTTCATGGCCGCGGAAATCGATGACGATGGCGGCGCCTTCACTTGCCAAACGAACAGCGATGGCCTGGCCGATGCCCGACGATGAGCCTGTGACTACCGCTACCTTCCCCGCGAGTCCCGCCGCCATCGACGCCTCCTAGAAGTGCTGCACCTATAGATGCGGAGTTGGCGGCCAGGACGCTGGTGTCATCATTTGTTTACCGTCCGCCGCGCGCGAAAGAACGCCGTAAGCATGGCGCCACACTCTTCGGCGAGCAGACCGGAAGTGACCTCGACGCGATGATTGAGCGCCGGATGGTTCATCACGCTAAGCACCGAACCGCACGCACCCGCCTTGGGGTCCGCCGCCGCGTAGACAAGGCGCGCGACGCGGGCGTGGAGGATCGCTCCGGCGCACATGGCACAGGGCTCAAGCGTGACGTAAAGCGCGCAGCCTTCCAGGCGGTAATTGCCGAGCGCGCGTCCGGCCTCGCGCAGGGCGACAATCTCGGCATGGGCGGTGGGGTCGCAGTCGCGAAGGACGCGGTTCTGGCCCCGGCCAATGATCCGATTTTGATGGACGACGACGGCACCGACGGGGACTTCGCCAGCGGCTTCGGCGGATTGCGCCTCTGCGATGGCCGCGTTGAGATGGACGAGGTCTAAGCTCATCAACTCATCTTGCGAAGGTCGGCGAAGTTCAGAACAGATTGCCCTGTTGAACTTAGAGCGTTTGAGAGCCGGTAATCCGTGGTGAGAACTTGATACTGTTTCGAGAAGCTAGAGAGAGCACAGTCAGTTACCCCAAACTGAATGAACTCGTCTTTCACTGCCAGAGATGCCAATGAGTGACTGTCTTCAGCAACGGTGAGGCAAAAATCAGCTAGAGATTTAAACCAGCCGTTTCTGGTGTTGCTAAGGTTGCTCGCTTTCGTCACCACATGGGCTGTTGTCACCATGGCTCCAAATTGGTCGATTACCCAGGCAAGCAGCAAGGCATCATCTTGAGTGAACATTTGCACGCGCTTGAACGTCCCAAGCAGACGCATATCGTACCTGGCTGTAAGCCATAGAAGCAGCAGATTCGAATCGAGCAGCAACAATCGTTGTCGGGCTCCATTGAGCAGCGCGCGGAGCGATGAGCTAGACATGGATGCTCCTAATACCGCGCAGGCTGCCATTGTTCGACAGGAGACAAAGTGCTTTGTAGGCGCGCCGATTACGCAGTAATGTAAGTAGATTCGGTTCAACCTCTTCCATATCTAAGTTTGAGACCGTTTCGGGATAGGAGAAAGGTGACGACCAATGATTCCATCGTCTTCGAGTTCAGCTTCCTCCAGCTCAACAGGGGTGCTCTCGGGCACCAGCGACATGTCTCTAAAGGCATCGAATGCTTTGGTGACAGCTTCTTTAAGTTCAATCATAAACACACCCCTGCCTCGATTATGCCGTCACTCTACGCCAGCCGCAACGCGAGGCGCATAAAGTAAGCTATCGAACGAGCGGCTTGGCCTCAGGGCCGAAGAAGCGGGCGATCTCCTGAGCGAGCAATTGGAGTGCAGGCCGTCGCTGACCGAGTTGGACCTCATCCAGCATGAATTGCTTCGACCAAAGCTGTTCGAGTAGTGGCAGAGTCAACTCAGCCCTAAAGCTAGTCGTGGGCCAACCAAGCGTGGCTTCATAAAAGTGCTTCGCCTCTGGATCATATTCGTCGATAGGACAATTATCGGCGATGAGGCCCTCTACATCGGCGGTTGCGAACAGCTCCATCAGCGATGCAAGATCGGGCGGAGGCGGCCATTGGCTCATGCGGGCTCCTGTTGGGTCATGCAATG
>CAXTUR010000002.1:54861-69703 GCA_964247455.1 uncultured Acidobacteriaceae bacterium | reverse complement strand
GCTGATGCACCCGGCGCATCGGCTTGCCGTTCTTCGGGATGGTCGATTGCTGCTTGTCGCAGTAGGCCCGCAGCGCGGCCAGTCCGTCGTTCCGCAGCTGCCCCTTCCACACCAGGCTCCATAACGCCTCCAGCGTCTCGCCTGGATAGCCGCCGCCCAGTCCCTCATGCAGGTCGCCAAAGAACGAGGCCCCGTGTCCGCGCAGATATGCCAGGATCTCATCTTCACGGGTGGCGACGGCAACCAGCGCTGGGATCGGCACGCCCTCCGCATCGCGCAGCACCCGCTCCGGTGCAACAGCCGGAGCGACCGGCCAAAGCTCGCCCAGCCGCTCCGCCAGGTATAGCCCGATCCGCCCATCGCGCTCGCCAATGGGATCGAGTCCGCACCACACCACTTCGCCCGCTGCGATCAACGTATCGAGGTCCGCCGGCTTGTAGTTCGACACGCGCGCTGGCAAAATCTCCGTCTCCAAAATCGACGCCGGCAGCGCCGCCCCTTGCAGGTTCTCAATCACATCCAGCAGCGCATCCAGTCCCCGTCGGGGCTGCACAACACCCTGCCAACGCGTGAACAGACGCGCCAGCGTCCGCTGCTCCACCGGCTCGATCTCTTTACGTAACCGCGCGAGGGACTTTCTTCGGATCGCCCGCAGCACCTCGTGGTCACACCACTCGCGATGCACGCCGCCAGGCCGGAATCCGCCCTCGACGATGCGCCCCGCCTGCACAAGACGGTTCAGCGTGGCCTCCACGCTCTCCACCGGCAACGCAAACCTCGCCGCGGCGTCTTGCGTGGTAAACGGCCCATGTGTGCGCCCATACCGCCGCAGCAGATCGACCATCGCGTCCGGCGCGGCATCAAGGAACGCCGTCGGCAGCCCCGGCGGCAGCGGCACCCCGAGCGCGTCCCGATACCGCGCCGCGTCCTCCACCGCAATCAGCCGCTTCTCGCCCGCAACCGTCACTTCCAGCACACGCCGCGCCCTCATCAGCTTCGTTGGTGAATCTGCAACCTCTTCGCTTACACATCGCTTTAGCAGCTCCGCGCGGGTCAAATCGCCCAGCCGCAATAGCAGATCGTGCACGCCGTCCATCGTGCGCGCGCGATACGTCTCCGCCGTGCATTGCAACTGCTCTTCGGTCTCTTCGATCGCGTTCAGGTCAAGCAGCTCGCGCAGGTCCGCATCGCCCATCAGCTCACGCAGCTGATCCTGATCGATCGACAGCGCCTGTGCCCGCCGCTCGGCTAACGGCGCATCGCCATCGTAGATATAGTTCGCCACATAGCTGAACAGCAGCGCCGAGGCAAACGGCGAAGGCGTCCGCGAATCCACCGTATGCACCCGCAGGCTGCGATTCCCCACGTTGCGCAGCGTCTCCATCAACGCGGGCATGTCGAAGACATCGCGCAGGCACTCGCGATATGCTTCGAGCAGGATCGGGAACGAAGCATACCGCGAGGCCACACTCAGCAGGTCGTAGCTCCGCTTGCGCTGCTGCCAGAGCGGTGTCCGTCCATCCGCTCGCCGCCTCGGCAGCAGGAGCGCCCGCGCCGCGCTCTCGCGAAACTTAGCCGCGAACAACGCCGTCGATCCAAGTTGACGTAGGACAAGCTCCGCCGCCTCCTCAGGCTCCGGCAATAATTGCTCCACTTCCGGTGGCTTATCTGTATCCGGGAAGCGGAGGACGAAGCCGTCTTCGCTCCACATCGTCTCCACTTCATTGCCGTTGCCGGCGCGCAGCTTGGCCGTCACTGCCATCGCCCAAGGCGCATGGATGCGGCTGCCGAACGGCGTCAGCACGCACATCCGCCAGTCGCCCAATTCATCGCGTACCCGCTCGACGACGATGTTCCGATCGTCCGGCACCACCACGGACGCGATCTCCTGGTCGGCCAGATAGCGAAGCAGATTCTCCGCCGCGCCCGTCTCCAGATCGTGCTCCCGCGTCAGCCGAGCAAGAGCGACCGAGCGCGGCATCTCGCGCAGCTCCCGCACCAGCGCGCCGATACGCCGCCCAAACTCCAACGGCCGCCCCGCCTGGTCCCCATGCCAGAACGGCATCTTGCCCGCCTCGCCCGGAGCCGGCGTCACCAGCACGCGGTCATGCGTAATCTCATCCACCCGCCACGTCGACGCGCCGAGGATGAACGTGTCGCCCGTGCGCTGCTCGAAGACCATCTCCTCGTCCAACTCGCCCACGCGGATCGGCTTGCTATGCGCTCCCGCGAGGAAGACGCCGTACGATCCGCGATCCGGAATCGTCCCGCCATTCAGAATCGCAATCTTCTTTACCCCACTGCGCGGCGTCAGCCAATCGCGCGTCCGATCCCACGTAATCCGCGGTCGTAGCTCAGAGAACTCATCTGAAGGGTACCGCCCCGCTAACATATCCAGGACGCCGTCGAACACACCCTGGCTTAGCCCCGCATAAGGCGCCGCGCTTCTTACCAAGGCGAGTAAGTCCGCATAGCCGATGCCAGGACTCTCGTCTTCTTCTGTCTTATGCTTCGTCCTCTTCTCTGCGTCCGCAACCGGCAGCGGCGGATGGGCGATCACCGCCACCATCTGCTGCGCCAGCACATCGAGCGGATTGCGCAGAAAGCGCGTCGACTCAACGTGTCCCTCGTGCATCGCTTTTGTAACCGCTGCGCACGCAATGAGATCGGCACGGTATTTCGGGAAAATGATTCCAGCGGAGGGCGCACCCACCTGGTGCCCCGCCCGCCCAATCCGCTGCATCCCGCTCGCGACAGACGGGGGCGCTTCAATTTGAATCACAAGATCGACGGCCCCCATATCGATCCCCAATTCCAATGACGAAGTCGCCACCAGCGCCTTAATTTTGCCAGCCTTTAGCAGCTCCTCGATCTCGCTTCGCTGCGCCGCCGCGAGCGACCCGTGATGCGCCCGCGCAATCTGCTCTCCCGCAAGCTCGTTCAACGCGCCCGCCAGCCGTTCCGCCACGCGACGAGCATTGACGAAGATCAACGTCGATGTACGCTCACGAATGATTTCGAGCAGGCGCGGATGGATCGACTGCCAGATAGATGTCCGCTTCGGCCCCTGCGACGCGGGTCCGCTCGGCTGCTGCTCGATCTCGCCGAGACGCGCCATGTCTTCGACCGGAACTTCGACCTTGAGTTCCAAAACCTTGCGCGCGCCCGCATTCACGATCGTTACTGGACGATAGCGCACCCCGCCGACGCTCTCCTCCACCCGCGCGTCATCCGCCTCCGTGCGCCCGCGACCGGCGACTTCCATCAGCACAGCGGAGGAACTTATATTCTGGTTCTCAGCTGTAATAGTGCTTATAGTTTTAGTTGCAGACTTGGTTTGAATATCAATATTGGAAGAGTCGATCCTCGATCCTCGATCCTCGATTGCTGATGTTGCGCTCTCCCCTCCACCGCTCTCCGCACCCCCCAAAAATCGCGCCACCTCTTCTAACGGCCGCTGCGTCGCCGACAACCCAATCCGCTGCAACCGCCGCCCGCACAGCGCCTCCAGCCGTTCCAGCGACAACGCCATGTGCGCGCCGCGCTTCGACGGCACCAGCGCATGGATCTCGTCGATGATCACCGTCTCGACCGTCCGGAGCGACTCCCCCGCCTCGCTCGTCAGCAGCAGATACAAAGACTCCGGCGTCGTAATCAGGATGTCACCCGGATGCCGACGAAAGCGTGCCCGCTCCTTCTGCGGCGTGTCTCCTGTGCGCACACTAATCTCCGGCATCCGCAACGGAACGCCCGCGCGCTTGGCCATATTCGCAATCCCAGCTAGCGGCGACCGCAGGTTTCGCTCCACATCCGAAGCCAGCGCCTTCAGCGGCGACAGATACACCACCCGGCAACCCTCCTCGGCACCCGGAGCGGTCCGCAGCATAAGCCTGTCCAAACACCACAGAAACGCCGTGAGCGTCTTGCCCGTCCCAGTCGGCGCAAGGATGAGCGTCGACTCGCCCCGCGCGATCGCCGGCCATCCTTCCACCTGCGGCGCGGTCGGTCCGTCGAATACTGCGCGAAACCATTCCGCCGTCAACGGGTGAAACAACGCCAGAGCCGCGTCCGCACTTACTTTCGTTTGTTCTTGCAGCCCGGCCAAGGTCGTCGCCTCAGGAACCGCAATGGCCGCCGCCGTCTCCCCGCTCACCTGAGCGACCTTCTTGGTGGCTTTCTTCGGGTTGGAGGAGACTTTCGCCATCACGCACTCTCAGCAGCATATCCATTCCGCCTCCCATACGATGCAATCCCGCTCCACCCCATCAACACTTGCCACGCTGCGCCGCAGCCGCTACCCTCCAGACATCATGCTCGACACCCACCCCAGCGGTCTCATTCCCAACCAGATCGCCATTCTCTGCGACCTTGCCGCGCAAGCCGCCCACCACGCCTACGCTCCCTACAGCCATTTCCGCGTCGGCGCGGCCATCCTGCTTACCACTGGTGAAACGGTAATAGGTTGCAACGTCGAAAACGCCTCCTACCGTCTGACCACGTGCGCCGAGCAGACCGCCATCGCTGCCGCCGTCGCCCAATACGGCCCGGGCATCAAGCTGCGCGCAGTCGCCGTGGCCAACCTCAACAGCACCGCCAGCCAACCCTGCGGGGCCTGCCGCCAAACCATCTTAGAATTCGCCACACCGGATACTTGGGTCTTCTATCCTTCCAGCGGAGGTGAGGTAGCTAGTGCGCCGTTGACCGATCTCCTACCCGCATCCTTTCATCTTTCATATACGCTCCGGCAACCATGATGCAAAGCAGAAGCCGACAATAGCCACAACACTATGGTGTCCTCATATGTCATTGAACGATTAAGACGAGCTCAGGACTGTCGAAAACAATATTGACATTGATGCTGATCGAGGTTCTCGAGAGGACAAACCATGGCTAAAAAGAAACGCGTATCTAAGCGTTCCAAGGCAACGTACGTTGGCCTGCGTTCCTTGTAACGATGGTGAGTTTAGTTCCGATGGTCAGGAGCAAAGTCTGGCCTTGTCAAACGACGAACTTATCATCCACAACCGGCAGCAGAGCAGAAGTTGGTAGCATGCCGTGTAGGGACACATTACGATCAAGGGCAGTGTATTTGTCCATAACGGCACGGTGATTAGATCTCCTGGTGAATCGTGCATTATCACCGATGGAGATATCTTCGATGGCAACGGAACCGTATTGGATTCGAGTAGCGTCAAACCGCCTAGCATACTAAGCGGGCCGAAGTAGCACGGTAATTTTCATCAGCTAAACGCGAGGCTCGGGAGCAGTTCAGAATGCCCTCAAATGGGATGGCCTACCATTATCCTATGACCGCCTCCGCCTTCCACCCCATCGCCGTCATCCAGCACAAGCGCGACGGCCTCGCCCTTACTGACGCCGAGATAGAAGGCTTTATCCAAGGCGTCGTCCAGAAGACCGTTTCCGACGCCCAGACCAGCGCACTGCTAATAACTATTTTTCTCCGTGGCCTAGACAGTCGTGAGCTCGCCACGCTCACACGTGCCATGCGCTTCTCCGGCGAAGTCTTCGACCCCACCCCCCTGAACGCGTTTACAGTCGATAAGCACTCCACCGGCGGCGTAGGCGATAAGACCTCCCTCCTTATCGCTCCCATCGTCTCCGCTGCGGGAGTTCCAAAACTGGCAATACCCATGATCTCCGGCCGCTCGCTTGGCCACACGGGCGGCACGCTCGACAAGCTCGAAACCATCCCCGGTTTTCGCACCCAGCTCTCGCTCTCCGAGTTTGCAAACGTGCTTAGGGAATGTGGCGCAAGCATCGTTGGCCAAAGCCCAAATCTCGTTCCTGCTGACCGCATCCTTTACGCCCTTCGCGACCACACCGGCTCCGTCGAGTCGCCAAACCTCATCTGCGCCAGCATCATGAGCAAGAAGCTCGCCGCTGGGTTGAACGGTCTGGTGCTCGACGTCAAAACTGGCAGTGGGGCCTTCATGCGCCCGTACGAAGCCGCCGAACACCTTGCGCGCCTGATGGTGGCCACCGGCGAGGCTTCCGGGACGCGCACCGTCGCGCTGCTCACCCGCATGGACGAGCCGCTTGGCCGCTTCTCCGGCAACTGGCTCGAGGTCTGGGAGTGCGTGGACATCCTTAAAGGCGTGCGCCATCCTTTGTCGGCGGACCTCATCGAGTTGTCTCTCATTCTTAGCGGATGGATGCTCCACCTCGCAGGCGTTGCCGACACACCCGAAGCGGGCACGGCCCTCGCCAACAGCGCTTTAGAAGACGGAGCAGCCTACCAGGCATGGCTTAAGATGGTCGCACTCCAGGGCGGCGACACCACGGTCTTCGACGATCCCGCAGCGCACCATCAACCTGCCGCTGAACGTGTTCTCCACGCAGACCGCTCCGGCTACCTGTCGAACATGGACTGCATGGAAGTGGGCTGGGCCGTACAGCGTCTGGGCGCGGGCCGCACCCGTCCGGGCGATCCCGTGTCGGCCTATGCTGGCTTAGAGATGCACGCCAAACTCGGCGACCGCCTCGAAGCAGGCCAGCCCCTCTGTACCCTCTTCTCCGAAGTACCCGCTCTGCTTGATGAACCGGAGGCTATGCTCCGCGACACGCTGCACATAGCGGACCAGCCGCCCCCACCCAGGCCGCTGGTCCGCCGCATCCTTACGCGAGACGATCTCTAAACGCCGATCGTAGGCACGCTCACGGTAGCCGTCGTGTTCCCGCCCAGCGGCGTCGTCACCGGAGCAACCGTAAAGCTTTGGGCGACGTGCGTTTCAGTGTGGAGATCGCTCTGCACTTCTTTCGTAGGAAGATTCAGCGTCGCCGCGATCTGGAGCGCGCTTTCGCCCTCGCGCTGTAGCTTCAGCACCTTCTGACTTGTTGACAGCGTCACAGTGTCCACGGGCAAAGAGTGCTTCCCCACCGCGACCTTGAATGTGCCGGAAGCCTGGGTTGTCGATGCTGCCAACGGGTCTACGGTGCCATGCGTGTTCGACGTAAGTGGCGGCAGGGCGCGATGGCTTCCAGGAACGCTGTACGCCTCACTTTGCAACGTTTGGACGGGGAATGAAATTGCGGCAACGCCAGTGACGGAATAGCTCATGGCAGGTCTCCTTCTTACTGCTTATTCAAGCTATCGGCACCACCTGCGCAACCTTGAGCACCGTTCTGTAAAAGATCCTTTGCTCCGGTACACTGGCCACACCTTTCCAGCCTTTCTAGAGGAGCCACCTTGGCCCATTTCACCGGTCTACTCGGACTTATCGTCTTCCTCATCCTCGCTTATGCGCTCTCGTCCAACCGCCGGGCCATCCGCTGGCGCACCGTCCTCTGGGGGCTTGGCCTGCAGATCGTCTTTGCCTTCGGAGTCATTAAATGGAACGCGGGCCAAGTCATCCTGCACAAAGTCTCCGCCGTGATCACCTCGCTGCTGGCCCACTCGGTCGACGGCTCCTCGCTCGTCTTCGGACGGCTGGGTACCCCTGGCGATCCGCTCGCCGTCCTCGCCTTTGCCGTCCTGCCGACCATCATCTTCATCTCGGCCTTCTTTGCCATCTTGTACCACATTGGGCTGATGCAGCAGGTCATCCGGGTGGTCGCCTGGATTATGCAGCGGACGATGGGGACCTCCGGCGCGGAGAGCACCAACGTGGCCGCCAGCATCTTTATGGGCCAGACCGAAGCACCCCTCACCATCCGGCCCTTCCTCGCGGGCGCGACACGGTCCGAGCTGATGGTCATCATGACCTCCGGCATGGCGCATGTCTCCGGGGGCATCATGGCCGCATATATTTCCTTTGGTATCAACGCGCAGGACCTTCTCTCCGCCGTCATCATGACCGCTCCAGGCACCATCCTGGTTGCGAAAATGCTGGTACCGGAGACCGAAGTCCCCGCCACCGCCGGCACGGTCCACATGCCGCCCAATGAAGAGCACAAGAACGAGAACTTCATCGCCGCCATCGCCCGCGGTACGATCGATGGCGGCCAGCTCGCTTTCAACGTCGCCATCATGCTTATCTCCTTTGTCGCTCTGGTGGGCCTCTTCAACGCGATCATGCTCGGCATCTCGAACTTCGCCTGGGCACACGGACACATCCCGTTTCCGCATTCGTTGAACGCCATCCTCGGCGTTGTGGGCGCGCCGGTTGCGTGGCTGATTGGCATCCCGTGGCACGACGCCAGCACCATCGGAAACCTGCTCGGGACCCGCACCATGATCAACGAGTTCGTCGCCTTCACCCAGCTCGGCGCGATTAAAGCCACGCTCGCCCCGCGCACCTTCTCGATCGCCACCTTCGCCCTGTGCGGCTTCGCCAATGTCGGCTCAATCGGCATGCAGATTGGCGGTATCGGCGCGCTTGTTCCAAACCGACGCAACGACCTCGCCCAGCTCGGCCTGCGCGCCATGCTCGCTGGGACAATGGCCAACCTCATGTCCGCCAGCATCGTGTCGATGCTGCTGCAATAACAAACTTGTTATTCTGGCATTACCTTGAAGGAGGCTCCTTGAACGTGTCCCTTACTCCCGAGCTTGAACAATTCGTCGCCGACACTGTAGCCACAGGTCGCTATTCTTCCGCGTCCGAAGTAGTTCGCGCCAGCCTCCGCAAACTGGAAGACGAAGAGCGCTGGAGGGCGTACGCAAAGACGAGGATCGCAGAGGGGCTTGAAGACCTCGCCGCCGGTCGCACCATCTCACGCAAAGATTTTCTTGCCGAGATCGAACAGAAGCGTCGGAAGCGCGCGTGAAGTCCTACAAGCTCTCCCGACGCGCGCGCGCCGACTACTTCGAGGCCTTTAACTCTATAGCCGGACATAGCCTTCAAGCAGCGTCTGAGTGGGAGCGAAGGATGCTCCACACCTTCGACCATCTCGCGGAATGGCCTTACACGGGAAGAGTACGCGTCGAGTACGCTCCCGTCTCGTACCGTTTCTGGGTCTCCGGCGACTACCTTATCCTCTACAATCCCGAAATTGATCCCATAGAGATCGTCACCATCCTTCATGGTGCTCAAGATCTTGCGGACATCATTGGTCAAAGCCTTTCCGAATACATAGCTGATACCGCTGGAAGGTGACGCGATGTCCGACCTCTACACCCGCGCCGAAACCGCCGCCGCCTACATCACGATCCTCGCTCCTCTCAGCCCCACGCTCGCTATTATCCTCGGCTCTGGCCTGGGCGACTTCGCCGCACAAGTCCAATCCCCCATCATAAAACCCCAACCCCCCCAACCCCCCGTACCCCCAAACACCCGAGCAGGGGACAACCGCCCCCCCATCATCATCCCCTACGCCGACATCCCCCACTTCCCCCAATCCACCGTCGCTGGTCACTCCGGCCGCCTCATTTTCGGCACCCTCGCCGGTGTTCCCGTAGCCGTCATGCAGGGCCGCGTCCATGCCTACGAGGGCTACTCCATGGACGAAGTCACCTTTCCCATGCGCGTCCTTGCGCTACTCGGCGTCCGCACCGTCATCGTCACCAACGCTGCCGGCGGTATTCGATCCACCCTCTCGCCCGGCGAGCTCGTGTGTATCGCCGACCACATCAACTTGACCGGCACCAACGCCGCCCTTGGCACCAACGAGCCGCGCTTCGCCACCCGTCCTGGCACCGGCGAGCGCTTCTTCGACATGACCACGGCTTATACGCCATGGCTGCGTGCTATGACTGTGGCGGAGGCCGCCCAGCAGGGCTTTCTGCTGACCGAGGGCGTCTACCTCGCGGTCCTCGGTCCATCTTTTGAGACTCCCGCAGAGATACGCGCCTTCCGCACCCTTGGCGCGGACCTCGTCGGCATGTCGACTGTTCACGAGGTCATCGTGGCGCGGCATATGGGTCTGGAGGTCCTGGGCCTGTCGCTGGTCACTAACATGGCTGCCGGAGTCACCGGCGAAGCGATTCACCACGAAGAAGTGATGGCGATTGGCCGCAACTCTGCTGCCCGCTTCGCCGCGCTCCTTATCGCGCTGGTTCCCCAACTCGGCAGTTCGTAGAGGACAGAACCCTCGGTAGCAGGTGCGCCGCTACTTGGAGCGATAGGCAACGGAGGTCAAGGCTCCTGTTTGCCCTTGAAGGGTTGCCATTTACCGCCTGTAGCGGGACATACCAAGGTACCTTCCTCAGAACGAACAGTTGACCCCGGCGAAAACGTCTTGTCCTCGCACGTACAGAGTTTGCCCTGCGGGGCAGTCACCTTGCAAATAAGCGGAGGCGGACTGGTGAGTTCAATCACAGGTTGATTTTTGTCTCGCGACTCTTCGGTTACAGTGATCCACCTAGGCTTCGTCTCTACGGAAGTGCACAGTTGAAATTTTGGGTGACCGTCAACGCGAACGATGGTCCCCTTGGGAAAGGGCTTATTTCCCCACACGCAAGCGTTTGTTGGCATGGCTGCGGCGAGATGCTCGTTCTGCGCCAAAGCGGAGCTGCTGGTCACAAATCCAAAGCCTAACGCGGCTATAACAACACCGATTAGAACAAGAGCTCCGGCGGCGCTTGCAAGAGGTGGGTCAAGGTCGTTGTTGCGGTTCGACATAATGTACTCCATTCTTCGTTTGAGATTAGAACCACTTACGTTGCTGCATCCCGGCATCGGCTTTTGTAGATAGAGCTGGCAGACCTTCAGGATGCTGCCGAGATAGGTCTGGGGCGGCACTCCCATCGCCAGAACAAGCTCGTCGCAGGCAAGTTCACTCTCCGCATCAAGCCTTTTCTCTAACATCCAAAGGAGCGGATGAAACCAGAAGATACATGCAACGATATGAACCAACGAGCGGACTAAATTGTCCCAGCGTTTGGCGTGCGCCAGTTCGTGCAGGAGTATGCCTTGGAACTCCATGGGGGAGAGCCGTTTGGAAAGATTGGCTGTAAGGATGATCGTTGGTCGAAGAATGCCCATTAGCTGCGGCTCAATAGCACTCTCTGAGGTGAGAAGCCGTACTCTGCGCCTCATCCCCAAAGACGTTTGTAATCGACTCAACAATTGGAGGTCGCCAGTACAGTTCGGGACGGTACCAGGAACAGTTGTAGGCAGCTTTCGAAGCCACACAGCCACAAAATAAACCATGCCTGATAGCCACAGCGAGGCTACTGTACTCCCAAATACAAGGGTAGAGGAGAAAGGCGTTGCAGCCGGTAAGGCAGCGACTTGGAAGATATCAAGAACGAAGACCGGACCCGCTCCCGCAGGTAAGAAAGTCCTTAGCCTTTCGCCAAGGAGCACGATGCTATGGGATGGAAGAACAAACTTCGCGATCGCGGCGAGCAGCAAGGAGTACCGCAGAGCGGCGCTATAATCCCGAAGATACTTGACTAACGCGAGAACAAGAAAACCCAGAATAGTTGATTCGACAAGATGACGCACTACCAACGAGATCATGCTTTACCTCCATTTCCAAGCCGTTGTTCAATCTCGTAGATGTCGGCGAGGCTAAGCTCCCCCGCCTCAATCAGATGGGACACAACCGGGATGGCTGATCCTCCGAAGAGATCCAGCAGATCGCGCACCAGCCTCTTGTAGACCGCTTCTTTGGTGTACACGGCCTCGAAGATAAGCGCATTGCCAATCTTCTTTACTCTCCGAACTGCATTCTTCTCCTCCATGCGGTAGATCATGGTCTGTACGGTCGTGTAAGCGAGCCGGGATGGTTCCGGCAGACCTTCTTGGATCTCGCGAACGGAAGCTGGTCCGAGCTTCCACATGAGATTAAGCAGTTGAAGTTCAGCTCTAGTGATCCGGCTTGTCATGCTTGACCTCATCTGTAGTAATAAATACTACAGATGTAGTTGCAGCGTCAACGTCTCAGTTGTCAGATAACCTGTCGGGACGTTGGAAGAAGTTGAGGCCAAGTTTGGCGAAGTTCATCATGCTCCATGCGCGCGAAAAACTGTACCAGTCGCAAACGCTTCCCCATCCTGTCGTGCCGGTTCTCCTGCGAGGGACGCGTATACCGCCTCTACGCTGGCCCGCGCATTCTCCGACAAAATGTATCGGTCCTTGCCGGAAACAACCTCCCCAAATCGTACGCGCGCGTTGATCCTCCGCAAACCGAGCAGACGGAACAGGTGAGGCGCGAGCAGCGCGTCTCCCACAAAGCACACATCCGTCGCAATCCCCTCGCCCGTGTCCAAGCGCAAAGCCGCCGTCTGTAAAACCACGCCGCTGTCCAACACGGAATGAAACAGCCCTCGCCGGAACGGAAGTACGCCACCCCCATCTGTGGTCGTGCCCTCAGGGAAGAACAGCACCGGCAGCCCGCTTGCGTAGGCCGCGGCCGTCTTTGCGTTTACCTCCGCATGGCTCTGTCGCTTGCCCCCCGGAGGGACATCTTCGGACCGCTGCACGTAAACCGTGCCTGCCTGCGCTGTCAGCCATCCCAGCATTGGCCAGCTTTTCACTTCATGCTTCGCCACCATAATAAACGGCCGGATCGCGCTGTAGAGCAGTACATCCACATAGCTGAGGTGGTTCGACACCACCGCTCCACTGTCCGGCGGCGTCCCTTCCACCGTGTACTCGATTCCCATGGCGCGCACGATGCGGCGGCACCAGTGGTGAATCCAAATAGCCCCCTCGGCACCCCACGCAGGCCTTCTGAGGAAGCGTCCATCCACCATCGCCGCAAGGAGCAACAGCAGCAGGTGCACACTTCGCCAACACGATCGCAGCACCCGCATTGTTCGCTAACGCGCCTCCAAGAAGCGGGCCGCCACGCGCGGATGAAGCGTCTGGAGGTCCAGCAGCGTGAGAAAGTCGATCGTTTTGAACTCACGATCGATGGCTGGTTCCCCGCAGATCTGCGCGCCGATGGCCAAATACGCCCGCAGCAGCTTTGGCGCGCGCTCCTCGTCTAGCGGACCCGCGCTTGGCGGCATACGGTACTCCGCTGTTGGCGAGGTCCGCAGCTCCGCGTCCACCCGATAGTTCATCAGCGAAGCGTATACTGCACCGCCCCTCTGCGGATCGAGCGACGGCAGGCTGCAACACCCCATCATGTATCGTCCGCCGTACGCCAGGGCATACCGCGCGATACCGCGCCACAGGAGGTTCAGCACCTCCGGCGTCCGATGATCGCGATGGATACAGGCGCGTCCCAGCTCGACGATCTGCGCGCGCATCGCCTCATAGGGCGCAAAGTCGAACTCCTGCTCGGAGTAGTATCCAAAGTTCGCGGCCGCCACCTCCCCGCGCTGAATCCGGTAGGTGCCAACGACGGTTGCATTTTTCTTATCCTCAACGATCAGGTGGTCGCAGACTTCGTCGTAGCGGTCGACGTCGTAGCCGGTTCCGTACGCCGATTCAAGACCTTCCTGCATCTCCAGATTGAAGACCATAAAGCGCAGCCGAAACGCCGCCGCCCGTTCGGTGTCCGCCACAGCGAGCCGAGCCACATACCCTTCCGTCTCCAGCCGAATCGCATAGGGCGGAGCGGGTGCCTTTTGTTCTTGAGCAGGAGCCTTAACAACCGAAGGTGCCAGCAGTCCAGCCATTTGGAAGCCGGGCTCCTGAAAACCAGACTCGTGAAACGATCCCACACCAGGCATCGACTCTTCTCCAACAGGGGGAATGGCAGCCTACACGGTCATCTTCGGTCCCTTGTTGTAATAGGTTGTCTCTGCACGGTGAACATCGCTTGAATCGTGAAAGCGGTATCACTCTAAAACGGCGGATCACAACGTCTGCAATGTCACCAATGCCACGCGCGCCTCGATGGCTGCCGATTTGCGGTGCAGGCCTTCCGCTGAGAAGACGATGGGTGCCGCTGAAAACCGCGCTTCTGCCACGACACCCTTCAATCCTAGAAAGGTGAAGACGTGTTGCATCATCGGCAGATCGCCCCAGTAGAGGTTCTCTTCGAGAGACACGTCCGCTCCATTATCCGGCCCCATGGAATACCTCAGGTATCCCGCCGTAATTACTTCGCCAGACTCGAGCGCTTGACTGAGCAGCCCCGAGCGGAACGGCAGCAACTCCTCTGCGGTGTTGGTTGTGCCTTCCGGAAAGAAGACCACCGGCAGCCCATCCGCGGCCACCAGGCGCATGGCCTCGCTGGCCTGCTTGGCGGAGCCGCCACGGCCGCGCTCGACGTACACGGTGCCCGACCGCGTCGTCATCCACCCGATCACAGGAAGCCGCGCGACCTCTGCCTTAGACACAAAGACGCAGGGCCGCACCGACGCCAGCACCACAATGTCCAGGTAGCTACGGTGATTGACGATCAGAAAGCCGCGCTCCGGAAAGTCGCCATGCACCGTAACGGGAATGCCCATGCGCCGCAACGAGCGCTTACAGAAGCGATGAAGCCACGCGGCGCGCTCCGCCCTGCTTACCGGCCGCGTCCACAGCAGCTGCAGGCCAGCCTCCACAAACATCCCCACCAGCATCACCGAGCGCACCGCTGCCCGCAGCCATCGTCGTACTCTCACCAGCAAAACGTTTGACTCCTCCGCGTGTGGTCTACCGCAGTGCCTACGGATAAACAGACACTTCCTACTCTATGCTTGCCTTAGCATGACTGATTTACCACAGCACCGTTGGCCCTATCGCCGCAGCATCCTTCCGTTTCTCGCGCTTCTTCGCATGGGAGCCACGCCAGAGCGCCTTGCGTGGAGCATCGCCGCCGGCCTCGTCATCGGCATCAATCCACTACTCGGCTCAACGACCTTTCTCTGCCTTGCCATCGCGTCGGCGTTCCGGCTCAACATCGCCGCCTCGCAGCTCGCCAACCATGTCGTCTATCCGCTCGAGCTATTATTCGTCGTTCCCTTCATCCGGGCCGGCAGCCGTCTCTTCCACACCGCGCCCCTTGCGCTCACACCCACCCTGCGGCGGTTGCTCCAGCGCGTCCAACACCACCA
>CAXTUR010000002.1:0-54761 GCA_964247455.1 uncultured Acidobacteriaceae bacterium | reverse complement strand
CCCTTGCGCTCACACCCACCCTGCGGCGGTTGCTCCAGCGCGTCCAACACCACCAATACCCGATCATTAGGGAAACATAGGAAGATCCGCGTTGACCGCTATGCCGTAGCGCCGTGCAAATACTTCGCCGTAAATGTCTCCGCATCTACCGGCTTGCTGTAAAAGTAGCCCTGCCCGCGCTCACATCCCAAACTGCGCAGCAGAGCCTCTTGTTGGGCCGTCTCAATCCCCTCCGCGATGCTCGACATCCCCAGCGTCTTTGCCAGGCTTAGGATGCCGCGAACGATATTCACCGCTTGTTCGTTGCCGACGATCTGCTTCAAGAACGATCTGTCGATCTTCAACACGTCGAACGGCAGCTCATACAGCTGCCGGAACGAACTATACCCAGAGCCGAAATCGTCCATATGCAGGCCAACGCCGATGGTGCGCAGGGCGTGCATGGCCTGCGCGCTCTCCGCCACATGCCGCACCAGGGCTGTCTCCGTGATCTCCATGCACAGCACCGAGGGCGGCAGACCGTGTCGTGCCAGCGTCTCTTGCACGTTCCGCAATAGATCGCTCGACGGGAACTTCTCCGCCGAGATATTCACGCTCATATGCCATTTCAGCGCAACTGGCGACGCCGCCCGCCAGGCCGCAATCTGCCGCGCCGCCATCTCCAAAACCCAGCCATCGACCTCCCCGATGATCCCCGCCTTCTCCGCGAGCGGGATGAAGTAATCCGGCGGGACCATGCCCAACTCAGGATGTTGCCAGCGCACCAGCGCCTCGCACCCGATCACCGCACCCGTCGCCAGATCGACCTGCGGCTGGAAGAAGAGGCGCAGCTCACCAAGACCCACCGCGCGCCGGAGCATCGACTCCGTCTTCAACCGCCGTAGATTCTCCTCCTGCATGCTGAGGTCGAACACCGTCGCCGCGCCGGACCCCGCTATCTTTGCCTGATACATCGCCAGACCCGCGCTGTGGACAAAGCTCTCCGGCGTCTTGACCTGCGGCGCGGCCAAGGCGATCCCGATGCTAACTCGCGCCTCTACCCGTTCCCCATCGATCTCGATTGGCGCAGAAATCGCCGCCTGCAGGCGCTTGGCCACAGCGACGGCTTGCCCCGTGTTTCGCACCCCATCCAGTACGACCACAAACTCATCCCCGCTCAGCCGGGCCACCAGCGACTCCTTGCGCTGGCGCGTCTCCGCTACCAAGGCCTTTGCGCGCTCCGCCACTGCGACGAGCACCTTGTCACCCGCCCCGTGGCCATGCTGATCGTTGATCGACTTGAAGTCGTCAATGTCCACAGAGAAGACGGCAAACTGCCAGCTTTTTGTCGTCTCGCTGCGCTGGATCAGCCGTGTCAACCGCTCATGGAGGATCAACCGATTAGGCAGCCGGGTCAGCGCATCCGAAGTCTTCTCCTGCGTCACGTCCATCAGCGAACCCGCCATCCGGGTTGCTTTGCCCGTCACGTCGCGTTGAGTCAGTCCACGGACGACGACCCAGCGCCATGAGCCATCGCCATGTTGTACGCGGTGCTCGCTGCGGAAGGGCGCCGTCTCACCCTCCACCTGTCGCTGGATGGCGTTCACCACTCCCGGCTGATCCTCCGGGTGAACGCGCTCGGTCCAGTACTCCACCGTCGCCACGCAATCTATCTCACCCAGCCCAAGGATGCGTTGCCATCGGGGGGAGTAATAAACCCGCTCATTCCCGATGTCCCAATCCCACACGCCATCGAGCGTCGCCCGCGCTACCAGCGCATAGCGGTCGCGCGCCTCTCCCTCGCTTGCGCGCAACTCGCGATTGCGGCGGAACTCGTCCGTCATCTCGGAGGCCATCTCCGCCAGGGTGGCGAGTGACAGCTTGTCTTCGTCGCTCACTTCGAAGCGGGGCCGCGTGTCCGCAATGCAGAACGTTCCGATGTTGTGGCCCTCCGCGCTCGTGACCGGCACCCCCATGTAGAAGCGAAGGTACAGTTTGCCCTGGACCAGAGGGTTGTCGCGGAAACGCTCATCTTCGAGCGCGTCGTACACCACCATCGCATCGCGGTTCAGAATTGTGTAGGCGCAGAAGGCCTGGCTGCGCGGGGTCTCCGGTGCTTCAATGCCTTGGGCCGATTTGAACCATTGCCGGTCCGCGTCCACAAATGAAAGAAAGGCATAGCGCGTGCCGAACATCGACGCCGCCAGCCGCGTCAGCCGGTCAAAGGCCGCGTCGGGCGGCGTGTCGAGAATCCCAACTTCGAGAAGCGTACTCAGCCGTTCCGCCTCGTTCAGTGGGACAGGCGGAACCCGGTGCGCCGTCTCTTGATCCTTTAGCGCACGTGCGTTCATGTTTCTTTTATCGACACGATTGAACAGGCGATCAGCTTGTATTAGCTTGCGAATCACCATGAAGCAGCGACGAGAGCCAATGACTGCCAGACGACAAACGGTGGATGCGTACGGCCCGCGTACCACCGTGACCTTGGCCACAACTAAAGCTGTCATCTCACAAGCCGATAGTGTGACAAGAAGGCCTCGCATCTTATGCTCGTTTACTTCGCGGTCAGCCTAATTGCTTTGCTGGGTTTCTGTGGATTGGCGCTTGATGTCGGCCGCATGGAGGCACGCAGCCTTCAGCTGCAAACTGCCGCCGACAACGCCGCCATCAGCTACGCCCTGGAATATGGTCGCCGCGGCAACGTGGCCAGCTCGACCCTCACCGCCATGGCTAGCAACGAACTCACCGCCTACGCCGCGGCCAACAATCTTCCCCTACCCACCATCACGCTTCAGAGTGGCGCGTCCTCCGGTCCATATGCCGGAAACAGCGCCGTCATCCAAGCCACGATCCAGCAAACGATGCCCACCACGCTGCTCGGGATACTCTCCAGCGGAAGCAAATCAATCCAGTTTTCCCGCAGCGCCGTGGCCGCCATGCCCCCTTGCTCCACCTTTTACACCACCCTGCAGTTCCTGGCGAACTCAAAACTAACTCTCAACTGCCCCCTGTCGATCGGCACCTCTTTAAACTTGGACGGGTCGTCACAGATCGCTGGGAGCCATCTCTTAATTGCGGCGAACTCCAGCCCGTCTAACATCAACGGCCTAGTCAGCCCCGCGCCCATCTTCAACTGGCCCTCTGAAACTCATCCGTTTTCCTACTTCAGCTATGTGAGTTCAGGCAATTGCCACGCCAACAACCTCAATGTGAACACGCCGACCACTCTTTCTCCGGGGGAGTACTGCAACGACACTACCATCAACAACACCACCGTCACCCTTCAGCCCGGTTACTACTATATGCAAGGGAACGTCAACATTAGCCACGCAACCATAACCGGCGGTCCGGTCACCATGGTGTTAGCCAAGGATTCCTCCGGCCACGGACAGTTCTTCTTCGACAACTCCATATGGCTCGCCAACGCGCCCACAACGCCCGACGCCAGCGGAAGCCACGGCATCTTTCTAGTCTGTGTTGTGCCTATCGGCGCCTCCAATACCTGGGGCAACCACGATGTGCAGTTCACCCATTCGACTGTGACAGCCGACGGCATGATCTCCTGCGGCCTGTCCGGCGTTAACATCGACAACTCCACCCTGGGCGACGCGGGTCACTTCTTTTCCCTTACCTTCAACGAGGGCAACATCACCAACAGCACCATCACCCTTACCAACGACTACTCGCAGCTACCGGGCGGCAGTCCCGCCGCGTTCACCGTAAACATCCTGCAATAAAGGCGGCGTATGCATCTCACCTCTCGAGCATTGGTTCACGACGAACGCGGCAGCTCTCTGATTGAACTTGCCCTGATACTACCCGTTCTTCTACTAATGCTGTTAGGCGTCCTCGACTTTGGCCTCGTCTTTAGACAATATATGACGGTGATCGACTCCGTTCGCGCCGCGGGGGAGTACGCGACCATCTACGGACAACAGGCGAACTCCAACCAGGTGCAGACCTTCGCCACGCAGTTCGGCTCCGGCATCCCTGGGTATACCGCTTCAGCCGCCCTGGTCTGCGCCTGCAATCCTGGAGGCGGTGCGGTCAGCTGCTTATCAAGCTGCGGCGGGGCGGTCACGACCCCGTTGCAGTACATGCAGGTCACCGCTACAGCCACTCTTCCGTTGATCTACGGGGTGCAGGGGTTTCCCTCCACTATCCCCGTCAAGTCCATAGCGTTTATTCGCACGCCATACACGCAGGGGACCTAGCGATGGACCCGCTATCGACCAACCATCCCGCATGGACGGACCGCGCCAAACGCGCCGCGCGCCACGATGCCGGCCAAGCGATTCTTGAATTTGCTCTTGGCTTGCCCATCCTGTGCCTGATGATGTTCGGCTTCATCAACTTCGCCTTAGTTATGTATCAACTTTCCAACATCACCTTCGGTGCCCACGCCGCCGCACGCTACGCCAGCGTTCACAGCGCGGCCACCGTGTCCCCCGCGACCACCGCGTCGGTTACCAGCTTCCTGGGTCCGTTTCTTCCTACCTACCCCACCAACACAGCTGTCGTCGCCCTTACCTACCCCACTACCGGAACCAACACCGTGGGCGGCACCGTGGAGGTCGAGGTCACCCTCACCTATACGATCAGGCTGCCCTTCTACACGCTTAACAACCTGGCAATAAAATCCGCCGCCATCGCCGCCATTACCGTGTAGGCCGCTTAAGATGCCGAATGGTCGGGGCGGAGGGATTCGAACCCCCGACCCTCTGGTCCCAAACCAGATGCGCTACCAGACTGCGCTACGCCCCGACTGGTACCAGTTTATCCCACAGCCGCTAAGCTGGCTCTACATCACAAACCGATTCGGCTTGTTTATGGTCGGCTGCTCACCCATCGACTCGCTTTCGACCTGCGCGCGCATAACTTCGAGTTTGGCCAGCAACTCCGCATGAGACGCCGCCGTCTCTGCCCGTAGCACCTCAGCTTCGGCGCGAAATGTCGTCAAAGCCTCAAGGATGTTACGTTCGGAAAGCTGCATCTGCTGCTGAATTTGTTCCAGCTTTACCATCAACGCCTCAAGATCGGGCGTGATGACCTCCTGTAGTAGCCGCCGCAGCTCCGCGATCAGGTCTTGATCCATGTGCGAATAGTACTCTAAAACCGGATGCCCTTCGAACTCTTTCGCTTTGAATTTTTTGTCGCGGCACGGTACCTGGGCGCCAAGCGGCGGCAGGCGGTGGTAGGCGTGATCACGGCCATCTCGGTCATCGGTGTGGCGGCGGGCGTGGCCTCGCTGATCATCGCACTCGCTATCACCAACGGGATGCGCCGCGACCTGCAGGAGCGACTCGTCGGCTCCACCGCGCACATCGACCTGATGCGTGTCGCCGGAGATGGCATTCGCGACTGGCGGCCGCTCCTCGCCCAGCTTCGCACCATGCCGCACGTGACCGCCGCCGCCCCGGGGCTCTACGGTCAGGTACTGATCTCGCGCGGTGCCCGCAGCGGCGGCGCGCTCATCAAAGGCATTGTCCCCGCCGACGAGCGCACCGTCGGCAACCTCCTCCAAGCGGTGACGGAAGGCACGACCGATGCGCTCGATGTGCAAGGCACTTCGGCTGCGCTCCAGCCCATCGTGATTGGCCGCGATCTCGCCGATACCCTTGGCGTCCACACCGGCGAGACGGTGCTAGTCACCAGCCCGCAGGGCGAGCTCACCCCCTTTGGCCTTGTCCCCCGCTACCAGCGCTTCCAGGTGGCCAGCATCTTCAAGTCCGGCTTCTACCAGTACGATTCTAGCTACGCGTTTACTCGCCTCGCCGACGCGCAGCGCCTCTTCTCCGAGCCCGACTTGATCTCCGTCATCAGCTTCAAGGTCGACGACCTCTACCAGGCCGCCGCAATCGGACGCACGATCGAAGCCGCCGCCGGGAAAGGTTTCCAGACGACCAACTGGATGGAGCAGAACCGGGAGCTCTTCCGCGCCCTGAAGCTGGAACAGGTCGTCACCTTCATTATTCTCGCGCTGATCGTCTGCGTGGCCGCGCTCAACATCCTGATCGCGCTCACGATGATGGTCATGGAAAAGACCCGTGACATCGCCGTCCTGATGAGCTTTGGCGTCCGCGCGGAGCAGATTCGCCGCATCTTCCTCTTCCAGGGTCTGCTTATCTCGACCCTTGGCACCGCACTTGGTCTCCTGCTCGGCTACGGCCTTAGCTGGGCGGGCGGCCACTATCGCTTTATCCATCTGGACGCCGCCGTGTACTCGATCGACTATCTTCCGTTCGCGCCGCGCCTGCTGGACGCGCTGATCGTGGCCGCCGTCTCGCTCGGCGTCTCGCTTGTGGCGACGCTCTATCCAAGCGCCTCCGCCGCCCGGGTGCTTCCGGCCGAGGCATTGCGCTATGAGTAGCGGCTCATCATGAACAGCTACCAAGCGCAATCCGACACGCTATTGCCCGTTCGCTTTGATAAAGTTGTCCACGTTCGTCCGGTCGACCAGCGCCGTTCCCGTATCTAAAAACACCGGATAGGGCGAATGCGGATCGAAACCATAGTCCGTCCCGAACTTCTTAGGCAGCGCGTGGTGGATCTCCGCCAGCGCCTTCAGGCCGACATAGCCCATGGTGTAGGGCCGCTGCGAGATGGTGGAATCGATCTCGCCCATGTTGATCAGCTTCAGCGTGTCGCTGTCCACGTCCATGGTGATCAGCGCCCGGCTCTCCAAACCGCCGCGCCGCAGCACCTCGGCGACCTCCTTACCCGCCGAGGCCTCAAGCGTTACAAAGCCATCGACCTGGTCCGCGCCCTTCTTCGCGACGAGCTTCTGCGCCTCGTCGAAGGCCGTGCCAGAGTCGCCCTTCATGTCGAAGACCTCGACCACCTTGATCCCGGGATGATCGGCGAACACATCCTTATACCCTTTCAAGCGCTCATCGAGGTTAGGCTGTCCGGGGTTCGTGAAGAACACGACGTTGCCCTTGCCGTTCATCATGAAGATCAATCGCTGCCCACCCAGCCGCCCTGCCTCCAGGTTGTTTGTGCCGACAAACATCAGCCGATTGCTGGACGGCGCGTCCGAGTCCATCGTGATCACCGGAATACCCGCCTCGATTGCAGAGTTGATCGTCGGCGTCATCATCGCGGCGTCTGCCACCGAGATCAGGATGCCCGCAGGCTTGGCGGCGATCACCTTTTCCAACTCCGCCTCTTCCGCTTTCGGATCGAAGGTGTCCGGTCCGCGTTCGAGAGGCGTCACGCCGAGCGCCTTTGCCGCCTCTTCAAAGCCAGCGTTGGCGGTCTTCCAGTAGTTCAGCTTCAGATTGTTCGCCACAAGGTAGTACACCTCGGATTTGCTATAGCGCTGGCATCCCGTGCCCGCCAGCAACGCCGCTCCCACCGCCATTAAGGCCAAAGTCGATCGATAGTTCCGCATAACCGCCTCCTGTATATGGTCACGCGCCTTTCAGCGCGAGCAACACGCATAAACATTGCGTGCCGAATCATACACCGCAGACTGTGCCAGTCAACAAGCTCTGTGAGGGGTCTACGACTTAGCCGCGAGTGTCCGCATGGCGATCACTACCTTGGCTGTCGTGATCGCCTGCCCAGTATGCCGCTGCGTGTGCTCCGCGCAATGGACGAGCAGGCCGCCCACCGTGCTCGGCAGCATCGCCCGACCCACGCCGCGTGCTTCTTCGTAACTCGCTGGCGAAAGGGCGGAGATGCGATCGGCCGCCTTTCGCAAACCGTCGCGCAGCTCCGTCCGTACCTCCGCCGCCGTTGCATCTGCATCCATCTCGGTGCATAGTTGCTCATGCTGCTGAGCGGTCAGTACGGCACCCTCGGCATAGGTCGGCAGCCGATCCAGACTCCGGGCGATGTGCCGCAGATGGAAGGCCACAGAAGGCAGATCGTACGGGCGCGCGTGCATCTCTTCATCGCTCAGCCCGGCACACCACCGCTCCGCGTCCTCCACCGTGAGCTCCAGCGCATGGAGCACCTGCCGCCGTACCGCATCGATGTCCGTCAGCGTGCCTCGAAGCCACGGCTCCACCATCACAGCCCCTTTCGCGCCCGGAACTCGCGCACTACGACAACGACATCGCGATGCTGTCCATCTACAGCGTCGTTCATCGCGCGCACCTCGTCGGCTGAGACCTTTCCGGCCAGCCGCGCCTCCGCGCCACCAATGCCGGGATGCCGCACCAGCGAATCCGCCCGCACCAGCGGCACCGCCTCATACGGCGGAAAGTAGTGCTTGTCGTCTTCTAACACCACAAATCCAAGAGCGCGGATCGGCCCGTCGGTCGAGTTCCCCGCCACCATATCCACCTGCCCCTGCGACAGCACACGGTAGAGCAGACCAAGATCCATCACGCGCGGGGGTCCGGCAAAGCGCAGCCCATACGCCGACTCCAGCCCGCGGAGTCCATCAGGCCGCTCCTCGAACTCATACCCCACACCCAGCCGGTTTATCGAGTGGGAGATCGGAGGCCCCATATCTCGAATTTGAGATGTGGATTTCTGGAGCAACGCCACGTCCGAGATCGTCTTGACTCCCAATCGCCGAGCATCCTCCCCTCGAACTACCATGGCAAAGGTATCCTCAAACCCCAGCCCTGGCCCCACGCTTACCCCAAACCGGCTCTTGTACTGTTCACTTACGCGGCTGTAGACCGCAGCGGCGTCCCGCTGACCGACCGGCGGAAGCGGTTGCTTCAAGATCGCGGTCAGTGCCGTCCCAGTGTATTCGACATACCCATCGATCCGGCCATTGATCAAGGCCTGCTGGCAGATGTAGCTACCCGCCAGATAGAATCGGCGGTCCACGCGCTCCCCCGTGACCACCTCGATCTCCTGCGCAAGCAGTTCACCCAGCACCACCTGCTCGGTAAAGTTCTTCGCGCCGATGGTGATTCGCGACGAACGCGGCGGCGCACACCCCACGAGCAGCACTCCCGCACACAGAAGGATCGCATACGCTAGCCTTCTCTTCCCTCTTCCCTCCTCCCTCTTCCCTTTCTTCACCGCCGCACCGCCAGCCGCTTCTCCGCGAAACCCAGCAGTGTATCCGCCGCTAATGCCAGCAGCGCCGCCGGAATCGCGCCAGCCAGCACCAGCCGGTTATCCACGCTGGCCACCCCGCGAAAGATCAGCTCGCCCAGGCCACCCGCGCCGATGGCCGCCGCAATCGTCGCCACGCCGACACACGTCACCGTCGCCGTCCGCAGACCAGCGAGGATGACACTCGCCGCAAGGGGAAGCTCGACTTTTAGAAGGCGCTGCGCTGGAGTCATCCCCAGCGCGTTCGACACATCGATCAGCGCCGGATCGACGCTGCCGATCCCGGCATACGTGTTTCGTAGAATCGGCAGCAGCGCATAGCCAGTGAGCGCAAGAATGGCCAGCCGGGACGCGTTCTCTCCCAACCAAGGAACGGGCAGCAGCAGCCCAAAGAGCGCAAGGCTCGGCACCGTCTGCACAATGTTGGCAAAGGCGATCACCGGTTTGGCCAGCCGAGGCCGCCGCGTTAGCACGATACCAAGGGGTAGCCCGACGCCAGACGCCAGCAGCATCGCCGAGAACGTCAGCCACAGATGCTCAAAGGTCAGCCGCGCAATCTCTCCTCCGTGCGCGGCCAGAAACTCCTTCACGCAGCGACCGCGCGATGGACCGCTTGCACATACTCCCGGACCGGCGGATGCTCGGACGAGAGCACCTCATCGGAGCGCAGGTCAGCTGCCACCTCACCGTCGACGAGAAACACGACGCGTTCGGCAAGATACAACGCCTCGTCCAGATCGTGCGTGACTAGCAGCACGGTCTTCTTCATGCGGGCGAACAGCTCCCGCGTCATCGTCTGCATCTCGGCCCGCGTCATAGGATCAAGCGCGCCGAACGGCTCATCCATCAACAGCAGCGTGGGATCGCCAGCCAACGCCCGCGCCAAACCGACGCGCTGCCGCTGCCCGCCGGATAGCTGCCACGGGTACCGCTCGCCGTAATCCGTCAGGCTCATGCCGACAAGGGATAGCACCTCTTCACCGCGTGCTGCCCTCTTCGCCTTTGGAAGGCCTGCAAGCTCCAGTGCCATTCCGACGTTTCGCGCTACCGTCATGTGCGGAAACAATCCTGTCTCCTGGATAACATAGCCGATGTGCCGCCGGAGCTCGACGACATCCCACTCAGCCGTCGCTCGGCCATCCACCACTACCTGGCCGCCGGTCGGGACTACCAGCCCGTTCACCATCCGGAGCAGCGTCGTTTTGCCCGAGCCGCTTCGTCCCAGCAGCGCGGTGATCGTGCCCCCCTCCACCCGAAGGGACACGTCGCGCAGCAAGGATCGCCCGTTCGGAAGCGTGTAGCTTACACCTGCGAACTCGACGCCGCCCGCCATGGTTGCCTTTAAAGTGCAGCTTCTGAAGCAGCCGACGCACTCTCCGGCTCAGCGGATGCGGTCGTCGACGTGCTCGGCTCCGCACCCTTCACCCGAACCACGGTGATCTTGTCGAATCCTTCCTTAAAAGCGGGTGGACGGAGACGCTCGGCCATCTTCTGCATGACCTCGTCGGTCACCTGCCGGTCGCGCTTGGAGTTCCGCTCCATGCACACGGCCAGCGGCACGTCGAAGAAGACGGCCTGCACCTCATATTCGAAGCTCTTGGCCATTTTGATCCATTGGCGGCGCTCATGTGGGCTGAGGTTCGTTGCGTCCACATAGTTCCATGGCATCTTGGCGATCAGCCGCGCCCGCAGCAGGCTCCGCAGGGTGGAAAACACCAAGCCCTGGTAGCGTTGGTCGGTGATGTCGTCGAAGAGCAGCGTCCGCAGCAGATCGCTTGAGAGCGGAGTGACGCCACGACGTTTGTACCAGGTGGTCTTGCCCGAACCCGGAAGGCCGATGGTCAGCACGACATACCCGCGCGGCGATTTCTTCGTGACGGGCTCCAGTTCGGCAGGCGGTGTGCCGAGGCTCTCCGGCTGCGTCTCAATTACCATTCGAGTGTCGTTCGCCGGAGCGTCGCTTGCGGCAGCTTCGGCCATCTGCGGCGGTTCGGGAAGAGTCTCTTCGGCAGCGGCAGCGATCTCGCGCGCGGAGGGCTCGGGATAGTTTGGCCGCAGCGGAGCCTGTTGGTCGGCGGGAAGCTCCTGCCCGATCTTTCCAGTGGATTCCGATTCATTCGGTCCACGGCGGGAACGTCGTCTCATCTGTTCGCGTATCCAATCGCGCAAGTCGCGCATAGGCTGCTTATACCACCCGGCGATGGCCGTCGCAAATATCCTTCTGTACACAGCCTATTCATCTGCTCCGCTTAGTGTTCTCGTGAGGCACATATTTATGGAAGTCACCCCCGCCGAACTCGACCAGCGCCAAGCCAGCTACAAGCTTGCGGTCGACGCCTGGAAGCAAGCCATCCAGCACGAAGAAGACCTCGCCTCGGTCGAGCACTCCCTCGCCAAAGTGGATGAGTGGGAACAAGCCAGCTTTCAGGAAGAAGACCTCCGCCGTAGGGCCAAAGACGCCAAACAATCCTACGAAGATGGCCTCCGCTCAGCATTCTTCGGCTTTCACGGCAAGTAGCTCACGTTCATCTACTACGGTGCGCATCAGGTTGCTTTGGGAACCTCGCGCCTCTTCGCCTACGGTTATAGTAGAGTTGCAGCCCTAGTACATGGGCCAGCTTCGCTCGAGGAGCAACTTCCGCATGGCAGTCAAGGTAGGCATCAACGGCTTCGGCCGTATCGGGCGTAATGTGTTTCGCACGGCGCTCGGCAACCCTGACATCGACTTCGTCGCCGTCAACGACCTCACCACGCCCGCCACCCTCGCCCATCTGCTTAAGTACGACTCAATCCTCGGCAACCTCAAGCAAGAGATATCCTCCACCGAAGACAGTGTTGTCGTTGACGGAAAGGCGATCAAGGTCTTCGCGGAGCGCGACCCCGCCAAGCTCGACTGGGCCTCCGTCGGCGCGGAAATCGTCGTCGAGTCGACCGGCTTCTTCACCGATGCGGTCAAGGCCAAGGCGCACTTAGGCTCCACGGTCAAGAAGGTCATCATCTCCGCCCCGGCCACCAACGAGGACCTGACCCTTGTCCTCGGCGTCAACTCTGACAAGTACGATCCCGCCGCGCACCACGTGATCTCAAACGCCAGCTGCACAACCAACTGCCTCGCGCCCGTGGTCAAGGTGCTGCACGACACCTTCGGCATCGCCTCCGGAATCATGACCACGATCCATAGCTATACCAACGATCAGGTCATCCTCGACACGCCGCACAAGGACCTTCGCCGCGCCCGCGCCGCTGCCCTGTCGATGATCCCGAGCTCCACCGGTGCCGCTAAGGCCCTGAAGCTGGTTGTCCCCGCGATGGACGGCAAGCTCGACGGCTTCGCCATCCGCGTTCCGACGCCGAACGTCTCTGTCGTCGACCTCACCTTCACCAGCGAGAAGCCAATCTCAGTCGCCGCCATCAACGAAGCTATGAAGGCTGCCGCCGATGGCCCGATGAAGGGCATCCTCGGCTATACCGAAGAGGAACTCGTCTCGATCGACTTCCGCGGCAATCCCCTATCGAGCATCTTTGACTCCAAGCTGACCAAAGTCGTCGGCACGAACATGGGCAAGGTGATCAGCTGGTACGACAACGAATGGGGTTACAGCAGCCGCGTAACGGATTTGATCTTGTTTCTGGTGGAGAAGGGTTTGTAGGTTGCACCTTAAAACGCGTAGCGACTTCTCAGAAAATCGACCCGCTTCTTGGTAGAATAGAGAGCGTGATGGATAAGGCCGTTCGCATTGTCACCCAATCTCCACGAGCAGCAGGCGGATAGCTATCGCTACTGGCAAGGTGTCTCAGATTCGGAGCGCATGAATGCGACATGTGAGTTCACACTCGAAATGTATCGGATGAAAGGTCCTGTAGACGATGCACAAGGACTTCAACGATCTGTTGTCCGCCTTCAACGCGCATGAGGTCCGCTATCTCGTCGTTGGCGGGTATGCCTATGCGCGGTACACGGAGCCCTGAGCCACGAAAGATCTGGATCTTTTCATACGACCCGATCTCCAAAACGCCAAGGCCACCTACAAGGCGTTAGCCGCATGTGGCGCGCATCTGACCGGCACTAGCATCGAAGACTTCGCCACTCCAGGCACCGTTTTTCAGATCGGCGTAGCTCCATTTCGTATCGACATTATCTGTGACATCAATGGCCTCACCTTTGATGAAGCTTGGAACACCTTGGAGGCTGCTCTCGTGGACGACTTCATTCCGGTACGGTACATCTCTTGCGATGACTTGATCACCAATAAACTCGCCGCGGGACGCCCCCAAGACTTGATTGACGTAGATAAACTAAGACAGCAAGAAAACAAAGCTTGGGGTAAGCCGGGCTAGATAAATGAGCAACCACGGCGATGGGGTTCCGCCATAACCGCCAACTCACCGGCTGATGACTCCTACGATCATTCCGTAGCAGACCCATGCGTTTTCTCTACCAACTCCGCAACGCCCTTCGCTGGCTCGTCCTCTCCATCTTCGTCGGCGTCCTCGCCGGTTCGGCCTCCGCGCTGCTCATCGTGCTGCTCAATTGGGCAACCGCCACGCGCGAGGCCCACACCTGGCTCATCGCCCTGCTGCCGGTCGCGGGTCTGGCTGTCGGCCTGCTGTACTACTATCTTGGACAATCTGTCGACGCGGGCAACGACCTCATCGTCGAGCAGATCCACGCCGACGCCGAGGCTACGCGCGCCAAGATCCCGTTCCGGATGACGCCCCTTATCCTGCTCGCCACCACCCTGACGCATCTCTTTGGCGGCTCGGTCGGGCGCGAAGGCACGGCCGTCCAGACCGGCGCGTCGTTGGCCGACCAAATCGACCGGCTGCTCAGCCGCGTTCCCTGGCTCACCCTGAGCCGGGAAAATCGCCGCACCCTTCTGATCGCTGGCATCAGCGCGGGATTTGCCTCCGTCTTTGACACACCGCTTGCCGGAGCCGTCTTCGGCCTCGAAGTCCTTACCATCGGCTCCGTCCGCTACGATGCGCTCTTTCCCTGCTTCCTCGCGGCCTTCGCGGGAGATTACGTTACCCGCGCCTGGCACATCCACGACACCCTCTACACCGTTAACCAGACCGTCCCGCTCACACCCGTCACGATGCTGCTCGCCACCGCCGCCGGGATTGTCTTCGGCTTTACCGCTCTGCTCTTCGCCCAGACGACGCACGCCGTCTCTTCGTTCTTCAAGGGGCAGATCGCCTTTCCTCCCTTGCGCCCCTTCGTCGGCGGCATCTTGATCGCCGTGGCCGTGCTGATCCCCGGTGTAGCGCGTACCGGCAAGTACATCGGCCTCGGTCTGCCCACGATCGCGGCGGCATTCACCCAACAGCTTCCATCGTACGACTTCGCGGGCAAGCTCGTCTTTACGACCGTAACGCTCGGCTCCGGCTTCAAGGGTGGGGAGGTCACGCCGCTTTTTTATATTGGCGCGACGCTCGGCAACGCCCTCTCGCACCTGATCCCGCTTCCGGCGTCGCTGCTTGCCGCCATGGGCTTTGTGGCCGTCTTTGCCGGTGCTGCCAACACGCCGATCGCCTCCAGCCTGATGGCCTTGGAACTCTTCGGTCCCGAGGCGGGAGCCTTCTGCGCGCTCGCCTCCGTGACGAGCTACCTCTTCTCCGGCGAGAGCGGCATCTACCATGCCCAACGCGCAGGCATCGCTAAGTTTACGCCTACTGTGCGCCCCACCCGTACCGCACTCCCCCCTGAACGACTGCCGGAATCCCTTGCGTCAGCACAGGAGTCCTCGCCACATCCGCCCGACGGTCCAGCAGATTCTGCCCGGCCAGAAACGCCGTGAAGCCGCGACCAAGCTGACGTTCGCCGTAGGCGTCCAGTTCAAAGAACGAGTGCAGCACATAGGTGTTGGGCGAGTCGTCGAAGGCCCGCCCACCCTCTCGACCGGCCAAGGTCAACTGTGCCAGCCGCACATTCCGCAATCGCACCTGGGCCGTCGCGCTCTCCCGAGGGACGTCCGGAATCCATTTGCCAATCAGCGCCGTTTGGCTGGGAAACTTCGTCACCACCGCATGAGCATACTGGTAGCCGACTGTCGCCGATATGGCGCGTCCCTCGTTCCACGCCACACTTGTCTCGACCCCTTGGCTCTGGATCTGGCCGAGGTTCCGTCGCACGTTCGTAATCGTCGTGGCCGTGCTGCTGACCAGGACAGCCGCGACGGGACGATTAACCTCGGTCCAGAAGTACGTCGCTGAAACAGTGAACTGTCTCGACCGTACTGTCGCGCCGCCCTCCGCTCCGCTGGCCCGCTCCGACCCCAGTCCCGCATTCGGCAGGGTAGTTTCCTGCCCCACCTGCCCGGTCCGATACAGCTCATTCATGGTCGGGGTGCGAAACGCCCGGAAGCCCGATCCATGCAAGGCGAGATGCGGTCCAAGCTGCCGCACGAGCCCCACGCGAGGGCTGGCGACAATCTCATGCCGGTCCGCAATGCCGGTCCGCGTGGCCCCGGCAAACTGCGTGGTGTTGAGATTGGCGGCCGAATCCAGGCGCAGGGACGCCGAGCCCGACCATCCACCCCGCTCCGCGATCACCTCTCCAAACCCACCCACAAAACGTTGTCGCGCGGAGGTCTCCTGCAACGCTCCCGCCGTCGGCCGCTCCAGGTCGGCCGCACGGAGGTCGCGCACATCCGCACCGCCAACAAACGCTACCTGCGCCAGATGAAACGAGGCGTCCGTGGAGGCACCAACCTCCTGCGCGCCTACTCGCTGAACGCGGCTGAGCGTCTCACGCGTTCGTCCGGCGGCGATGGCTGAAAAGCTTTGCCGATACACCTCATCGCTCCCAAACAGACGCATCCGCCCGTTGGTCCGGCTTCCGGAGCTCCAATCATCTCCCGCCAGGTAGCGCCACAGCCGCGTTCCATTCGTGGTCAAGGGCGTTCCGTTTCCTCGCGCCTCGTTCAACACGTTTCCCGTGAGGAACACCCGCTGACTGAGGCTCAGAGTGCGGTTCAGCTCAATGCGGCCATTCTCAAAATGCACATTAGCGGACACATCGACCAGTCCACGCGATGCGGGCGCGGTCAGGATGTAACCCGCCGTGCGGAGATCCTGTACGGCCGCGAGCTCATGCCATCGGCCTTGTTGTAAATCGCCGCGCGCGCTGACCGTCCGCGTATCCTGGCTTGCCGCCGCCATGCTTATGTCGGCGCGCGGGGCGTCCGGGTGCGCGGGGACGACATCGATAACGCCCCCGAGCGCGCTCGATCCGTATAAATCCGATCCGCCTCCGCTGGTCACCGTTACCACCTCGATCGTCTCCGGCGCAAGCTCGTTCCAATGCACCCATCCGCCAAATGGGTCGTTTAGCGGGGCCGAGTTCGCCAGCACCAGGCTGCGGCTCGCCGCCGTCGATCCCAGGCCACGCAACGAGATACCCTGGCTGGTCGGGTTCTGCACCCATCCGCTCGACCGGCGAAACAGCTCGAACCCAGCGTGCTGCCGCAGGCTCTCATCCACCGTCAACGCGGGAAATCGTACCAGTTCCTCCTGCGACAACGAGCTCTGCGTCACGGCCGCCGGACCCATCGCTACCCCGCTGCGGGTGGCCGTTACCGTTGCCTGCTGCGCCAACCGGGATGGCACAACCACCAATTCGACCTCATTTGCGCTCCCCGCGGTGGTGACCGTTACGACTACCGAAGACAGCGTCGGCCCCTCTGCCCGCAGCTGTACGCCCTGAATACCGATTGTCCCAATTCTTAGTGTGAACCGCCCCGCTTCGTCCGAACGCACGTCTTGCGCCTGACCCTCCGCAACAACAGGAACGCCGGCGACCGCATTACCGCGGCGATCGACTACATGCCCGTGGATCTCCACCTGGGCGGCCATAGAAGCCGCAAACAACACGATCCCCAAGCCAAGGAACCGCACCATCAACCTTCGAAGCCGCGGTTCCAATGTTCGATGACGCGCGTCTCCCGCTCATATCCGAGCACGCTGACCGAGCCAGTCCCGAGTGCCAACGACTGCCCTCCCGTAGCTGGCAGCCCGATCCATCGCGCCGCCAGGATGCGCAAGATGTGCGCATGCGCAAAGAGTGCGACGGAGCCGTCCCCATTGAGGACGGCCGCCATCGCGCCAGCGATCACTGCGTCCGCCCGTGTGCCCACCTGCTCCACCGTCTCGCCGCCCGTGATCTCATCCTTCCAAACGTTCCAGCCTGGATGTGTTTGGCGGATCTCCTTGGTCGTCTTGCCTTCATAGACGCCGTAGTCCCACTCTTTCAGACTGTCGTCCTGCACCGCCTGCCAGCCATAACCGGCGATGGAACATGTCTCGCGCGCGCGCTGCATGGGGCTGGTCAACACCGCGTCGAACTTGCGACCGGCGAGATAGGTCTTCAACTCCTCCGCCCGCTCCCGGCCATGGTCGGTCAGGGGGATGTCCGTCCGGCTGGTGTGCGCGCCAGAGAGGCTCCACTCCGTCTCACCGTGCCGGATCAACCAAAGCTGCACCATCGCTGCCCTCCTCCCTTATCCTATAGGGATGGACTTCCAGCTTTCCACGACGTACCGTCCCCAGGGTGACCAGCCCCGTGCCATAAGCGAACTCTGCGCCGGTCTGAACGCGGGCGAGAAAGACCAGGTGCTGCTCGGCGTCACGGGTTCCGGCAAGACGTTCACGATGGCCAAGGTGATCTCGGAGCTGAATCGTCCCGCGCTGATCCTCGCGCACAACAAGACGCTCGCCGCCCAGCTCTACCATGAGTTCAAGACATTTTTCCCTAACAACGCCGTCGAATATTTCGTTTCCTACTACGACTACTACCAACCGGAAGCCTACATCCCCTCGGGCGACTTGTTCATCGAGAAGGAAGCGACGATCAACGAGGAGCTGGACAAGCTGCGTCTCTCCGCGACCCGTACCTTGTTCGAGCGGCGAGACGCGATTATTGTTTCTTCGGTGAGTTGTATCTACGGTCTCGGCTCACCGGAGGCCTACTACGGCATGCTCATGCTGCTGGAAAAGGGCCAGCAGATCAAGCGTGAAGATATCACCCGCCGCCTGGTTGAGATACTCTACGAGCGCAACGATGTGGATTTTCGACGCGGCACCTTTCGCGTCCGGGGAGACATCGTCGAGGTTTACCCGACCTACGATGAAAATGCTTATCGCATCGAGCTATTCGGCGATGAGATTGACAATCTCTCCCAGATCGATCCACTCTTCGGAACGGTCAAGCAGAAGTACTCGCGGCTGCCCATCTATCCAAAATCTCACTATGTCGTCCAGCCGGAGCGCAAGAAGACAGCCTCCGACTCCATCCTTGCCGAGATGGAATGGTGGGAGAAAGAGCTTGAATCTCAGGGGCGTCTGGTCGAGTCGCAGCGCATCCATCAGCGCACCCGCTTCGATCTTGAAATGATCAAATCCGTTGGCTACTGCCATGGCATCGAGAACTACTCGCGCCATTTCTCGGGGCGTCTTCCCGGAGAACCACCCCCTACCCTGCTTGACTACTTTCCGCGCGACTATCTCCTGTTCATCGACGAATCCCACGTAACGGTACCGCAGTTACACGGAATGTGGCATGGCGACCGATCGCGCAAACAAAATCTAGTCGACTATGGGTTCCGCCTGCCAAGCGCGATGGATAATCGTCCGCTGAAGTTCGACGAGTTTGAAGGCCGTACAGGACAGATCGTCTATGTCTCCGCTACACCGGGCCCTTATGAGCTAACAAAATCCGCCGGAGTCGTTGTCGAACAGATCATTCGTCCTACTGGCCTGATTGATCCGGTCGTAGAAATTCGCCCTGTGAAGGGACAAATCGACGATTTGCTCGCGGAGATTCGTGACCGTGTCACCCTTAACCAGCGCGTCTTAGTCACCACACTTACCAAGCGCATGGCCGAGGACCTGGCCAATTACTACACCGAAGTCGGGGTTGCTTGCCGCTACATGCACTCCGAGATCGAAACACTCGAACGCATTAAACTCCTTCGCGACTTACGCAAAGGCGAATATGACGTCTTGATCGGCATCAATCTTCTTCGCGAGGGTCTCGACCTACCCGAAGTCTCGCTCGTAGCTATCCTGGACGCCGACAAAGAAGGGTTTCTCCGCTCCCAGGGCTCTCTTATCCAGACCATTGGCCGCGCCGCTCGCCATCTCGAAGGCCGCGCCATCCTGTACGCGGACAAGATGACCGACTCCATGCAGCGCGCCATCAACGAGACCGACCGCCGCCGCGAGATGCAGGTCGCCTACAACGAGGAGAACGGCATCACGCCGATGTCCATCAATCGTCCACTAGAGATGGGCCTCGCGGGCATCCTCAAAGCCGACTACGCCGACCTGACCGACGAGGCGGAGGGCGTTCCCGACTTTTCCACGCAGCAGGAGCTCGATGGCTACATCGGACGCCTCGAATCCGACATGCGCGAGGCTGCCAAAAAGTTCGAGTTCGAGAAGGCCGCCAAGCTCCGGGACGTCGTCAAGGAGCTTCGCACCAAGGAGTTCCTGTTCGCGTGACCCACTTTTCGCCGCTTCGCGTGAGTGTCGCTGCCCTGATCGTCTGCTTCGTTGCCACCGCAGTCAACTACCGGGCCATGCCAGCGGGCGATGCGACGCTCCGGCACTTCGACGCGATCATTGTTCTTGGCGCTCCCTCCACGGATACTGGCGAGCCTTCCCCTGAGCAGCGTCAGCGCGTCGAAGAGGGTGTGCGCGAGGTAAAGGCAGGGTCCGCTCCACGCCTCATCGTCACTGGCGGAGCCGCGCACAACCGCTTTGTGGAGGCCGCCTCGATGGGTCGCCTTGCCCGTGAACTTGGCCTCCCGGTGGACGCCATCTTCGAGGAGCCCCGCGCCCAGAACACTATCCAGAACGTCTTCTACTCCGCCGAGATCATGCGGGCGCATGGATGGCACTCGGCCGAAGTCGTCAGTTCGCCAAGCCATTTACCCCGGGCTGGCCTGATCCTCTCCCACTTCGATCGTTCTCATCCCGACGCGGCGTTTGCCTGGCACACCCACGCCGCGCTCTGGCCGCCTGAGTATAGCTTTGTCCGCAAAGCCGTCCTTTATATGGCAGAATCCATTTATTGTCTGCGCTTGCGCCTCTTCGGGTTCCCCGCCAAAGCGGCTCCCTTTTTCACGCACCCTTAGCTCTCTCATCAGATCGTCCAGCAGGAGCCCGCAATGATTATCGTTAACGACGAGCACGTCACTCTCGACACCCCCACCGGCCCCATGCGAGCCCATATCGTTCGCCCCGCCGCGCCCGGGCGCTATCCCGGCGTCGTCTTCTACTCGGAGATCTTTCAGATTACGGCTCCCATCCGCCGTACCGCCGCCATGCTTGCGGGCCATGGTTATATTATTGCCATGCCGGAGATCTACCATGAGTTTGAGCCCGCCGGCACGGTCCTCGCCTATGATCAGGCTGGCTCCGACCGCGGCAACGAGCTGAAGACCACCAAAGAACTGGCCGCCTACGACGCCGACGCCCGCGCCGTGCTCGACCACCTGACAGCGCGCCCGGATTGTACTGGCAGGCTCGGCGCGATGGGCATCTGCATCGGCGGACACCTGGCTTTCCGCGCCGCGATGAACGCGGATGTGCTGGCAACCGCCTGCTTCTACGCGACCGACATCCACAAAGGTTCGCTTGGTAAGGGTATGGCCGACGACTCGCTGGCCCGCGCCGCCGATATTCACGGTGAACTGCTGATGATCTGGGGCCGCCAAGACCCGCACATCTCAACCGAAGGCCGTGTGAAGGTGCTTACACGATTGAACGAGTTGAACAAACGTCTCAGCTGGCATGAGGTCAACGGCGCACACGCCTTTATGCGCGACGAAGGCATCCGCTACGACCCGGAACTCGCCTATCGGCTCTACGGTCTTGTCTTCGATCTCTTCCACCGCAAACTGAGCGAAGGCGACGTTGCAGGCATGTAAACCTATCGAGAGATCTCGACGCGTACACCCTTCGGCACACTCTGCACCTGCGGAGTGACCATCGCGCTGGTGTCCTTCAGGGCGGCGATCGCCTCATCGTACCGGCCACGCGCCGAGTTGCTTCGAATGACCGCCATCTCCTCCAACATCTTCATGCCGTCCTTCAGATAGCTCATGCGGCTGCGCTCGTCGTGCCCCCAACTCACGGGCACCTCGACGATCTCGTACTTCAGCTTGCGGGCAATAAAAAGGATCTCGGGATCAAAGCCCCACCGCTCGATCCTTTGCAGTCGAAAGATGACCTGCGCCGCCGGCCGTTTAAAGGCTTTGAACCCGCACTGCGTGTCCTTGAAAGGAAGCCCCATCACCCGCCGGGTGATCCAGTTGAAGCATCGCCCGAAGATCTGCCGATACAGGGGCTGCTGGATCGTCTGCCGCGACCGGTCTATCCAGCGCGACCCGATCGCCACATCGGCCCCTTGTTCCAAAGCACAAAGCAAAAGCTCCGCCTCTTCCATCGGCGACGACAAGTCCGCATCCGTAAAGAGCACCACATCGCCCGCGGCCTGCAGCAGACCATTCCGCACTGAGTATCCCTTGCCTCGGTTTCCAGGATTTTGGATCAGGTGCAGGCGAGCATGTGTCTCCATCCAGCGCTCCACGATCTCCCGCGTCTCATCGCGCGATCCGTCGTCGACCACCAGCACCTCGGCGTTCCATCCTCGGGCCTCCACACACGCGATCACCTTGCCGAGCGTCGCCTCTATCCGAGCCGCCTCGTTATACGCCGGTACCACAATACTGAGGTAAGGATGAGGCATGAGTCGTCGGCTTTCCCTGTAGGTGTATAAAGCTGCTGCTTCTAAAAGCCGTATACGAATACCACAAACGGAAATCATCATACGTTAACAGAGTGACGTTCGGCTAGCGGCTAAATAGCACCTGCAAAGAGGAGCGAAAGTCAAAGCGGTACGTAAAGAAGAGCAGACGCACCAACCAAGAAAGCTTTCAGTACGGGACCGGCCCGCCTGATACACTCGCCCCATGCCGGACGAAGTAACTTCGCCTCCCCCACCGCCCTTGCCGTTCTATCCGGCACCTTACGCCACGGCACCCCGCCGTCGCTCGGCCTGGTTCTACATCGCCGTGATCGGCGGCTCCTGTGCTCTGGTTGCTCTGGTAGTTGCGTTCGCGCTTCCACATTCAAACTTCCGCGGCAAGAACAAAGGCGTCTTCGCCAACAGCGACCAGATCGCCGTGGTCGACATCACCGGCGTCATCCTCTCCGCAGACAAGATCGACGCCGAAATGCGCGGCTATGCCGACGATGACACCGTCAAAGCCATCGTCCTCCACATCAACTCTCCCGGCGGCGCGTCCTCGCCCTCGCAGGAGATCTACAACGAAGTTCTCCGCCTGCGCCATGAGCATCCCCGTAAGAAGATCGTGGCCTCGATCGACTCGGTCGGTGCGTCCGGCGCCTACTACATCGCCTCCGCCTGCGACCGCATCTACGCCAACCAGGCGTCGATCGTTGGCTCCATTGGCGTCGTCATGGAGTGGACCAACTACGGCGAACTGATGCGCTGGGCCAAGTTGAAGAGCGTCGACATCCACGCCGGGGACCTGAAGACCGCCGGAGACCCCGCACGCGACCCAACGCCCAAGGAGCAGGCCTACTTCCAATCGCTGGTGGACAATATGTACGGTCAGTTTATCCGCGACGTGGCGGTCGCGCGCCACACCACCGAAGACAAGATTAAGCCGCTTGCCACCGGCCAGGTCTGGACCGGGCAGCAGGCGCTCGGGTTGGGCCTTATCGACCGGGAAGGCGGTTTCCGCGTCGCGTTGATGGACGCGGCCCACGACGCTGGCATCTCCGGTGAGCCTACGGTCCTTCGCACCCAGAAGCAGAACACGCTCCTCTCGCAGCTCCTCTCCGGCACCGACGATCTGTTTCCCAACCCAGCCAAGCTCTTGGAGCACGAGCCGGGCTTCTACTTTCTTTGGAAGTAGCAGCGCCTTGTGTTTGGGACCAGCGCGTCGCGTCGATGCGTCTCACAGTACAATCTCCCTAATGCCGCCGGAGCCCATTGCATGACAAAAGCAGACCTCGTCGAAAGAGTGACCGCGCTAGGCGACCTGACACGTCGCGACGGCGAAGTGATCGTCGATACGCTGTTTGAGTCGGTAATCGGGGCGCTGAAGTCCGGGGACAAGATCGAGGTGCGCGGTTTTGGCAGCTTTCGCACACGGCAGCGCAAAGCCCGCACAGGACGCAACCCCAAGACAGGCGACAAGGTGGAGGTTCCACCGAAGCGCATTTCCTTCTTCAAGCCCTCGAAGGAACTGCGGGACGCGGTGAACCCTTCCGGCGCGAAGGCAAAGCCAAAGGGTGCGAAGGCATCCGAGCCGGTCCATCCAATCGACCCGCACCATCCACCGGCAATGTAAGCAGCTTCCCCTTGGGGCGAGGTTGCTCCTTCGGGTCGAATTGCGCAAGGGACCTCTTAATCTCGGCGTCGTTCGGGAACAATCCTCTCCCTTTTTGTAAAACGGCCTTCGCTCCGGGATGCTCTCCTATGGCCACGCACAAGCTCCCCGCCAGCACGTAGTGGAATGGCCCCACCTTCGGGAGCATCAGCCGCCTGACCGCGAGTTGCGCCGCCCGTGTGGCCTCGCCCGCCAACATGGCCACAGCCGTGCCCATGTCATGCAGTTCGGCAAACTCTGGCTCCGCATCCAGAGCCGCGTTGACCAGCGTCATGCCGTCCTGCTTGCGGCCGAGATGCACCAGCGACGCTCCCAGTTTGGCCACTACCAGCGCTGATCCGCTGCCCAGTGACGCCGCGCGCTCATAATGGCCCGCCGCCTCGGCAAAGCGTTTCGTGTGAAAGTACACATCGCCCACCGTCTCATGCAGCACGATGTTCTTCACGTCCAGTTCCCCGGCCCTTGCCAGTACCTGTAGAGCTTCATCAAAACGCCGCAAGCGTACCAGGCAGACGCCGCGAAAGATCCAGGACGGAGCATCCCTTGGAGCGAGCCGCACCGCCCTCTCGAAGTAGCGCAACGCTGCATCGGGCCGCTGGTAATGCTCTAACTCGCCCAGCCCTAGCTCGAAACAGGTTCGCGCATCCGTGGGATGGGCCCGCAGATGCTCCGTGCCGATCGTCTGATAAAGCTCATTCTTTCGAACGCGTTCGTCTGTCGCATCCTCTACATGCCCTAAGTGGTGAATGACAAAGCTGGCTCTCGCCGTCTTCAAGCGCAGAGCCTCCACACGCGGCATTACGCTCTCATGCACCGGACGTTCGAAGACGACGCCATGGTACCGCCGAAACAGCCGCGTATTCCAACTCGGCACGTAGGCTGGGTAGGCCGCGCCCGCCTCCAGCCGACGCGGGTTCAGCCGTGCGCCCTGTTCGCCGCTGCGGCTATTGCTCTGCGCCACATAGTTCCAGCGCTCGACCTCGTACGCGAAGACATCCGCCCGGCCAATGACCTCGTGCAGCGCCGCCCCCGCTTGCGCATCCAGCATCTCGTCGGCGTCCAGCACGAGTACCCAGTCGCATTTCGTGTGGCGCAGCACGGCGTTGCGCGCCTGAGCAAAGTCGTTCGTCCAAGGGACCTTCACCACCTTCGCGCCAAACGCCCGAGCGATCCGCCCACTATCGTCCGTTGAGCCCGTATCACCGATTACAATCCGGTCGACCACCGGCGCGACACTCTCTAAGCATCGCCGCAACGTCGCTCCGCCGTTCTTTACGATCATCTGCAGCTCAACACTCGATCCCGCACGTCCCATAGAGCCACGCTACAGAGCGAGTGATCGCTTATTCAACAACATAGATGGAGTGGGCCGTCCAGCCGTTCCCTATCGGGAAGGTGTCTCGCTTTCCTTTGCGAAGCATCAGAGACTACCCACAATAGGGCTGCTTGCTCGTACGCCCACGACACTCATCATCCGCCCGGTGACGCCATGCTCCGCCCGGTGTGAAAAATACCGCCGAGCACCACCCGTCGTTCGCGCGCACGCCGTACACTCACCGACTACCGCAATCCGATCAGCCGCGATACCTGCGTCGACCAACTGCCGCCGGTTCGCCTCCCATAGGTCAAGCCGCTCTTTGGCGAACAGATCGGACCCATAGGCGAAGCCGCCGCAAAATGCCGCACGCACCTCCTCTCCCACCGTATAACAGCATGGCCCGATCGCCGGTCCCACCGCCGCCACCAAATCTTCCACGCGCGATCCATGTTGTGCCCGCATCCGCTCTACACCCATGGCCGCCATACTCCCTGCCGTCCCCCGCCACCCCGCATGGAGCACCGCCACTACCTGCTGCGCCACATCGGCAAGGATCACCGGAACGCAGTCCGCCGTTTGTATCCCCAACAGCACCCCAGGGGCAGCCGTCAGAAGCCCATCACCTTCATACAACGCTCGTCCCGCCGCGTCGTGCATCGCTTCATCCGCTTGCAACACGGATCGGATCATCGTTCCGTGCACCTGCCGGAGCGTGGCCAGTTTCCAGCCCGGGTCACCCGCAACTGCCTCCACCAGCAGCCGCCGATTCGCCACCACGGCCTCTGCCGCATCTTCCTTCGTCCATCCCAGATTAAGCGTCTGGTCCCCGTATACCGTCGACACGCCACCCGACCGCGTGCTGAGCCCATGCACCAGCCATGGGTACCGCGCCCACTCCGCCACACGAACTATGTCTATCGCCATCGCCTTCCAGACTACGGCACGCTAGTTGAGGCGCCCAAGTACGCTACAATCTGCGCTTCGGCTTGTCTCCCAAGCATCTTTATGAGGAATCCGTGTGACCCCTTCCGCCGCTCAAGCCCTTCGCTCCCGCATTGGCAAAGTCTGCATCTCGCTCTCAGCCTCGAGTCTTGGCGCAATGCTGGACAAAGCCAGGACCGCTGCCGCCGACTCTACGTTTCTTGAGTTTCGCCTCGACACCCTCGACGATCCGGCTCCGGGCGCCTTCCAGCCCTTCCTCGCCGAACGTCCAACCCTAATGGCCATAGCCACCTGCCGTCGCACCGAACATGGTGGCCATTTCGGTAGCACCCTGGCACAGGAGCTTGATCACCTCACCACAGCCGCACAGGCTGGATTCCATATCCTCGACCTCGAACTAGAATCCGCCGAAATCCTTCAGCCCGCCCAGCTAGCCAGGCTACGCGACACGGGTGCTGCCCTTCTTCTCAGCCACCATAACTTCACTGCGACAGACGACTTGGAAGCAGTCTACGCCCGCATCGCCGCCTTTACCCCTGACTTCATCAAGATCGTTCCCACGGCCACCACGCTCGCCGACAACCTCGCCTTGCGCCGCCTCCTTGAGCGCCATAGCGATGAAGCCCGAATCGTCGCCGTTGCCATGGGCGAACCCGGCATAGCCTCCCGCATCCTCGGCCCACGATGGGGGGCAGCCTTCACCTTCGCCTCCGCCTCACAAGGTGCAGAGACCGCACCCGGCCAGATCGACGCCCGCACCCTTCTAGACCTCTACCGCCTCGAACAGATCGACCCCGCTACCAAGATTTACGGGGTAGCTGGCAATCCCGTTCGCTCCTCCCTGTCTCCGCTGATGCTCAACACCGCCTTTCGCCGGGAGACGGTAAACGCCGTCTACCTCCCCCTCCAAACCAGCGCCCTTCCCGACCTCCTTCGACTGGCTCGGCAGCTTCCTCTCCACGGTTTCAGCGTCACCATGCCCTTCAAGCAGGAGATTCTGCCGCACCTCGAAACAATCAACCCGCTCTCCGCAAAGATCGGCGCCTGCAACACCGTCGTCCGTGCTCCGAACGGCAAGCTCTACGGCTTCAACACCGACGTTGCCGGCATCGTCGGTCCGCTCGAAAAGCGGACGCCGCTCAAGGATGCCCGTGTGCTCGTTCTCGGTGCTGGAGGGGCCGCCCGCGCCGCTGTCTTTGGCCTGAGAGACAAAGGTGCTGAAGTCTTCCTCCTGAATCGCACCCCCGAAACCGCCCAGAAGCTCGCCCGCCAAGCCGGGGCCAAGGTCGTTAAGCGAGAAGCCCTTGTCAAGACCAAGGTCGATATCGTGGTAAACGCCACCCCCATAGGCATGAACGGCCAAAATGCAGGCTCTCCCCTCGAAGGTCACGAACTCGCGGCACTTGCTCCCAGTCTCGTCTTCGACCTCGTCTACAACCCTTTGGTAACACCACTCCTCCGTCTCGCCCGCGAACAATCCATCCCGGCCATCACCGGCGTCGAGATGTTCGTCCACCAGGGTGCTCGCCAGTTCGAACTCTGGACCGGTAAGGCCGCTCCCGAAGAGGAGATGCTCCGCGTCGTCCTTCACGCGCTCAAGTTACAGGCACAAGGCTGATCTCCAGCTCTCGATATGTTCGAACCTAGAAGCTGGTATGTACGCGAAGAGCGAGACTCCGCTTCGGCGCGATGGCATCTCCTAAAGTAGCCATCAAACTCGACTACATGCAGCCGGTTGTTCAGGTTGTCGCCATCGACCTGAAACCGGCTGGCGGGGCAAATGTCGGGCAGGAAGCCGATGCACCATCGTCGTTCAGGAAGAGGCCGCCCATCAAAGGAACCCAGTATTCCAGACCATTTAGGAGCAGCTGACAAATTCGTTTAGAACGACGAGACGCACCAGCGACCATCTTCCTCCGGCACCGTCCCTAGTGACCGGGGACCCGGTAGAGCTAAATGCCGCTATTGAGGTCTAGGCGTTTTTGCCGCCCGCGCTTGCCAGCTTTTCCTCGCCCTCACGCTTCAACGCATTTGCCTCACCGTACTTGTGCCCATCGTCCCCGGCTTCGGACCATAGCTTATCTCCGTCAGCGATCTCCCGCTCTGCCTCTGCACGATCGATCTCCTCCGGCTTCATCGCCGTCTCGGCCAGGATCGTCACCCGTTCCGGAAGAACTTCGACAAACCCCCACGCCACAAAGAACTTCTGGTCGCCGGAGGTGCCGCCGTGCAGTCGCACCTCGCCCGCAGCCAGCTCAGCCAGCAAGGGGGCGTGCCCGTAGAGTGCCTCCAGATAGCCGGACTGCGATGGCAGCTCCACCGCATCGGCAGTAGCATCCACCAGCACCCGGTCTGGTGTCACCAGCCGCACCGCCAACGTATTTGAACTCTCCGCCATAGCTTTCACGGGGGCAGCGAAGCCGGTCTTCTCTTCCCTACTCCCTACTCCCTCTTCCCTGCTCTACGCCGTCTGCTTCATCTTCTCGGCCGCCGCCAGCACATCCTCAATGCCGCCCTTCAAATAGAAGGCCTGTTCCGGGATCGCGTCATGCTTGCCGTCGATGATTTCCTTGAAGCTCCGCACCGTGTCCTCGACTTTAACGTAAGCGCCTGGGATGCCGGTAAAGATCTCCGCCACATGGAACGGCTGTGAAAGGAAACGCTGCACTTTCCGGGCACGGGCGACGGTGATCTTGTCCTCTTCCGATAGCTCGTCGATGCCCAGAATGGCAATGATATCCTGCAAGTCTTTGTAACGCTGCAAGATGCGCTTCACGCCCTGCGCCACGTCGTAATGCTCCTGCCCTACCACACGCGGCGAAAGGATGCGCGAAGTGGAAGCGAGAGGATCGACAGCGGGATAGATGCCGAGTTCGGACAACGGCCGCGAGAGCACGGTCGTCGCGTCCAGGTGGGCGAACGTCGTCGCCGGGGCCGGATCGGTCAAGTCGTCGGCTGGAACGTACACCGCCTGCACGGATGTAATCGATCCCTTCTTGGTCGACGTAATCCGCTCCTGCAACTCGCCCATCTCGGTCGCCAGGTTCGGCTGATAACCGACGGCCGAAGGCATACGGCCCAGCAGCGTTGATACTTCGGACCCCGCCTGCGTAAACCGGAAGATGTTGTCGATAAACAGCAGCGTGTCCGCACCCTCTTCGTCGCGGAAGTGCTCGGCAACAGTTAGCCCGGTCAGCGCGACACGAAGCCGCGCCCCTGGGGGCTCAGTCATTTGGCCGTAAATCAGCGCGGCCTTGCTCTTGTTGAAGTCGTGGATGTCGATAACACCCGACTCCTGGAACTCATGCCAAAGGTCGTTTCCTTCGCGGGTTCGCTCGCCGACGCCCGCGAAGACCGAAAAGCCGCCGTGCTGACTGGCCACGTTGTTAATCAGCTCCTGAATGACAACCGTCTTGCCGACGCCCGCGCCGCCGAACAGGCCGATCTTGCCCCCCTTCAAAAACGGCTGGATCAGGTCAATGACCTTGATGCCGGTCTCGAACATCTCCTCCGAGGTCGACTGCTCGTCAAACGCCGGAGCCTGCCGATGGATCGGCATATGCTTCTTCGCATTCACCGGGCCGAGCTCGTCCACTGGTTCGCCAAGCACGTTGAGCACGCGCCCCAGCGTCTCGCGCCCGACCGGCACCGTAATGCCCGCGCCCGTATCGATGGCCTGCATCCCACGCACCATGCCCTCGGTCGCCACCATGGCGATGCACCGCACTCGGCCCTCGCCCAGGTGCTGCTGCACCTCAACGATCACACTCAGTGGGTTCGGCACCACAAAGCCGTCGCTGATGATCCGCAACGCCTGAAAGATCGGCGGCATATGCTTCTCATCGAACTGCACGTCAACGGCCGGGCCGCTGATCGAAATCACTTTACCAATATTCTCTGCCATAGTCTCTTCTATCTCTCAACAAGCGAAGCTATAACGCCGCCGCTCCGCTCACAATTTCGATAATCTCCTTCGTAATCGCCGCCTGCCGCACCCGGTTCATGGTGAGCGAGAGCGAATCGATCAAATCTCCGGCATTCTTCGTCGCGGCGTCGGTCGCCGTCATGCGCGCTGCGTGCTCAGCCGCCACGCTCTCCAGCAGCGCATGGAAGATCTGCGTGGTCACGTAACGCGGCATCAGGTTGCGGAAGATCTCCTCCGGCGCCTGGTCGAAGATATAGTCCACATCCGCCGTGCCGAACTTCTTCGCCTCTTCCTCCATCTCGGAGGTGTCCGGCTCGTGCACGCTGATGCCCTCGGCGGCGGCGGCCTTTACAGCCGCGTCCCGCCGCCCTTCCGTCATCTCTTCGGAGGACGCGATCTCTTGCGTTCCCAGCTTGCGGATGGGCAGCAGCTTTTCGACAATGACGCGCTGTTGAATCACCGACTTGAACTCGTTGTACACGATATATACTGCGTCGATCTCCGCTCGATCATACCGTTCGACGATAGACTGAGCCATTGAGGAGACGATGCTGAAGTCGGTCTTTAGCAGCAGATCCAGATGCTCCGCCGCCACCTCAACCTGCGCCGCTCGATGCCGAATCGTCTCGTAATGAGTCGAGAGATCGTTGTCGTAGTGCTCTTCCTTCTTCTCGTAGTTCGCTGCCGGTATCCTCTTCTTGAAGAGCGCGATGGCCTTCTTGCCGACCGGCTCCAGGTCGACATTCTGCCCAAGCCCGACGCGCGCATCGATAAACTTCTGCGCCGCCTTGCCGATGTTCGAGTTGAAGCCGCCCGCGAACCCTTTGTCGCCCGCGATCACGATGACGAGGACGCTCTTCTCTTCGCGCTCGACCAAAAGCGGGTTCAGCACCTCGCCCGTGTCGTTGTTGTAAAGATCCGTCCGTCGTACCAACGATTCAAGCACGTTGACCAGCATCTGCGCGTAAGGCCGCGCCTGCATCGCACGCTCCTGGGCACGGCGCAGCTTTGCCGCCGAGACCATCTTCATGGCCTTGGTGATCTGCCGCGTGTTCTTCACACTGCGGATGCGCCGCCGTAGATCGAGGACGTTTGCCATAGGTCTACTTGTTGCCCACCATGGCGGTTGCCGGAGTCGCCTGCGAGGCTTTCAGCTCTTTCGCGCTCGCGGCGGCCTTGTCCTTCAGCCCAGCAAGAAAGCCCTGCTTGTACTCCTTGATCGCCGCCGTCAAACGCCCACCAATGTCGTCATCGAGCGCCTTCTTCGACGCAATGTCGGTCAGGATCGCCGGTGCGCTCGACTCCAGGTACGGGTAGTATCCATCTTCAAACGCCCGCAGGTCCTTCACTTCCACGTCGTCCAGCAGACCATTCACACCCGCAAACAGGATGGCCACCTGCTTTTCCGCGGAAAGCGGCTGGAACTGCGGCTGCTTCAACAGCTCAGTCAACCGCTGTCCGCGATTCAACTGCTGCAGCGTCACCTTGTCCAGGTCCGAACCAAACTGTGAGAACGCGGCCAGCTCGCGGTATTGGGCAAGGTCAAGCTTCAGCGTCGATCCAACTTGCTTCGTCGCTTTTGTCGCCGCCGAGAAGCCCACGCGCGACACCGACAAGCCTACGTTCACGGCCGGACGAACGCCCGAGTTAAACAGGTCCGTCTCTAAGAAGATCTGTCCGTCGGTGATCGAAATCACGTTTGTGGGAATGTACGCCGACACGTCGCCTGCCTGCGTCTCGATGATTGGCAGCGCTGTCAGAGAACCGCCGCCCAGCTTATCGCTCACCTTGGACGAGCGCTCCAGCAGCCGCGAGTGGAGGTAAAACACATCGCCCGGGTACGCCTCGCGGCCTGGCGGACGGCGGAGCAGAAGCGATATCTCGCGATAGCTGGCAGCGTGCTTCGACAGATCGTCGTAGATGATTAGCGCATGCTTGCCGTTGTCGCGGAAGTACTCGCCCATCGCCGTTGCCGCAAACGGTGCCAGGTACTGCATCGGCGCAGGCTCGGAAGCCGTCGCGGCCACAACAATGGTGTACGCCATAGCACCTTGCTCTTCAAGCGTCTGCACCACCTGCGCCACCGATGACCGCTTTTGCCCGACCGCGCAATAGATGCAAATCAGGTTGTTCTTGGCGGAATTGATGATGGTGTCGAGCGCAATGGCCGTCTTGCCCGTTTGCCGGTCGCCGATCAGCAGTTCCCGCTGACCACGCCCAATGGGGATCATCGTATCGATCGCCTTAATGCCGGTCGCCATCGGCTCACGCACCGATTGGCGGTCGATTACGCCTGGAGCCAGCCGCTCGACAGGAAAGAAGGTCTCTGTCTCGATTGGGCCTTTATCGTCAATCGGCGCACCTAGTGCATTCACGACGCGCCCAATCAACGCCTCGCCCACGGGCACGGACATGATCTTGCCGGTTCGCTTTACCTGGTCGCCTTCGTTGATGTCGGTATAATCGCCGAGCAGCACTGCGCCCACCTGGTCCTCATCGAGGTTCATGGCCAGCCCAGCCACGCCATGTGGAAACTCGATCAGCTCACCCGCCATGACCTTGTCGAGCCCATGCACCCGCGCAATCCCGTCACCGAGAGAGATCACTGTGCCGACCTCGTCCACCTGAATGCGTTGCTCGTAGTTGTCGATCTGCTGCCGCAACAGCTCCGTAATCTCGTTCGCGCTGATCTGTGCCATATCTCTCTACCCAATCTCTCTGTATTCCACGAGCCTACACGCCCGCGATCAAGCCTGCATCAACTTCGTCTTGAGCTGCTGCAGTTGCCCGCGCACTGATCCGTCATACACGGTCGACCCTAAGCGCACCACAGCGCCGCCCAGCAGCGAAGCGTCTTGGGTATAGGTCGCCCGCACCCGCCTCCCGGCCAGCTTGGCCACCTCGGCCTCAAGCGTCGCACGATCGTCTGGGTTCAAATCATGCGCCAACGTAATCTCCGCCTCCGCGACGCCCGATCCTTCATCCGCCAACTGCGCGTACTCCGTTACGATCTCGTTCAGCGCGTCGAGCCGGTGATGATCCATAATCACCGCGAGCAGGTTGCGCACCTCGCGCATCATGCCGATCTTGCCAGCGATTGCGTCCAGTAACCGCAGCTTCTGATCCTCCGCAATCGAAGGGTCCATCAGAATCTCATGCAGCGCCGGACTACCCGCCAGCGTTCCGGCAAAATCGCGCATCTGCTGTAGCGCGTCACCCACATGGAGACTCTTGGCTGCAACCACCTGCGCAAACGCATGGGCATAGCGGGGAGCAAAGACATTCGCCATTAGTTTTGCCCTTCCTTGCCCTGGCCGAGCCGATGGGCGAACGCCTGCACCAGCAGCCGGTCTGTCTCCGCGTTCACTACAAGCCGGCGACCGGCCTGCTCAATGGCCAACTCTGCGGCATACTTCTGCAACTCGCGCCGTGCCTGCACTGTCGCCGCCGCAATCTCCTGTTCGGCCGCCGCCAGGATCTTTGCCTTCTCGTCTTCAACCGAGGCCTTGATCCGCTGCTCCTCCGCGACCGCGTCCTTTTCGGACTGCGCCCGTAAGTCCGCAATGATCCCGTCCAGCTTGCCCAGTCTCTCCTCAACCGAACCCAGCCGCGCGTTCGCCTCCACGGTCGCTGTCCGCGCGTCTACCAGGTGCTTCTGGATGGCGGTGTTCCGGTTGCGAAATGTCTTAGGCAGCGCCTTCAGCAGAAACCACCCCAACAAGACTGCCAGGATGAGGAAGTTCACCACCTCGAACGCGGTCGCCGACTGATCGGCGTTCATGCCCATCACGGCACCCATCTTCTTGACCATGGGTGACTTGCGGTACACGTCGTTCTCGTCCTCTTCCGCCTTGTTCGCCTCCGGCGATTGCCCGGCCGGCGTACTTGCCTCGCCGCTTGCGGTAGTTGCAGGCCGATTCTCCTGGGCCACAACACGGCTTGAAGGAAGAACTGTCAGCAATCCAAATAGAATCCAAAAAGAGGCGAGCTTCTTCACTGGGCCACCTCCTGCGAACCCGCGCCAGCCGGCAGAACCGCCCGCAGCACCTGCGCGCTCAACTCCGCTGACATGGCCTCAATCTGCCCCCGCGCCGTGCCTGCGCCCAGCTCAATCTCTTCCCGGGCTGCCCGTACGCGTGACTGTGTCATGGTCCGTGCTTGCTCCAAAGCGGCCTCACGCTCCGCGATCCACTGCTTGCGCCGCGCCTCGCGCCCGCCAAAGATCTCCGCCTTCGCCGCGCGGAGCTTATCCTCATATACCGCGGTCTCCGCCTCTGCCGCGGAGATCGCGCCGCGCGCCTGCTCCACCGCGCCCGTGGTCCGCGCGCGCCGCTCCGCCAACACCTTGTCGAGCGGCCGTCGCACCAGGAAGCCGTAGGCGATTACCAGCAAGATGAACAGGATGATGGTCGGCACGGAGCCGAGCACAAGATCGCCAAGTTGTTTCAGTATCAGATCCATGAAGAATTGGGGTCGGCCACGCCGGACTAAATCCTTAATCTCTTGACGAGTAGCTTATTCCCCGGCCACAAAGAGCGCCGTGCGGAGAGGAGACAGCCTGGGCGGTACTCCTATTTCTAGCAAGTGCGTTCGGGAGTGTCAACTATTGGGCCGCCGCAATGAATGTTTATGCAGTTCCTATTCGGAATCCGTTCGCATGGTTGCCAGAAGTGCTTGACTTCGTTACCTGCGTGGTTACAATGGTAAGTACACCGAGACCCGAAATCCTTGGGTCCTGCAAACCGCGTGACTTGGGACACCACCTCCGCTCCCCGTCAGGCGGTTTGCCGTTTAAGCTGGAACTTCAACAACAGCCCGGTCTCTATACTCGCGATACCGTCCCAGCAGCGACGCCGGCCCACGCACCTTGAAGTAAGCAAGATTCCCTTCATACCGCATTCCTTCTACGACCGCGCCAGCCTCCAGCGCCGCCATGACTCCGCCCTCCGACTGCGGCACCCGAAAGCTCCCCTCCACCAGCGGATCGGCGACAAGCAGCCGGTCGATCTCGGCAAGTAACTCCTCCAGGCCTTCCCGCCGCAGGCCGGACACCGCGACCGCTCCATTGTGCACCAAACCACTACGCTCATCGGTCGGCACCAAGTCCACCTTGTTCAACACTTCGATTACCGGCTTTCCACTCACATCCAGCTCTCCGAGGACCTTTTCGACCTGCGCCTTCTGCTCGTCGCCCATCGCGCTTGACGCATCGCGCACATGCAGCAATAGTTCCGCCCGCTCCACCTCTTCGAGTGTCGCCCGGAAGCTCGTGACCAACGTATGCGGCAGGTTTCGGATAAACCCCACGGTATCCGACAGCAGAATCTTCCGTCGCGAAGGCAATACCAACTGCCGCAGCTTTGGATCGAGCGTGGCGAACATTCGGCTCGACTCCAGCACACCGGCCTCGGTAAGAGCGTTGAACAGCGTGCTTTTCCCCGCGTTCGTATACCCCACCAGAGCAACCACCGGCACTGGTACAGCCTCCCGACGCTGCCGCTGCTGTCGCCGGATGCTCCGCACGCTCTCCAGCTGCTCCTTCACGTGGTCGATCCGCAGGTTGATCTTGCGCCGATCGGTCTCAAGTTGCGTCTCACCAGGCCCCCTCGTGCCGATGCCGCCGCCAAGCTGCGACATGGCCTTGCCGCGTCCGGCCAGCCGAGGCAGTTGGTACTGCAACTGCGCCAACTCCACCTGAAGCTGCCCTTCTCGCGTCCGCGCATGGCGGGCGAAGATGTCCAAGATGAGCTGTGTTCGATCAATCACCCGGCAAGGAAGCTTGGCGTCCAGGTTCCGGAGCTGCGATGGCGTGAGATCGTGGTCAAACAACACTACCGTTGCTCCGGTCGAGGCGACCACACCCTCGATCTCTTCGAGCTTGCCTTGCCCGACCAGAGTCGCGGCGTCCGGCTTAGGCCGGTGTTGCACCAATGTGGCAATAATCTCCGCGCCCGCGCTCCGAGCTAGTTCTTGAAACTCTGCCAACTCCGCCTCGAAGTCCGCTTCTGGCATACCGGCCCTCACCTTGGCTTCCCCGCTGAGCAGCGCGGCCGACTCGCGTGCCTGCCGCGCAGCCGAACTCAGCCGCCGCCTTTCCCCGGTAAACTCCATCGCAACCAGCACGGCGCGCTCCCGCAAACCGGTATTGATGACCAGCAGCTCCGCCTGTCGTGCAGCCTCCACCAGCCTGGGTTCTGTTTGCGTCAATCTAAATCCCGCCGTTACCCCGCCGCCCCAATACTCTCGTGATTGTTCGTTCCGCCCGCAGCGGGGCCGGAACGCCCCTCAAGGCGAACCTCTGGCTTTGCGTCGCTCTTGAGCTCCATATGCGACCCGGCCCGCCCGCTCACCACGGTTGAGATGGCGTGTTTGAAGATAAGTTGTTCCTGCTGATTGTTCTCCAACAACACCGAGTACTTATCGAAGGAGCGGATCTTGCCCGTCAGCTTAACCCCGCTGACCAAATAAATCGTGATGGGACTCTTGTCTTTACGGACCGTGTTCAAAAACGTATCCTGAATGTTCTGTGCCGGCTTGGCTTCCATGGTGCCGATCTCCTTCTACTCTCGTTCGCGTCATCTGCATTTGCCACTCGGGGGAGAGATGCACAGCTTCTGAGTCATCAGGCCCAATCGATTGAACGGCATACCATTCCATCGATAAGATGTACCACGCTGGTACAGGTTTGCCAACAATACAGGTATCTTTTGCAAGATACAACCCTTGAAGACTCCAATTAGCACTCTGTGAGATGTATCCACTCCATATGGCGCGGCGTACCATCATCATTGTGAATGCAGCCCCTTCCTCGTTACAGAATGTGATATCCATTCCCATGCTGGATTTCTCGCGCCAATATGCTCTCATCCGCGAAGAGGTTCTTGCCGCAGTGGAGGCGGTCTGCGACTCGCAGCGTTTTATCCTAGGTCCAGCGGTGACTAGCTTTGAGACTGCCGCCGCCCGCGCCTGCGGCAGTCCGTGTGGCATCGGCTGCGCCAGCGGCACGGACGCGCTTTGGCTTGCGCTTGAGGCAGCTGGCATCGGTCCAGGCGATCAGGTCGTCACGACCCCTTTCTCGTTCTTCGCCACCGCCTCGGCCATCCTTCGCTGTAGCGCTACTCCCCTCTTCGCCGACATCGATCCCGCTACCTTCAACCTTGCGCCCGCCGCCGTTACCGCCATTCTCGAATCCTCCGTCGCGACCAACGTTAAAGCCATCCTCCCTGTCCATCTCTACGGCCAGTGCGCGGACTGGGACGCTCTCACCGTCCTGACCGCCCCGCGCAACCTTCTCCTAATCGAGGACGCCGCCCAAGCCTTCGGAGCGGAGTGGCACGGCACGCCCGCCGGTGCTCTCGGCCACGCCGCCGCCTTCTCCTTCTACCCCACCAAAAATCTTTCCGCCTTTGGAGACGCCGGCCTCGTCACCACCTCTGACCCGGTGCTTGCCGAACGGGCCACGATGCTGCGCGCCCATGGCATGAGGAAGCGCTACTTCCACGATGAAGTTGGCTGGAACTCCCGTCTCGACTCCCTCCAGGCCGCCGTGCTCGAAGTCAAACTGCGCTACTTACCCCAATGGAACCAGCAGCGCCGCGAACGGGCCGCCGCCTACGACCGTCTCTTCCACGCCGCCGGTCTGGCTAAACACATCATCCTTCCCTACACCGACCCGCGCGCCACGCCTGTCTTCCACCAATACGTCATCCGGGTTCCGCAGCATCCAAGGAAGAACCGCGACGCACTCCGCCAGCACCTGACTGATCTTCAAATCGGGTCGGAGGTCTACTACCCGATGCCTCTTCATCTACAGACCGCGCTCGCTCCCCTTGGCTACAAATCGGGCGACTTCCCCCACGCCGAGCAAGCCGCCGCCGAGGTCCTCGCTCTGCCGCTGTTCCCCGAAATCCGAGACGACGAGCAGGCGACGGTCGTTGACGCCATCGCCAGCTTCTATTCCTAAAGGGCACTCCGGTCATATGCCCGGGAACCTTGCTCCAAACCTCACCCTCGATCCGGGCATCCTATGCTACAGCGTCATCTTCCGGTTCGATGACGCTTGGCTGTGAGGGCCCGCGCGATGACCACCTACGAACTTGGACACGGTGTCGAACCGGTGGTGAACCTCGACGAGAGCTCCGAGAGCCAGAGATCCGGCGCAGCGCTCCTGCTTCACAGCCCCATCACCCGCCGACTGGTCGAGATCGCCGCCCAGCAGCTCCACCTGGTCCCATTCGACGTATCGTCCGCTACACCTTCGGCCGAGTCGCTCGCCACCTTCGAGGTGATCCTTGCCGACGCGCCCACCGCCCGCACCCTACGCTCCCAGTTTCTCAACCACGCGATCAAGACGGAGAGCGCCAACCCCGCGCTAATTGCCGTCTATGAAGCGAACGACGCTCCAAGCATCGAGGCCGAAGCTGAGTCCGGGGCCTTCGATGGTACGTTGTCCTTTCCCATCGACCCGGCGACGCTGCTCACCCAGCTGAGCGTCATCCTCTACGCGCATCGTGCCTTCCTGCGGAGGTACCAGACTGCCTTAGAAGAGCTCCATCTCAATCGCAAGATCTTCTGCTCCGTGTCGAGCGGCATCTCGATCGCCAAAGCCGACCAGCCCGACATGCCGCTTTTCTATGTCAATCCGGCGTTCGAGGCCATGACCGGCTACAGCTTTGAAGAGGTCCAAGGCAAGAACTGCCGCTTCCTGCAGGGTGACGAGCACGATCAGCCGGGCCTGACGTTGATTCGCGAAGCCATCAAGGCGGAGCGGGAGGTGGTCGCCGTCATCCGCAACTACCGCAAGGACGGCACGTTCTTCTGGAACGAACTTGCCCTCTCCCCCATCCGTAACCGTGACGGACAGCTCACCCACTTCGTCGGTATTCAGAACGACGTGACTGCCCGCATGGAGTTTGAGGCCGCCCTGCGTGAGAGCGAAAAGCTCGCCGCCGTCGGTCGTCTGGCCGCCTCCATCGCGCATGAAATCAACAACCCGCTCGAGGCCGTCACGAATCTCCTCTATCTCGCCCGGCAAAGCACCGAGCCGGTCGAGATCAAGCGATTTCTGGAGCTCGCCGACAAGGAACTCCGCCGCGCCTCGCTGATCACCTCGCAGTCTCTGCGCTTCTATAGGCAATCCACCAAACCTCAGGCGGTCCGCCCTTCCGTCATGCTGGATTCCGTGCTCGACCTGTACCACGGCAAAATTGAGAACGCCGGGATTGCGGTGGAACGCCGCCCTCGCATGACGAAGTCCATCGTTTGTCTCGAAAGTGAGATCCGGCAGGTGCTCTCAAACCTAGTCCGCAACGCCATCGACGCCATGAAGGGCCGTGCCCACGGCAGGCTTCTGATACGAACGCGCGAGGCCACCGACTGGCGTACGGGCGTGCGGGGCACCGTTCTTACCATCGCCGACACCGGATCGGGCATCACGCCGCAAACCATGAAACGCCTCTTCACGGCGTTCTTCACGACGAAGGGCTCCGCCGGTACGGGGCTTGGTCTATGGGTCTCGAGCGAGATCATCCAGCGCCACTACGGCCGCCTGCTGGTGCGGAGCTGCCATAGCGAAGGTACAAGCTGGACCGTCTTCCAACTGTTTCTTCCCTTCCAACCCTTCGCCTCGTAGGCTATCGTCCTTTACGAAGCTGCGTCACCGTCGCCGCTTCTTCTTCTCATCCGGCGGTATTGGATGCGCCTCGTCCACCATCGGCTCTCCCGCCGCCAACACCCGGTGCGTGATGTTCCCTTCAAGCCGGTACGTCTTTGTAAAGGTCTTTCCAGGAGCGACAGCACCGGTGACTGAATCGGGCACCACCGGTCCCGAGTCCGCCGCAAGCACCTTATAGCGGAACGCTGGCAGTTCCATGGTGCCGATGGTGCCCTTCTCGTTCGAGTCCTTCAACGCCGTAATCTCCACCGGCAGGTACCCTTCAATATTCTTCTCGCGAAAGCCCGTCTCATACCGGTGTTTCTTCACGTTCCAGATGAACAGGCGCACCTGGTCGAAGTCATACGGCAGCCCCGCCTTGTACGGGCTCATCACCGTGAGATATTCAGGAATGTTCTTGTCGTCCGCCGCCGCCTCAGGATCATTCACTCGATTCAGCACATACGCGCCGACAATCCGTTGCCCCTCCGCATACCGCGTCAGCGACTCCGGCGCATCGACATCCATCATGCGGCTCAACAGCCATCCCGTGTGCCCCTTGGAGTCCCGCACCAGCCACCAGTCCTCCATTGCAGGCGGAGCCGGAGCTGTCGTGGCCGACGTATCAGGTGCCCCATCCTTCACGCCTTTGCGAAGAGTGGGTTCCACAGCCGCCACACTTGCCCGAGCCTTCATGGGCGGCCCGGGCACCGCCTTCGGCAACGTCGCCCGCCTCAGCAACTGGAGCTTCTCGCCCTCTGCCAGCCGGAACAACCGCTCCGTATCCCGGCCTGGTTTCAGGTGCATGTACACCTCATCCCGCACCACCGCCGACGCCACCGGCTGCTCTGACCCATGCGCCCGCCCTAGGTCGCCAAACCCGTCAAACACCTCTTGGGGAGCGACGACCTTCTCATCGATCCAGCCCTGCTCCCCTTTGTCCGTCTCCACCTTAATGAAGCGTCGCCCATGATCGAGCACCTTCAGCCGGTCTCCGTTCCGCACCGTTCCCGTACGGTTCGAGACTGCCGCGATGCGATCGCGTAGAAACGTCTCTTTCGCTGTCACATATACATAGCTCGAAGCCAGATGGGGATGGAACCGCGAACACCCGCACAGCACCACCAACCCTATTAGCCTCAACCATCGCCGTCCCGAACCCATCCCACCATCTTACGTGCCGCAGCCAACAGCCTCGCGTCTTAGTGCGTCGCTACCACTAGCACGGCATCCACTGGGTCAATTCCCGTCGCCGCAGTCGCCGTTGAGGCGAGCTTTCCCGCAGTCGTCACGTCGAAGCTGTACATCGTCAGGTCCGGTAAGCCGCCGCTCGCCGCCGCCAGCACATACTTCCCGCTGTTGTCCCGAGCCAGCGAACTCACCAGGCTCCCACTCGTCACCGGACTTCCAGCGATCGGCGTCAGCACTCCGCCTGTGCCGATCGAGAACTCCGAGATCGTGTTATCTGAACGGTTCGCCGCATAGAGGAACTTTCCGGTCGCATCCAGCAAGACGGCGAACGGACCGGCTCCGGCCGCAAACGGTGACCCGGCCACTGAGTTCAAGCCTCCGCTAGTTCCAAACCCGTTGGTGTTGAACGCATAGACGGCGACGCCGGTGGTCGCTCCACTTCGCGCCACATACAGGTACGTCGATCCGCTGTCGATCGCCAGCGCGTTGTCGCTTGTCTGCGTGCTTCCCGTGCCAAGCTGCTGATTCGCGCCCAGCGCCCCGGTCGAGGTCGTTAGTGGGAACACCACGTCGCCCCCCGTCCCAAGCGCGACCGCCACAAACGCTCCATTGGGAGCCACACGCACCATCTTCGGCACGACGATCACGCCCGACCCGAGCGTGTACGTCGCGCCCGGTTGTTGTGTCAGCGCTCCCGTTGCCGCATCGATCCCATACTCGTTCACGGTCGCACCGTCCTCGCTTAACGCAAACAGCCACTGCCCGTCCGGGGAAACATCCATCGAGGCCATGGGCACATTCGTGACTGTCTCAACGCCTCCGCTTAGAAGCGCCGTCAGGACGCCAGTCGACGTATTGATCGAGTAAGCATAAATGCCTCCCAAACCCGCCACATAGAGGTAGCTGTTTGCCGGCGTGATCGCCATGGCGGTCAGCGTTACCGGCAAGCTCACCGCCGTTCCCAACGAGGTCAGCGTACCCGCGCCAGCAGTCGACGTGGACACAGAAAAACCAGCGAGGGTGCTCCCGGTTACATTCGCCACGTAGACGAAGTCGCCTGTCGTGGACGATGGGGTTGGGGTCGTGGGGGTCGTCGTGATCGGAGGGAAGAAGCCGCCACACCCTAATGTCAGCAATGCGACCATCGCTCCGCACAGCACGCCTGCGTTCGCTCCCACTCGCCTCCGCGCTAGCCATGCTCGCTTGCCTGTTCGCATACCTTCGCTCACCCCCTGACTTCCCGTTCTAGAGCGTTGGACGCCTCCGCTCGCTCGATGACACCTACAATCGAGCTGACCGGACGCGAAGTCGATGACTTGCTACTGGCTATGCGGAGGAACAGTCGCGGAAGGAGACGCGCTCTCTCCTTCGGGCAGGACCGGGACCGACGCGGGAGACTTGGCCGGGACATCTTCCGCGTCGTCTTCATCGTCGGCCTCCTTCAGTGTCGACTTTGGAGCGTGAGCCAACGCCACCTGAAGCACCTTCTTCGGCGCAGTAGCCGCGGGGAACTCTTCCCCTGGAGCCTTCGCCACCACCGCCCGCATGAAGTCGATCCACATCGGCAGCGCCGCCTTGGCTCCGGTCTCTTTCTTTCCCAACGACTCGCGGTTGTCATACCCAATCCACGTCCCGCACGTCACCGACGGCGAAAACCCTATAAACCAGGCATCCGTATAGTTGTTCGTCGTGCCGGTTTTGCCGCCCAGCGGATGATGGAGCTGCGACGCTGCGGCTCCCGTGCCGTATTGGACCACCGCCTTCAGCAGGCCCATCATCGTGCGCGCCGTTTCGACGGAGAGCACCTCGGTCACGGTCGGCACCTTCTCCTTCACCGGAAGCCCGTCGGCCTGGGTCAGCTTGCGGATCAGGTGCGGCTCAATGCGTATGCCGTCATTGGGGAACACGGTATACGCGCCAACTTGCTCGTATAACGTAAGATCAGCCGCGCCGATGGCCACAGGAAGAAAGTTTGGCAGCGGGCTCGTCACGCCAAACCGACGCGCCGTCTCGATCACCTTCGGCATCCCAAGCTGGTTCGCCAACTTCAACGCCGGGATGTTCCGGCTGGTAGCAAAGGCCTGCGTCAAGGTCATCGCACCGCCAAAGTCCGTCTCGTAGTTGTGCGGCGAGTACCATCCGCCTACCGTCTTAAAGCTCGTCGCCGCATCGACGACGATGTCCGACGGGTTAGCCCCGGCCTCCATCGCAGCGGTGTAGACGTAGGGTTTGAATGACGAGCCGACCTGCCGCAACGCCTGCGTGGCCCGGTTGAACTGGCTGACCGCGTAGTCGCGACCCCCTACCATCGCCAGGACCTCGCCGTTCGAGTTATCCACCGCCATCAGCGAAGCCTGTGCGCCGGAGTCCTGCTCCAGTGTCGCCCGAAATCCGCCGCCAGCCGTATCTTCCCCGATCTTGAGGTAGACGATGTCGCCCGGCTTTACCAAATTTAAGCCGCTGGCCACCTGCGTCCACACCCAATCGGCTTGGGTCAGCACCGCCTGCCGCGATCCAGCCTTCACTACCATGGTCCCGGGAGCTACGGAGATCACCACTCCGTGGACATACCCGCCCTTTTCGAGCTTCTGCGTCCAGTCAGGATGCCGGTAGCTCTCGGCGTCGTCGCCCGTGGCGGAGACGTTCTTCAGCTTGCCCTGCCATCCGCGCCGCCGCTCATAGGTGGCCACGCCGTCGAGCACCGCGTGGTTGGCGACCCGCTGCAGGTCCAGGTCCAGCGTTGTATAGACCCGCAGACCCGCGCCATGCACGACCTCGGCCCCATACTGCTTTTCTAGCTGCCGCCGCAGCTCCTCCACAAAGTAGGGCGCCACGCTGTTCGGCGGCACCTCCACATTCAGCCCCAGAGGCATGGCCTTCGCAGCTTCATCCTGCGCCTTGGTGATCTTTCCATCGCCCAGCATCGCGTCCAGCACGAGATTGCGCCGACGCAGCGCCTTGTCCGGGTGCCGTATGGGGGAGTACGCCTCTGGCCCCTTCGGCAGCCCGGCCAGCAGGGCCGCCTCGGCCAGCGTTAGATCGCGAACGTGCTTCGAGAAGTAGTACTGGCTTCCCGCCTCAAAGCCATACGTTCCATGCCCGAGATAGATCTGGTTCGCGTAAAGCTGGAAGATCTGCGGCTTGGTGAACCGCCGCTCGATCTGCATCGACAGCATCACCTCCTGGAACTTGCGCCCATACGTTTTCTCGGACGACAGAAACAGATTGCGCGCCAGTTGCATGGTCAGCGTGGAGGAGCCCTGCGCCCGCCGATTCTCATGCAAGTCGCGGTACGCCGCCCCGACCGCGCGAAACAGGTTTACACCCCAATTACTTTCAAAGCTCTTGTCCTCGATCGAGATGATGGCTTGACGGAGCGCAGGTGGAAAGTCTTCGTATGGCACCACCACGCGCCGCTCCAGCGCGAAGGAGCCGAAGATGTTGCCGTGGATGTCGTAGAGCTCGGTCGTCGTGTTCGGCCGATACCGCACCAGATCTTCCATCTGCTGCAAATCGACGGAGTACACCAGCATCAGCCCGGAGATGACACCGAGTAACGCCGCAAGAGCCACCAGCGCGACGAACGTGCTTCGGATCGCCGCTCGACGCGAGGGGAACTCGGCATTGCGCAGGTTGAAGAGCTGAAGCACGCCATAGACGAAGCCCTCCACCAGCTCACGCCATCGGGAGTGCCGCTGCACGGGAGGTCGACTCGTCACCGGGCTATAGGTCGGCATCGCCCCTCATCGCTGTTCCGCCCTAAACTGACTTCGCCTTCAACAGGTCCAATGCCTTCGACAGTTGCTCGTCCACCTGCACACCGGGCTTCTTCAGCACAGGAGGAGCCGCAGCCGCGTCCGTCGGAGCGGAGGGCGTGTCTTCATCGCCCGCGCCCTCTTCATCCGGGATGTTCCCGGCGACCAGAGTTCCCGGCGTGACACCCTCGTCCTCAATTTTCTTGCCGGAGGGCGACTGGTACTTGGCCACCGACAGGATCAACGCTCCGCCGTCGGGCAGCTCGAAGGTCTTTTGCTGCGCACCCTCGCCGAACGTCCGCTCCCCAACAAGCTCCGCCCGTTTGTCATCGAGCAGCGCCCCGGCTACCAGCTCGCCAGGCCCAGCCGTGCCACGGTTCACGATCACCACCATCGGAGCGGTGGGCTGCAACGCACGCGCCGGGTCAGCCGTAAAGGTCTGCTTGGCCACCTTCTGCCCTTCAAGCGTGGCGATCGTTCCGGTCTTCAGAAAAAAGTTGGCAAGCCGTGTGGCCTCGCTCATGTCGCCGGTGGCTACATCGCGCAGGTCGAGCAGCACCTTCTTCGACCCGTTCTTGTTCATCGCCTTTAGCTTGGTCTCGATCTGCTGGACATGCTCATGGTCGAGCGCGCCGGGCTTCAAGTAGAGGATGCTCGCGCTCTCATACAGTGTCTCGGAGACTGCCGGGAAGGCCATCTCCGTCCGCGTCATCGTGACCTTTTCAGGAGTCGCCTTGGGCGGCCGCACCACGGCTACCGTGAGCTCACTGCCCGCTTTGCCCTCAAGCATCCGCTGGATCATGGCCAACGAAAGATCGCGCGTGTCGGTCGCTCCAATCGCTTCGATAAAGTCGCCGTCGTTCAAGTTCGCTTTCTCCGCCGGGCTTCCGGGTACCACCGAGATCACGGTCGCGTAGCCACCGCGCTTTGAGACGTTCAGCCCCACCTGCGCCTTGCCACCCTTATCCGCCTTGTACGCCGCGTATTCCGTGGGCGTCAGATAGCTTGAATCCGCGTCCAGCGACTCGAGCAGGCCGCGCAGCGCGCCGTTCGTCACCGCCGGGATGTTCGGGTCGACCACGTAATCCGACTGGATGTGCCGCAGCACCTCGCTGTAGACGTTGATCTGCTTGTAGGCGCCTTGCTGGCTATCGTCCGAGGTCGTCGCCGCGTTCACGCCGGTAGCGCTCGCCCCCAGAAACACGGTAAGTACTAGAACAACGGAGACAGCCAGCAGCAGGATCTTCGAACTCTTCGGCATGGAGGGACCTTTCGCGTACACGGCTGAAGCTCAAGCGTACACCGCTTGGACGAAGCGACTTTGCGATAGGATACTCTGGAACGCAACACGAATGGAGAGGAAGTCCCAGAATCATGGTGGCGGTGGACGGAATCGAACCGTCGACCTACGGGTTATGAGTCCGTCGCTCTAACCATCTGAGCTACACCGCCCGGTGTTTCGCTGCATCGGCCCACGTCTTCTTTGTGAAGGAAACCCGAGTATCGCCGCGCCACAGCCCTCTACGATCATACCCGACTCGCTCCCGCCCGAAAAGCAGCGCGTGCTCGGCGTCATTCCGGCCCGCCTCGCCTCAACCCGGCTGCCGCGCAAGGTGCTCCGCGAGATCGCCGGACATCCTATGCTCGCGTGGGTAATCGAGGCCGCCCTGGCCTGCCCGCAGCTCGACCGGGTCATCGTTGCTACGGACTCGGATGAGGTCGCGGGACTATGTCACGCCCATGGGTGGCCAGTTGAGATGACTTCGCCCGCGCTTCCAAGCGGCTCCGACCGCGTCCACGCCGTTTCACTCCTCCACCCAGCCGACATTTACGTTAACATTCAGGGCGACGAGCCCCTCCTCCGTCCTGAACACCTTACCGCACTCCTCCGCCCCTTTTCCATGCCGCATGTAGACGCCACGACGCTTAAAGTCCTTTGCACGACGGAGAACATCGGCAATCTCAATGCCGTCAAGGTCGTCACCGCCGCGGACGGACGCGCGCTCTACTTCTCCCGCGCCGCCATCCCATACGATCGCGACGGCACGGGCACTGCCGTCTACTGGAAGCATCTCGGACTCTACGCCTTCCGCAAAGCCGCCCTCGCCCGCTTTACCGCACTGCCGCCCAGCCCGCTGGAGGTGACAGAGCACCTCGAACAGCTTCGCCTACTTGAAAACGGCCAGAGCCTCTATGTAGAGCCCACGCCTTATGACACTATTGGGGTCGACACAGAAGCTGACCTCCAGCTCGTCGAAGCCAACCTGCTTAGGCGCAATAACACGACCACGGATCACGCGGATTAAGAACGGATTAGGCTCTCGATCCGTGTCATCCGTGACAATCCGCGGTTAATTCTTAAGAGATGATGGGCCAGTCCAAGGGCCGCTTCAGCTTGCGCTCCAGCACCTTCTCCTCCGCCACAAACCCGGGGATTTCGCTCACCCACACCGCCGACGGATCGAAGGCGTCTTCCGGAATCAGCCCAATCAGTTCGCCTTCCGCCGTGGCACTGCCTTGCTGCGCCGCTAACGTCCGCACCCGCTCATGCACCACGCGCACCGGCGTCGTCCAAAAGTCGGTAATGTTCATCGAGACCTGTGCCCGCCCATTCGCGAGCAGACCAAGTGCCTTGACCCCGTGCAGACCGCCGGTCGCTGCCCGCAGATCCCGCGCGATCGCCCGCGCCACCGAGATGTCCGCTCGGTCGAGATAGATGTTGTAGGCAATCAGGAAGCTCCGCGCGCCCACCGCACTCGCCCCGGCTGTTGCATGGAGTTCCGGTCCGCCCACATCGGGTCGCCGCATCGCATCCCGGCCAGCCGCCTCCCGCAGGCCCTCAAACTGACCTCGCCGCACGTCTTCGAGCTGCACACGGTCTGGACGCGCCGCCGCCGCGCCGTAGAAGTACACCGGCACCCCGTATCGCCGCCAGATCTGCAAGCCTGCCTGCCGCGCCAGCACCGCGCACTCCGCCAGCGAGACGCCATGCACGGGAACAAACGGGACAACGTCCGCCGCGCCGATCCGAGGATGCACTCCGGTCTGCTTGGTTAGATCGATCAGCTCCGCCGCCGCGCCTGCCCCGCGCACAGCCGCCTCGACTACGGCCTCCGGCGCACCTGCGATGGTCACTACAGACCGGTTATGCGCCGCGTCCAGCGACCAATCCAGCAGGTGCACCCCGTTCACGCGCATGGCCGCGACGATCTTCTCGACGGCGCCCGCGTCTGCGCCCTCTGAAAAGTTCGGAACGCACTCGATAATCGGGTCGGGCGTCATTGCCTACTTCCACCAGCTATAGCCCAACGAAAACTGTACGCTCGCATTCACGCCGGGGTTGCGGTCCCCCAGCGACGCGCTTGAGATATGTACAGCGTTCGCGCCCAGATCGATCGAACGGTGCGGCTTGACGAAGTAGTGCAGGCCGATCCCACCCTGCGGGGTGAAGTTCCACACGCTCGCATCGGTGTTTGGCCCGTCGTTGCCCAGATTGAGCGTCGGCGAACCGTATGCAGGGTATTTGTGATTGGTCCACAGCAGCCCACCCGCACCCTGTGCCCAGAAGCTCATCGTGCGCGTCCCCGCAAAGTTCCAGCGCAGGATGATCGGCGTTACTGACGCTCCTGAATAGGTGCCGCCCACGGTATACAGCGGAGTGCACTCGATCGTGTTCGGCACGGCCGTGGGAATACAGTCCGCCCGCTGGAACTTCGGCGTATACGACTGCCAGAAGGGAAAGATTTCGGCCGCATACTCGAAGTTGCCGCGCAGCAGCCCCGAACCATGATTGCCGGTCAGCACCTTGCCGCCGTGGACGCCCGCCATCAGGAACTTGAAGCCGTCGCGCTGGTCGGTGACCCCTAGGCCGCCCTGAACGACCGCTCCGATCTCCAACGGCAGATGCGACGCCGGCCCAAGCCCGCGCAGAGGATTCGTCTCGGTCTGTCCCAAAGCGACCGTCCTACCCCACAAAGCCATCGCCACTACAGTGCTCAGAAAAATCTTCAATGCGCCGCCGCCATCGCCGCCTCGTCCATGTCGAAGTTCGAGTAGACGTTCTGCGCGTCGTCCAGGTCTTCCAGTGTTTCGAGCAACCGCATCATCTGGTTGGCGGGCGCGCCTTCGAGCTTGGTGTAGGTCGATGAGATCATCGTCACTTCCGCGTGCTCCGGGGTGATCTTTGCGGCCTTCAACGCATCGGTGACGGCCTCGTAATCGACCGGCGCGCAGAGCACCTCCCAGGTGTCGCCCTCATCCGATAGGTCCTCCGCCCCGGCATCAAGCACGATCTCCGTTAGCTTGTCCTCGGGGGCGGCCGACTTGGCCACAACGATCACGCCCTTCTTCGAGAACATCCAGGAGACCGCGCCCTCCGCTCCGAGGTTGCCGCCGTTCTTTGAGAAGGCATGGCGTATCTCGCTGACGGCGCGGTTCTTATTGTCAGTCAGCACATCGACGATGATCGCCACGCCGCCCGGCCCGTAGCCCTCATACGTGATCTCGTCGTAGCTGACGCCTTCGAGCTCGCCGGTGCCGCGCTGGATGGCCCGCTTGATGTTGTCGGCCGGCATATTCTCCGCCTTGGCCGCCACAATAGCCGTCCGGAGGCGTGGATTGCCGTCCGGGTCGCCCCCGCCAAACTTGGCCGCAATGGTGATCTCTTTGATCAGCCGCGTGAAGATCTTCCCGCGCTTGGCGTCGGTCGCGCCTTTCTTGTGCTTGATGGTTGCCCATTTTGAGTGACCGGACATGGTGTTCCTCCTGCGATGAACTGGCGGATGGGCGGCGCAATCCGCGCGACAACCCAAGCCCGCAACCTTGCTACTTTAGCACGGAGAGCGCGTCCTCTTCCCTGACGCTAGACCGACTCCGCCCCCAGCAGATCGTCCATCGTCTCGCGCCGCCTGATGATCCGGGCAGACGCGCTGTCCACCAGCACCTCCGCCGGGCGGCACCGGGTGTTGTAGTTCGAGGCCTGACTCATCCCGTAAGCTCCTGCGTCGAGCACCGCCAGGAGATCCCCCGGCGCGACTGAAGGCATCGTGCGGTCGTGCGCGAAGAAGTCGCCCGACTCGCAGACGGGCCCGACCACGTCCACTACGTCCATTGCATCTTCGGCGGGTTCCCGAACAGGCACGATTTCGTGGTGCGCTTCATATAAGGCTGGACGAATCAGGTCGTTCATCCCGGCGTCCGTCACCACAAACGTCTTCGCGCCGTTTCTCTTCACGTACAGCACCCGCGTTAGCAAAGCTCCTGCCTGCGCAACGACAAACCGCCCGGGCTCCAGCAGCAGATGCAAGTCCGCGGGCATGGCGCTCAGAGCCGCCGCATACGCCCGGACCTCGGCTACCGCGTCGAATGCGGCCTTTTCATACTCGATTCCCAGCCCGCCGCCCGCATCCACATACCGGATGTCGTGCCCGTCAGCCTTCAGCTCCGCCACCAGCCCAAGCATCCGGTCGAGCGACGCTCCAAACGGCTCCACATTGCGTATCTGTGAGCCAATATGCACGCTCACGCCAGCCGCATCGAGCCACTCACTCCCGCTAACAGACTGGTAGATCGCCCGGGACCGTCCAATCTCAATCCCGAACTTATGCTCCCGCAGCCCGGTCGAGATGTACGGGTGCGTCTCGGCGAACACATCCGGGTTTACCCGAAGCGCAAACCGCGCCCGCTTACCCGCCCGCTGCGCCCGTTCGCCGAGCAGCGCTAGCTCCGCCTTGCTCTCCACGTTGAACAGCAGAATGCCCGCCTCCAGCGCCGCGTCTATCTCCCACACCTGCTTGCCTACGCCTGAGAACACGACCCGACCCAAGGCCTCGGGAGCCGCCCGCCGCACCCGCTCCAACTCGCCACCGGAGACGATGTCGAAGCCGGCTCCTTGATCCGCCAGGAGCTTGAGGATCGCCAGAGCGGAGTTCGCCTTTACCGCATAGCAGATGGTAAGTGCCCGTCCGGCGAATGCCTCCGCGAACAGACGGTAACGCTCGGCAATCTGTCCGCCAGAGTAGACGTAGAGCGGCGTTCCGTGTGTCTCGGCCAACGCGGTCAGTTCAACGCCCTCGCACCGCAACTCGCCATCCTCGTACCTGAACGCGCGACCCGAATCCATCAAGAGGCGGTCGTCCCCGTGGTCGCAGGAGGTGGCGGAGGCGGCATCGGCGAGCTGAACGGGAGTGCATACTGCCCCTCGGGGATCGCGATCCAGGCGATTACGTAGACAACCAGCCCTACGCCGGAAAAGAGCGCCGTCACTGCCATCACGATGCGGACGACGGTCAGGTCCCATCCATAGTGCTCAGCCAGACCCCCGCACACGCCCGCGATTACTCGCTGCGAACGTGACCGCACCAACTGCCCTTGGCGCGGAACTCCGCCGAACGGAGGTGCCGCCGCACTCTCCCGCATCGTCCCGCACGACGGGCAAAACCGCGCACCCGCTTCAAGCTGCTTGCCACACTGCGTACAAAACATCGTTCACTCCTGTCTTCGCCACATCGTACTACGCGCCCAGCACACCGCCGGTTCCCTACTTGCCGGCGTACGCTGTCTTGGTGAGCTTGCGCGCCTCGTCGGCCTGCGTCTGGTCGCCGCCGCTGGCCGCCGCCAGTTCATACTGCCGGACGGCTCCAGCGTGATCATGCAGCAGGTCCAGCATCTTGCCCGCGTTGAGCCGTGCCCGCTTGCGCAGCCAATCGCTGGAGTTCGGCTGGTCGGCCGCTTCGAGATAGTGCTTCGCCGCGTTCTCTATGTCGCCCTGACCGCGCTCGGTATCCGCCAGCCCAAACCACGCCAGCTGCAGCCGCGGATCGACGAAAAACCCCGGCTTGCGCGCATCCGCCAGCACGGCCCGATAGGTCGTGATTGCTCCCTGCCCATCGCCCTTGTCCTTGGTCAGGTTCGCTTCCTCCAGCCGGAAGAGGTAATCATGCGGATACTCGGTCGCCAGGCTGTGTTCCACCGCCAGCGCCTCGGGGTACCGGCCATCGTGCCTTAAGAACAGCGACAGCGCCGTCTGCGACTCCACTCCGGTTACCGGCGCGCCCGCCGCCTCCCGCAGCAGCTGCAGTCCCTGCTCTTTGTTGCCGCCTACACCGGCGATCCCGACCATCAACCGCACAAATCGAGGCAGGCTCGCCACTGCGAACTGCTGAATCCCAACCGCCATTTTAGCGTCCGCGTAGAGTGGGTCGAGCTTCAACACCTGCTCGCTGTCGTTCCGCGCCGCCAGCCCCTGCCGCGCCGACGCCACAAAGCTGTGCTCGGCCAGGGTCAGAAAGGCCGCGTGCATTCCCCGCGCATAGCCTCGCGCAAATAAAGCGTCTGTATCGTTCGGATTGCCCTTGAGGCGCGCTTCGCATAGCGCCATTGCCTGGTCGGTCGTCGCCTCGATACGCCGCCGCACGTCGTCCGCGATGATCACGGTTCGTTTGTTGGTCAGGAACGAATCGTGAGCGTAATACGTCGTGTCGAGCAGGTCTTGATGATAAAGTTCGCGGAAGATCAGCACCATCAGCACATAATCGAGCGCCATCGCACTCTGCGGATGCGTTCGGTGCACCCCCTCGAACCCGGTCAGAGACCGGTCGTAGTCAAGGTTATAGAACAACATATGTGCCCGTCGCACCTCGGGATCAAGATTGATGGGATCGGTATGCGGATTTGCCATCGGCGGGCCTGTCTGCGCCGCACCCATCGCCACCAAGCTACACAGAACAGTCGTCCACCCGACACACAGCTTAAGACCAAGCTTCAACTTCATCTCCCATTCATCCCTGTGCAAACCACTTCCTTGCATCATCTCGTACACTGGCGTCTCACCGGGACGTTTTATGCGTCCGGGCTTGTACGCGCAACGCCTCTCTGCCAAACGTTCCCGACCGCGCTTTACCGCCGAGTCTCAGCCAGGACGTGTCCGATGACCAGAGTTCAACTGCTCCAGCTGCTTGTCGCCCAGGCCCGCGCGAATGGATTCGAGTTCCGCCGCTGGTACACCTCACGGTTAGGCCTACCCTGGCAGAGCGCGACCGAAGCCGTGACGACCCTCTCCCAACATCATCATTATTACGCGCTGCTGTTCTCGAAAGAGTTTGCCTCGCATTTCTGGAAGCCGGGCACCCGCATCACCTTCCAGGTCGAGCCCCAGACCTTCACCCGGCGGATGAGTGACGGGACGATTGGTACCGTGGAGCGGAAAAGTTACATCCGCCGCAGCGCCCGCGACAACGCTTGGATCTACCACCTTAAAGAAATGGCTGCCGCCGAAGATCCGCTTCGCTATATGCGACGCTATCTGCCCGTAGTCGAGAACGTCGACCCCGAAGAGATGGCCGCCGACTGACGGAATCACGTCTCTGCCATTTCGCAGCACAGCGAATGGAAGCTGCAATCTTGTTTGTCATGTCCGGAGCGAATCTGCGTCTGCTCTTCTACGTCATTGAGTCTTGGCGTTATGCCTTTGCCTTGCAAATCGCTTCAATCTGTCGCAGATGATGCTCCCCATGCCGCAGATGAAAGAGCCGCCAGTTCTTCACACTCATAGGCCCAAGAATTGGATGGCTGATCGCCCGTTGGCCACCGAACATCCGTTCCGCGTCGCGGGCAAGCTCGTCGAAGCGCCGCAACTCTATGCCGGCACGCTCCAGCAACGCATCGCCCGTCTCAGGGTCTGCATCCGCGCCCGGCATCACGGAAGAGGGCGATTTGCGTCCTTGCGGAAACCTTCCCAACGTACACACCACAAACTGCCCTACCCTCGCCTGCATCGTCACAGGGGACTTGGTGCCACTGCCCTTGTCCAGCCGCTGCCGGTAGTTTTCGCTTGTTGCCGCATAGGTAAGCAGCAGATGTTCGACGATCTGCTGCACACTCCAACGGCGCGCGTCGTCTTCCGTGCGAAGCTGTGTTCGAGAAGCATCGACCGCCGTGAGCTGTTGCTCGAATCCGCTGTACAGCCGGTCCAGGATAGGGTGGATAGGCATGATCAGCTTACACCCGTGACTATCGCAGCTGCGAAAGCGCCCGCTGCGCCGCCGAGGTATTCTGGCCCGCCGGATCGAGCTTCAGGTACAAGGCGTATTCCGCCACCGCCTCGTCTTTGCGCTTCAGCTTCTCCGCCGCCTGTGCCAGGGCGAAATGAGTCTCGGCATCCTCCGGCATCAGCTTGGTCGCGTCCTTCGCACGGAGATAGGCCGCCTGAAAGTTCCCCCGATCCCTGTAGAACTTGGCGACCTCAAGATCGTCCGAAACGCGGTCCTCCGGAGACACGGCTGAGACCTTCGGCAGAGCTCGCCGCCCGTGCGATCGCGCGTGGGCCGCATCGCCTGCTGCGTCGTCCGTGCTCCCCGGCGAGGCGCTGCTTTCCGAACCACTTCCACCGGAGCTGCTCGAACTGCTGCTGGAACTCGATCCGCTCTCTCCGTTCGCGGAACCATTCTGTCCGGGAGCCGGAGCGTCCGGCACATACCGTTTTGTATCCCCCTCAGGCACCGCGTCTGGAGACTTGCTCGTCTCCCCCGGATAAGGAAACTGGTCAGCCGCTTTATTCGCAGGCAAAGCCGGAGCCGGTGCGCTTCCCGGATAAGGAAAATGCTGCGCAGCCGTTGGCTTGGTCGCTGGCGTGGCCTGCCCCGGGAAAGGGAACTGATCGGCAGCCGTGTTGCCCGCCGCTGGAGCCGGAGTGATCGGTGTCGGAGGAGGACATACCGGCTGCTCCTTGGCCGCCGGATCTTTCGGCAGCAACGGATTGGCTACCGCCATGCAGGGGTCGACCGTGAGCGGAGGCGGCGGAGGCACATACTTTTGCGCCACACATGCGCCCGACACAACTGCCAGCATTCTAAATGCAGCTATCCAACGCCCCATACTGCCTCCCTCTGCTACCCTGCTCACATCATGCTCCCCAGTCTTATTATCCGCTCCTCCACGATCCACGCCGCCGGTTGCTACACTACGCGGCCCATCCGCAAAGGCGCGCGGGTCTGTGAGTATGACGGTCCGCGTATGACAAAGGCTGTCGCGGATCTTCGCTACGCCGACCGCCATGTCACCTACCTCTTCGGTTACGGCGAAGGCGACATGGTCATCGACGGCTTCGGCACGGCTATGTTCATGAATCACTCCTGCGACCCGAACTGCGAGACTGAGGATGATAATGGCCATATCTACGTCCTCGCCTTACGCGACATTGCCGCCGGCGAAGAGCTCGTCTACGAGTACAACCTCTACGACTCGGACGATGAAGAAGGCACGTGCCACTGCGGCGCTCCGCAATGCCGGGGAACGATGTTCTCCTCTCGCGAACTGGACCGCCGCCAAAATGTCAAGGTGGCTGCCGCCAATCGCCGCTCCCGCAAGGCCGTAGCTCTGTGAGAAGAGCAGCATGATGCCGAGGTTACCCAAAGCGTTGCCGTCCAGTTTTCAGACACTTACAAGGTAGTGTTCAAAGTGGAACAGCGGAAAACACTAAGGTTTTCCTAATGTACGCCGATGAAGCCTCTAGGTTAGGAGAAACGATCATGAGCAACATCACCACCATTAGCAA
>CAXTUR010000001.1:0-72296 GCA_964247455.1 uncultured Acidobacteriaceae bacterium | reverse complement strand
GGAGGCTTGCTGGTCGAAGAGGGCAAGGTAAATCTCCTGGTGCGGCATGGCGTTGGGCCAGCTCTCGACCCAGCCAGTACCCTGGGAGTTGTCATAGATGCCATCGTGGTCGGTATCGGAGGTAGCGGCGGTCTCGAAGGCCCACGCTTTTTCGATAGCGGCGCGGTTCTTGCGGAGGAAGTCGAGGTCGCCAGAGGCGCGGACGTAGTCGAGCATCTGCGTGAGGAAGAGCGGCGTGGCGTCGGCGGCGGCGTACATATAGGGCAGGGCGCGCCAGTCGTATGCCTTCGAGTCCGCCGTTTGGGAGTACTCATGCATGATCTTGCCGTCGGCGCGCTGGCGGGCGATCAGGAAGTCCAGCTCGGCGCGGGTGAGGGCAAAGTCGCCAAAGTTGTTGACGGCGTACAGGGTGTAGAGGGCGTCGCGGCCGAAGAACCAGCCAAAGCCGGGTCGGGCGGAGTCGCCGGAGGAGTAATAGCCGGCGACGAGGGCGGTCTCGCCGGTCGTGGCGCGGGCTTTTAGCTGTTCGATGGAGAGGGTGGCCCAGCGGAAGTCGTCGTTCAGGGCGGCGTCCGGCGTATCGATGGAGGTGAGGTCCTGGGCGAGCGCGGCGTAGCGAGCGGCGTGGGCGGCGTAGAGATCGGGCAGCATAGTGGCGAGTTGCTGGAGTTTGGCCCGGAGGGCGGCGTTGGTGGCGGTTTCGGGGGTGCGGCCGACGGCCATAAGGAGCGGGAAGAAGCGGGGGCCGTCTCGTTTGGGGTCGTAATGGAGCTTGAGTTCGAGGGGATGGACCTGCGGCTTTTCCTGGTATGGAGCCATGATTCCAGGCTGAGCGGAGGGGATGGTGACGGCTCCGGCGAGGTCTGGAAGGTCGGTGTGGAGGATGTAGAGGCCGCCGTTTTGATTGGGGAGCCATTCGGCGGAAGGCGGCCCGCCATTAGGCTGGGGCCACATGGAGCGGACCTCCGGGGTAAACGAGAAGGTGAGGTCCACGGGGCGGGTGGCGTCGAGTTGGAAGAGCACGACGGCTCCGGTGCCGTCGGGCGCAGCGTCGGGAGCGAACATGATCTGCCGTAAGGTGAACGCGATGTGCGCGTAGGTCATGGTGGTACGGTCGGGGCGCACCTCGATCGTGGCGGCGTCCTGATTGAGGTCGATGGGGACGGTGTAGCCCTCGACATTGGCGGTGATCGCGAGGTGCGAGAGGAGCTTGACGGGGAGCACCCAGGTCTCAAAGGTGCCCTCCTGCTGGCCAAGGAGGACCCCGCGCTCGCCGGCCACGGTGAATGGCTTGCCGGCGGAGACAGGCCGGCGAAGTACGGGGCCGGAGTCGGCAAGGATTTGAGCTTCGACCGGAAGTGAGAGGAGGAGAAGTGTGGGGAGGAGATAGCGCATGGCGGCCTCGTGCTGGGGTGACGCTCCAGTCTAGAGCAGATCAGCGGCGGCTGTCGGGGGAGAGGCGGAAGCCGCGAGATAGGCGCGGACCAAGACGGTAAGTTGTTGCCGCAGGACGAGCATGGTGGCGGGGGTGACACCATTTTCGAGCATGGCGCGGCTAACCCCGGCCATGGCACTGAGCAGGGTAGTGGCTACAAGTTCGGGTTCGATGACGCAGGCCTCACAGGCGGTTAAGAACATGGCGGCCATTACGGAGGCAGCGCGCGTTTGCATCTCGTGGCCGATGCGCCTGCCTTCGACATCATCGCTGACGGCATAGAGGGCTAAACCGGCGTCAAGATTGTGGAACTTGGCTTGAACGAAGGCGGAGACGATGGTCTCGGCCATGTGAGCGAGCGAGGTGCCGTGAGCAGTTTGGCAGGCGGTTTCGACGGCGAGGCCGACGCCGTCGAGGTGCTGCTTGAGCAGGGCCTGGAGCAGAGATCTCTTGTTGGGGAAGTACTGGTAGAGGCTGCCGACGGAGACCCCGGCGCGGGCGGCGACGCGGGTGGTGGTGAGTTTCGCCCTGCCGTGTAGGAGCAAAACCTGAATGGTGGCTTGGAGGATGGCCTCTACGCTGGCGGTGGAGCGCGCCTGCCGCGGCGTTTTTCTTGGCTTCAATTGCGTGGCGGCGGCTTTGCGCAAATGCGAACTCCGAAGGTGAAGCTTCCTTCATCCAACACTGTGAAGTATAGGAGAGATCGACATGGATGCACAGAACACACTAGGAGGGAGCTTTACGTTTCCAGGCACCTCGGTGACGGTGAAGCGAATGGGTTATGGGGCGATGCAGCTGGCGGGACCGCATGTGTTTGGGCCGCCGAAGGACAGGAATGCGGCGGTGGCGGTGCTGCGCGAGGCGGTAGAGAGCGGGGTTGACCATATCGATACAAGCGACTTCTATGGACCGCACATCACCAACCAGATTATTCGGGAGGCGCTACACCCCTACCCGGACGATCTGACAATCGTAACTAAAGTAAGCGCCAAACGCGGTCCGAAGGGCGAGTGGCTGCCGGCGTTTTCGCGCGAGGAGCTGACGCAGGCGGTGCATGACAATCTCAGGAACCTGAGCTTGGAGACGCTGCATATAGTAAATCTGCGCAGTATGATCGACCCGGCGAAACCAGTGGAAGGATCGCTTGAAGCGCCGCTGACGGTGCTAGCAGATTTGCAGCGGCAGGGTTTGATCCGGCACATCGGACTGAGCAACGTGACGGCGACGCAGGTAGCGGACGGGCGCAAGATCTGCGGGATCGTGTGTGTGCAGAACCTCTACAATGTGGCGCGCCGGGAGGACGACGCGCTGATCGACGAGTTGGCAAAGGACGGGATCGCGTATGTGCCGTTTTTTCCGCTGGGCGGGTTTTCGCCGCTGCAATCGTCGATCCTGGATGATGCGGCGGCAGAGTTGAAGACGACGCCGATGTCGGTGGCTTTGGCGTGGCTGCTGGAACGTTCGCCGAACATCCTGCTAATCCCCGGAACATCGTCGGTGGGGCATCTGCGGGAAAACCTTTCGGCGGCGGAGTTGAAGTTGCCGGAAGAGATCATGACGAAACTAAACAGCCTGGGGCAAGCCTGATTGCCCCTGATTGCCTTCGTGCGACGGCGATGGTGGGTAGCCGCCGCTCTCTCGTATGATGTTGTGGGAAGTTCGAGGAGAGAACACGATGGTTCGTTGGTTGCGGGGTCTGGTACTGGCGTGTGCGATGCCGGGAATGCTGTTGGCGCAGGCCGGTGGCGCGAGTGGGGCGGCGGGCGTAATGAAGGCGGCCGACGTGCAGAAGGCGCTGCCGGCGACGGTGTTCTTTCGTGGGCAGAGCGCGGCGGTGCAGGCGCGGAACTCGGGCGGGGTGCTCTTCGCGGCCGATGGCGACAAACGGATGATGCTGGTGTCGCTGGTCGATACTTCAGGCTATTCGACTTCGGTGCAGGAGAAGTATCAGGCGTACCTGCTGACGGAGGTGCCGCTGGAGATCGGCGGGCAGCGGCTGGCGCCGGGAGCCTATGGGTGCGGCTTTGTCGCCGGAGACAAGTTCATCGTGCAGGATATTGGCGCGCACGATCTGTTTACGACGGCCTCGACGAAGGATGCGGGGCTGAATCGGCCGACACCGCTACAAATAATGGCGGGGCCGAACACGGCTGAGTTTCGACTGTATGCGGGGCGAAGCTTTGTGACGGTGAAGGCGGCGGGCCAGTAACTCTCTGTTCAGCTTAGACTGAACCTGGGATGATCTGGCTGGCAGTGGCGGGGCTGTTTTTGCAAATGGCGCAGCAGGTGCGCGCGGCGGATGCGGCCTTTCGGGCGGGTTACGCGGCGATGGCAGCGGGGGAACTGGCACGGGCCGACGCGGAGTTCGCTAAAGTCGTGCGGCTGACGCCGAAGGTGGGCGCGGGGCATAGCGCCTACGGAGCGGTTCTGCTGGCGGAAGGAAGGACCTCGGCGGCAGTGGCGGAGTTGGAGATCGCGCACCGGCTGGATGCTGGCGACGCGGCGGCGACCGAGAATCTGGCGGCGGCGTACAGCTCGCTGGGGCGTTATACGGAGGCGATGGCCGCGTTTCATTTGTTGAGTCCGGGAGCCCCCCTGTCACCGGAGATGGAGGTTGCGTATGCCACGGCTTTGGCGGGTACGGGCGATGTTGCGGGCGCAGAGGCACGGCTGCGGGCGGCGCATGGAACCGCTCCGGAGAGTCCCGCGTTGCACGACGCGCTGGGCACGGTTCTAGCGCAGCAAGAGCGGTTTGACGAGGCTGAGCCGGAGTTCCAGCAGGCAATTGCTCTTGATCCAAGGATGAGCGTAGCGCATGGGCACTTAGGGGCGTTGTATCTGGCGCGCGGGAACCCGGCTGGGGCGGTTACGGAGTTTGACATTGCATCGAGGCTGACTCCAGGTGATGCTGGGACGCTGTTACAACTGGGGCGGGCGCAGATGGCGGCGCACAAGGATGAAGCGGCATTGGCGACGCTGCAGCGGGCGCATGAGCTTGCTCCCGGGAACGCGACGGCAGGGTACGAGTTGGGGTTGGCGCTGCAAAATGCGGGGCGGAGCAAGGAGGCGCTGCCCTTGTTGGCGGCGGCAGTAGCCGCTACACCAAGGAACGGTGCTGCGCTGACGAACTATGCTCTGGCACTGGTGCAGACTGGCGATGCCATCCGGGCGGTGCCCCTCTACGAGCGGGCGCTGACGCTGGAGCCGGAAAATCCCACGTTACGGGAAGACCTGGGCGTCGCCTTCTTGCAGCAAAGCGACCTGGATCGTGCCATGGTGCAGTTTCGCGCGGGTCTGGCGTTGCCGCACGAGGGTGCTCCGCTGAGCGCGAACCTGCACTACGATCTCGGCCTGGCACTTAAGCTGAAGGACAAAGTGCCCGAGGCAATCGCGGAATTTGAGCGAGCAGAGGTACTGGACGCTTCCCTGCCCGACCCGCCGTATACGCTTGGCATTTTGTATATGCAAGCCGGCAGATTTCCGGAGGCGATGGCGCAGATGGAGCGCGCCACAGCGATGCGTCCGGAGAACGGCGAGGCATGGTCGGTGCTGGGGAACATCTATAAGCAGGCGGAGGAGCCGGAGAAGGCAATTGCGGCGATGCGACAGGCAATCCCTCTGCTGCCGGGACAGCCCAGCCCGCATATTACGCTGGCGGCGCTGTTGGCCCAGCAGGGCGATCGCGACGGGGCGACGGCGGAGCGGAAGATCGGGGCTGACCTGAGCCGGGTCGCGGTAAACCGGCAGCGGGCGGAGTTTACGTTGAAGAGCGGCGTAGCGTTGCTGCAGCAGGGGAAGACGGCGGAGGCAGTGGCGCAGCTGCGGACGGCAGTGGCTGCCGATCCAGGATGGTCGGAGGCGCACCGGGCACTTGGTGAGGCGTTGGCGAAGCAGGGGAACGCGGCGGAAGCGGCGCTTGAACGGCAACAGGCCCGGCAGAAAGCCGAGGGGCAGCCGTGACGACGCCTACCGCCGAGTCGGCGCAGCCATAATAGAGGAACCAGGTGTCGTGGAAGCGGACGAGACCCTCGGCAAAGGCCGTCCCGGCAACATACTGGCCGGTTTTCTCGTACGGCTCCTCGGGTTTGAGAGTAGGCTCACCGTCGCGGGCAATCAGGGTGCCGGGATCGTCGGCGCGGAAGAGGGCCTGGCCGGCAGCGTAGGCGTTCGCTCCGAGAGTTGGATCGCCCGCGGCGGGATCGTTCTTGCCGTTGTAAAGAACGACGATGCCATCAGCAGTGAGGAGAGGCGGTGGGCCGACCTCCGGGAAGCCACTGTCGAAGTGACCTGGCCGTTTGCTAAGGACGACTTTTGGATGACCAGAGGTGTCTTCGACGGGCGTCCAACGGTTCAGGTCTGGCGAGGTGGCGAGATGAATTTCGCCCTCACCCCAGTACATCCAGAAGCTGCCTTTGATCTTTGCGGCGATGAGACGCCCGTCTCGGAGTTCGGTGACGATTCCGCCGGATTTGTATCGCAGATGGTCGTATTTGCCGCCATGCGCGCCGAGGAAGGCGGGGCCCTGCTTGGTCCAGTGAAGCACGTCGGGTGAAGTGGCGATGCCGATGGAGTAGGTGATGCGATTCCATTGCGTATACGTGAGGACGTAGGTGCCGTTTGGAGCCTGGACCAGGCGCGGATCTTCGACTCCTCCGGGCCACTCGCGGGCGTTCTGGGCGTCCTTGGCCGGGAAGAATACCGGCGCCGGGAGACGGTTGAAGTGAAGGCCGTCGGTGCTGGAAGCGAGGCCAAGGCGCGAGGTGTGCATCCCGATCTGCATGGTGCCGGAATTGTCTTCGGCACGGTAGAGAACGAAGACTTCTCCGTCGCGGACGATGGCGGCGGGATTGAAGGTGTGGAGGGCCTCCCAGTGGGTAGGCTTGGGAAGAAGCGGATCGGCGAAGGTCGAAGCTGCGTTGGGAAGGATGACGGGAGCGGCAATTGGGCGGGCAAACGGACCTAATTGCCAGGGCGTCTGGGCCTGGGCGGCGGAGAGCAGAAGAGCGGCGAGCAAGATGGGAAAGCGGATCAACACGGGCGTAGCCAAGAAATGAGGGGAGCCGGAGCTCCCCTCTGAGGTTGATGGTCAGGTTCCGATTAGAACTGGAACCGGCCGGAGAACTGAAGCTGGCGCGGGTTGGTGGAGCCGTTGACGCCGGGACCCGAGGTGATGGAGCCGGTCTGTTCCACATTTCCGTTCGGGTTGCCGTAATTAATGTGATTGAAGCCGTTGAAGGCGTCCACCCGGAGTTGAGCGGTGTAGTGTTCGCGTACGGTGACGTTCTTCTGGAGCGACAGGTCACCGTTGAAGAAGCCCGGACCGTAAATGCTGTTACGACCCGAGTTGCCAATCGTGTCCAGCGCGGAGCAGCTAAAGCCTCCAGAGGGAGTATTGCACAACGTAACCGGTACTCCGTTCACTTTGGTGCCGCTGGAGATCCCGCCGGGAAGAACGCTGTCATAGAACTTGACATCCCCAAGCCCGGGTGTACCGCTCTTAGAAGTCCTCAAGTTATGAGGCGTTCCGTTTACGTAGCATGGAGCGGAGTTCGGGATGCTTGAACTGCATTCACTGTAGTTGAGGGTGAACGGAAGACCAGTTGCCACGGTCAAGACCGGGCTGAACTGCCATCCGCCGACGAGCCCATTTACCAAGGGATTGGCTTTGCTTAGGAACATATGGTTGCGGCCAAAAGGCAGCTCATATACGCCGTAGAAAGTAGCTTGATTTTCACGGATGGAGTCGCTGCGACCCTTAGTAGATTGCCGGTCCCAAGTGGTGTAACCGGAGTTGAAGTCGAAGGCGCGCTGCCATGCGTAATTCGCGTTGAAGGAAAGCCCCTGAGTGAACTGCTTGGCCACTGAGACTTGAAGCGCGTTGAAGTGGGTGTCCTGGTCATCGCCGTAATAGCTGATGCCGTTCGTCCACCCGCAGCCGCCGGAAGCAACGCCGCCATTGACAGGACTCCCATTTACAATCCCGTATCCCGGCGTCGCGCATGCGGCAAGCTTACCGCCATAGTAGCGCGAAAGAAGGGTGCTGTTGTTTGTCCCGCCGTTGGCCGAGATGCCGTTGCCGGCCGTCGGATCGTAGTGGAGGGTTTGCCCGGACACGCTATATTGCGAGGGCAGGACAATACCGGCTTCATTGGGGTTGGTGTTGTTACCATCGCCGGCGCTTAGGGTGTGAGTTCCTTTGTTCGCCACATAGGCGAGAGTCATCGACAGCGTGGGTGTGAGAGACTGCTGCACGCTCAAGTTCCAGGCGTCGATTGTTGGAAGACGAAGAGTAGTCGGACGCGCCTTGGGACTGACCGCGTACCCTGGGGCTGGAAGCAAACCATTGGAAGGAACCGCGGGAAAGGCAAAGGCCGTCGGACCATTGGAAAGCTGGAACGACGAAGCGGTCTTGCCTCCCGTGGGCGAGATCGACTGGTTGGCAAGCACCGGGATGTTTTGTGTGACGACGTGACCGAAAATTGATCCGAAGACGCCGATATCGAAGCTTCGTCCATAGCCGGCGCGGACCACTGTTTTGTCGGTTACCTGATAGGCAAGACCGATGCGCGGGTTGTATGCGCCCGTAGGCACACCCTCGTTCAGGTTGCTTGCAACGGTCCCGATGCCCGCCACCTTGAGGAAGCCGGTGTTGAGATCCATCAGCGATCCGTTGCCGGGAGCGTTGACCGTCTCAGGAAAGTAAAACTCGTAACGAAGACCTAGGTTGGCGGTGAGCTTCGGAGTCACGCGCCACGTGTCTTGTGCATAGAAAAAGTCGCGCTTCTGAAACTCTTTGGCGTTAGTGGACGTGCTCACGTAACGCTGGAACGAGGTCACATCTCCCAGTACAAAAGAGGCCAGGCCGAGCCCGCCCACGGAAGTTCCCGAAGGAGCCGCCGGGTTGGAAGTCGGGTCGGAAGCAAACTGCATCTCACCGGTGCGATTATTGTCGCTCGGGACACGTAGGTTTCGGGCGTAGCGGATGTCCGCGCCGAACTTGACGCTGTGATTGCCGAGAGTTTTGGTCCAGTTGTTGACAATCTGGAATTGATCTTCCTTCTCGGTCAGCGGGCAATTGCACGCCGTGATGTTAAGGCCGGTACCGTACTGCGGACCGCCGCCCCGACCATTGTTCGGACCGCCGAAAACCCCAGCGTCGGAGATGTTGAAGGCCGGCGCGCCGCTGGTGACCGCATCAAGATTCTCACCAGGGATGCCGAGCTGCTGGGCAAGCGGTACACCTTGATCGTACTTTGCCGTTTTTATGTTGTACCGGTAGTAACCGAGACGAACGTCCGTGACCAGCTTACTGTTGACGGCGATGTCCGCTCCAAGAGCCAAGCTGTCGTTTGCTCCGAGCGAGGTACCGCCGAAGCCGCCAAGACCGAAGCCTGCGCCACCGTCCGCTCCGAAGAGGGTCTTGCCGCTGAGCGTGTCGGTGAATCGGCTGAACCGCCCGAAAGCGTGGACACGTTCGCTGAACTGATAGTCGCCGCGCACATCCCACTGGTTGCCGTTGAAGATGCCGGTGCCCCCGCCAGCGTAGTTGTTAGCCAAACCGATGTTGGGGGTTACCGGGCTGGGGAATTTACCCGCATTATTAGGCGTAAAGCTGGCAAGCTGACCAATCAGCTTGATGGCCGCCGGGTCGAGCTGGGCAATGGGAATGACGTTTCCAGCGTAAGGAACATACGTGGTGTTCGCGCCGGTGCCAACTGTTTGATACAGCTGGTGACCTTGCGTCAGGTATTCGCTGAAGTCACAGCCGGGGATTCCGCTCGGACCGACGGACTTTCCGAGACAGGTCGAGGTGACGAGAGGGGTAGGCAGAGTCGCGACGACAGAGCTGCCAACCTTCTGCCGGAAACCCTGGTAATCGGCGAAGAAGAAGGCCTTGTTCTTGAAAATAGGACCGCCGACGGAGCCGCCGAACTGATTCTTGAGGCCTTGGGGAAAGGGATTGGTGGGAGTCAAGGAGCTAGGGGTCTGGCTGAACGGATCGCGGGCCAGGTTAGCGTTGCTCTCGCGGTAGTCGAAGAGCGAACCGTGGAAGGAGTTAGTGCCGGACTTCGTCTGCGCGGTGACCACGGACGAGACGGCCTTGCCGAACTCCGCATCGAAGTTTTGCGTGGTGATCTTGGTCTCGGAGAGCGAGTCGGAGTTCGGGTTGATAACGATAATGCCAAGGATCGGATCTTGGTTGTCGGTGCCGTCAAGCTCAAACGCGACGCCGCCGAAGGCCTGCCCATCGACCTGGATCTGCTTCGAGGCCTGGGGGTTTTCACTGGCCGCGTGGGCCCAGCCGAGCTGCTGCGCGCCGGGGAGAAGCAGCTGCAGGTTGGTGAAGTTGCGGTCCGGGATCGGAAGATCGACGATCTCCCGGGCGTCGAAGACGGTGGACACGTCGGCGCGGTCGGTTTTAAGCTGCGGAACTGCGTCGGAGGACACGGTGACAGACTCACCAGCGGCGTCGCCGATGGTCAGCGAGGCCGCGACCTTGGTGGAGGTGTCGGCGAAGAGCTGGATGCCGGTTTGGGTATAGCCCTTGAAGCCGCCGGCGGCAATCTTGACGTCGTATGGGTCGGGGATCAGGTGCTCGACGGTGAACTCGCCGGAGGAGTTGGTGGTGGCCGTGACGGAAGTTCCCTTGGCGGAGTCGGTGACGGTGACGGTGGCGTTGGGAACGACGGCACCAGTCGTGTCGGTGACGGTGCCGAAGATCGATCCGTAGACAGCCTGGCCGAAGCTGGAGGAGGCCGAAAGGAGGAGAGTCACTCCCAGTGCGGTCCCGCGTATAAGTTTATGCAGCATCCTGTTTCTCCCTTGAACTCTCCGGTCGCCCGGAGGTGAAGCGCGTTCGGTACATCTTTCCTGTCTGTCACAGTTTCACTGAACACGTGAACTGCGTTTAGCTTGAACGGAGGTGAAGCTCCGGCAATTTCTGGTTTGATGAAGCAACCCGAACCGTACGCCTTCGTGAGGGAACGTGTCAAATTACTTTTACAAAATTGTTTTAGAAAAGGGCGCGGAAGTTGCATTGACATCTGCGCAGCGGCTTTACAGGTCATCTTCTAACGATATTGGCTATCTGCTGCCTTTATGTCCTCAGGCGCAATGATCCTTGGATTGTTCGTTTTATCGGCTTGTTTCCTTTGTATGCGCCGCTAGTCGCTTCCTGTAAACCATAGGAGCGGAAACAATATTTCATAGACTTTAGCGTTCCCAAGTCAGGAACGGTAGATACATCTGCAATCAGTTCTAGGATGTCTGGCACGGTTGCCGGTGCCGCTAGCGGTTCTCTATACTCGGACGGTGCAGAAGGATGTGAACACAACAAGCGGTATGAGCCGCCGGCAAATGCTGCGCTCTTTGTCGGCGACGGCACTCGTGCTGTCCTTCGACGACGTACTTGCTTTAGGACAGGCGGCGCAAGCACCCGCTGCGGGACAAATCGGATCGCGTCTAGTATACGAGGTAAAACCGAAACTCCCGCCCAAGGGCCTATCTTCCCCAGTGGCGGGTACGCCGCTTGACGTGACCTTTGTCAATGTCGCGCGCGAGGCAGGCCTGAACGCCAAGACGATCTACGGGGGCGAGCACCAGAACAAGTTTCTGCTCGAGACGACGGGCTGCGGCGTGGCGTTCTACGACTTTGACCATGACGATTGGCTCGACCTCTTTCTGGTAAATGGATCGCGGCTGGAAGGCTTCGCCAAGGGCCAGGAGCCGGTGTCGCGACTCTTCAAAAACAACCGCGATGGCACATTTACAGACGTGACGGTGAAGGCGGGACTGGCGCGAAGTGGATGGGGGCAGGGGTGCTGCGTCGGCGACTACGACAACGATGGCTGGAACGATCTGTTCGTCAGCTACTACGGGCAGAACGTGCTCTATCGAAACAACGGCAACGGAACGTTCACCGATGTGACGAAGAAGGCCGGGCTGATACAGACAGGCAAGACGCGGTGGAACTCGGGGTGCGCCTTTCTGGACTACGACCGCGATGGACATCTTGATCTGTTTGTCGCGAACTACATTGATTTCGACATCAAGACGGCTCCCTTACCCGAGGCTGCCGGGTGCGCCTACAAAGGTATACAAGTGGCGTGCGGGCCGCCGGGGTTGGAGGGCGGTAAGAACATCCTCTATCACAACAATGGCGACGGGACGTTCACCGACGTATCGCAGAAAAGCGGAATGTGGGAGACGATTGGGACCTATGCGCTGAGCGTGTCGGTGTCGGACATCGACAATGACGGGTGGCCGGACATCTATGTGGCCAACGACTCGACTGCGGCGACCTTCTATCAGAACCAGAAGAACGGGACGTTCAAGGACATGGCGATCGAGGCGGGGATCGCGTATTCGCCGGACGGCAAGCCGCAGGCGGGCATGGGCGTGTCGATTGGTGATTTCAACCGCGACGGTCTGCTGGACATCGTCAAGACGAACTTCGCCGGGGATACGGACTCCCTCTATCTGAACCTGGGAGATGGGACGTTCGAGGACCACACGTATTTGTCGGGGCTAGGGGTAAATACGCGGTATCTCGGCTGGGGCGTCGGGTTCTTCGACATGGACAACGATGGCTGGCTTGACATCCTGATCTCGAATGGACACGTGTACCCGGAGGTCGACGGGACGCACATCGACGCGCCGTACGCCCAGCATAAGTACCTCTATCGCAATCTAAGGAACGGCCAGTTTGAGGAGGTAACCACGGCGGGCGGGCCGGGGATCAACGATGCGGCGACGGCGCGTGGGTGCGCCTTTGGCGACTACGACAATGATGGCGATTTGGATGTAGTAGTGAACTGCGTAAACGCGCTGCCGCAGCTGCTACGGTGCGATTCAACCACGGGGCGCAACTGGATTAAGATACGAACGGTAGGGGTGAATGCGAACCGTGCGGGAATCGGTGCTCGGATCAGCGTAACAACTATCCTGGGCGGCAAGCCATTCGTGCAGATTGAAGAGGTGCGGAGCGGGGGGAGCTACTACTCGCAGAATGATTTGCGCATCCACTTCGGGCTGGACAAGGCGGCGAAGGCAGATATGGTGGAGATCCGCTGGCCTTCGGGCACGGTCGACACGCTGAAGGACCTGGCGGCGAACAAGCTCTATGTGGTGGAAGAGGGTGGCAAGGTGTTAAAGACCATGGCCATGGCGGCGGCAAAGGCTTGAAGCTCTTTTGGCCTCTCGCCTTTGTCGTCTGGGTGACCTGCGCGATGTGCGGACAAGCGCCCTACCCGGCAACGATCGCCCATCCACCACCGGCATGGTTTGTGGATGTGGCGGAGAAGGCCGGGATCACCGTTCGCAATGTGAACGGGAGCGTGGAGGCCAAGCGCTACATCATCGAGGCGACGGGGTCAGGCGTGGCGATCCTGGATTATGACCGCGATGGATGGCCGGACATCTTTCTGGTCAACGGGACGACGCTGCAGCCGGCTGGCGAGGCCGCGACGAATCATCTCTTCCACAATAATCATGATGGAACCTTTACCGATGTGACGGTGAAGGCGGGGCTGGTCTCAACTGGCTGGGGACAGGGGGCTTGCGTTGGGGACTATGACAATGACGGCAACGAAGACCTCTTCGTCACCGGGTACGGGAAGAACCGGCTCTTCCACAACAAGGGCAACGGGACGTTTGAAGAGGTCGCGGGATCGGCAGGGGTGGCCGGGACAGGTAAGGAGTGGGGCACGGGGTGCGCGTTCGTCGACTACGACCGCGACGGCAAGCTGGACATCGCCGTGGCGAACTATGTTCACTTCGATCTGGCGAAGACGCCCGCGCCCGGACAGGGTGCCGGATGCATCTGGAAGGGCGTTCCCGTGATGTGCGGACCGCGAGGGCTGGAGAGCGCGCCCAATGTGCTCTTCCACAATCTGGGTGGAGGCAAGTTCGAAGATGTGAGTAAGGTGAGCGGGTTTGAAAGGACGGCGGCACACTACTGCTTCTCGGTGACGACACTCGACTACAACGACGATGGCTGGCCTGATTTGTATGTCGCCTGCGATTCGACCCCGGCGATCCTCTACCGCAACAACAAGAACGGAACCTTTACTGATGTAGGCGCGGATGCGGGCGTGGCGTTCAATGAGGATGGGCGCGAACAGGCCGGAATGGGCTCGACGGCGGCGGACTACGACGGCGACGGCAAGATCGACCTCTTCAAGACGAACTTCTCGGACGACACCTCCACGCTATACCACAACAACGGCGACGGAACGTACAACGACGTGACCTTCCCGGCGGGGTTAGGAATCAACACGGACGCACTGGGGTGGGGCGCGATGTTCGCGGATATGGACAACGATGGCTGGCCAGATCTGCTGGTGGCGAACGGCCATGTGTATCCGGAGGTCGACTCGGCCAAGCTCGGAGCGGCGTACCGGGAGCCTCGGCTGCTGTATCAAAACCTAGGCAACGGCAAGTTCAAAGACAGCAGTAAAGGCGCAGGGCCAGGCCTGACAGAGCCGCGGTCAAGCCGGGGGCTGGCTGTGGCTGACCTGTTTAACGATGGGCGGCTGGAAGCAGTGGTCAACAACCTCAGCGAGCGGCCAATGCTTCTGGTGAATGAGGCAAAGAACGCCAATCATTGGGTGGGCGTGCGTCTGGTGGGAACGGCCTCAAATCGCGATGCAATCGGCGCACGCGTAACCGTTAGGGGAGAAAAGCGCGTGTGGGTGGACGAGGTGCGGAGCGGATCGAGCTACAACTCGTCGAGCGACCTCAGGGTGCACTTCGGGCTGGGCTTGGAAACGAAACTGACGGGGATTGCGGTGCGGTGGCCGAGTGGAGTGGTGGAGCAGTTCGATGCGTCAGACCGTGTGGACCGCATTTTAGAGTTGGTCGAGGGTAAGGGGCTAGTCAAGCCATGGCATTGAACCCCACCGTAACTTACTGTGTAGAAGAGCGGTTTTCAAGAGGCTGGGTGGAGGCGATCTCAGTCTTCTGGAGGTCTGCCACTTGCTGCTTGGTGAGCACATCGACACGGACCTTGGCGGTGCCGGCGGAGCGGATGCCGAGGCGCTCGGCGGCCCCGCGCGAAAGGTCGATGATACGGTCGGCGAAGAGGACACCGCGGTCGTTGATGCGGACGATGACCGATTTGTGGCTGTTCAAGTCGACCACCCGCACCATCGTGCCGAACGGAAGCGTCCGATGGCAAGCCGTCATCTGGTTCATGTCGAAGGTCTCGCCGCTGGCAGTCTTATGGCCGTCGAGCACCGCGCCATACCAGGAGGCGATACCCACGCCAATGCTTGCAGGCTTCGTCATGCTATGGAGAAACGAGAAGCGCTTCCGCGGCTTGGCCAGTGGAGGTACGGAAGGCGCCGCCGGTGCGGGGACATCAAGGGTTAAGGGACGGGTAAAGTCTAGTGCGCCGCGGGTGATCGTGGGGATTGACATCATGCAAAGGGCGACGACGGAACAGCTGGCGAGGCGGATTTCGTTCGTGAAGATCAAATACGCTCCGTGCTTCGTGATTGCACCAGACGACCCTGGGTGCCTTGCAACCTCCTAATTGTACCGCTGCCGAACAAATTGTCCAAGCTTGCTTCTTCTAAGAAGTTGAACAGGATCAATCACTTAGCTATTTCCGCACAGCAAATGAGGCATACTCTACTGCGCTGCCGTAGGCACCTTCCAGATGTCGGCGCAGTACTGGGCAATGGCGCGGTCAGAGGAGAAGATGCCGGACCGGGCCGTGTTGAGGATCGACATCTTGCTCCATCCGGCGGCGTCCTGGAAGGCCGTGCCCGCGTCGGCCTGGACCTTGATGTACGACTGGAAATCGGCCAGCAGCATATAGGTGTCTTTGTTCAGCAGCTCGTCCAGCAGGGGGCGAAAGAGCTCCCAATCGCCCTTACTGAAGGCCCCGCTACCCAGCCCATCGAGCACCTCGCGCAGCAGCGGATCACGCTCGTAAAAGTCGCGCGGACGGTAGCCATCGGCCTTCTTCTGGGCCACCTCGGCGGCGGTCAGGCCGAAGACAAAGAAGTTTTCCGGACCAACCGCGTCGCGTATCTCGATGTTCGCGCCGTCCAGCGTGCCTATGGCCACTGCACCGTTCATCATGAACTTCATGCAGCCGGTGCCCGAGGCCTCTTTACCAGCCGTCGAGACCTGTTCGGAGAGGTCAGCGGCCGGATAGATACGCTGACCGAGCGAGACGCTGTAGTCCGGAATGAAAACGACGCGGATCAGCTTGCCCGCCACCGGATCGTTGTTCACCAGCTCGCCCACGGTGCAGATCAGCTTAATCATCAGCTTAGCCATGCGGTATCCGGGTGCGGCTTTGCCCCCAAAGATAAAGGTACGCGGCGTCACGTTGTCGACCTTGCCGGCCTTGATCTGGGCGTAAAGGGCTAGTATGTGCAATGCGCATAGATGCTGGCGCTTGTACTCGTGAATGCGCTTGACCTGCACGTCGAACATGCTGGCCGGGTCGACGGCAATATCCATCGTCTGCTGAATGTAGGCGGCAAGCGCAGTCTTGCCCTCGATCTGCCGCTTGCGCCATTGTTCCAGGAAGCCAGTGTCAGTGGTGAAGGCTTCGAGGTTCGCAAGCTGCGTAAGGTCCGTATGCCAGCCCCGGCCGATGGATTGATCGAGCAGCGCGGCCAGCGGCGGATTCGACAGCATCAGCCAGCGGCGTGGCGTCACGCCATTGGTTTTGTTGGAGAAGCGATCCGGGAAGAACTCGTAAAAGTCCTTCAAGGTGTCTTGCTTAAGCAGGTCAGAGTGAAGCTTAGCTACCCCATTGATGGCCTTGCTGCCCACTACCGCCAGATGCGCCATGCGGACGGTTTTATCGCCCTCTTCGCCGATGATGGACATGCGCGCCAGCCGTAGCTTGTCGTGGGGGAAGCGCTGCTCGACGGCGCGAAGGAACTGAGCGTTGATCTCGTAGATGATCTCAAGCAGTCGCGGCAGCAGCTCGCCAAAGATATGAAGTGGCCAGCGCTCCAATGCCTCAGGCAGCAAGGTGTGATTGGTGTAGCCGAAGGTCGCGCCGGTGATGCGCCACGCCTCGTCCCAGGGCAGCCCGTGGACGTCCATCAGCAGCCGCATCAGTTCGGCAATGCCGATCGAGGGATGCGTGTCGTTCAGCTGCACCGTCCATTTTGTATCAAAGTCGCGGACCGACGGCTTCTGCAACAGATGGAGCCGCAACATATCCTGCAAGGAGCAGGACGTGAAGAAGTACTGCTGCATCAGGCGGAGACGCTTGCCGCCATCGGTCTCGTCGTTCGGGTAGAGGACCTTCGAGATGGTCTCGGACTCCATCTTATCGCGCACCGCGCCAATGTAGTCGCCAGTGTTGAACGCGGCGAAGTCGAACGACTCGACCGACTCAGCCTTCCACAGACGCAGACGGTTGACGATCCCGTTGCGAAAGCCGGGGATGGGGGTGTCGTAGGGAACGCCCATCACCTTGTGGTTGGGAATCCAGTTGCAGCGCAGAACGCCCATGTCGTCTTTGACGTGCTCGGTTCGGCCGCCAAACTGCACGGTGACCGAAGCGTCCGAGACCGGGACCTCCCACGGATTGCCGTACTGTAGCCATTTGTCGGAGCGTTCCAGCTGCCAGCCATCGCGGATCTCCTGGCGAAAGATCCCGAACTCGTACCGCAGGCCATAGCCGATGGCCGGCACGCCGAGCGTGGACATAGAGTCCATATAACAGGCGGCGAGTCGGCCCAGGCCGCCATTGCCGAGACCCGGCTCAGGTTCGCTTCGGGCGAGCGACTTCAGGTCTACCCCCAGAGAGTCGAGAGCTTCCGCGCAGTTCTCTGTAATGCCGAGGTTGAGCAGGCCATTCATCAGGTGCGGCCCCAGCAGGAACTCCGCCGAAAGATAGCAGACGACGCGGACATCGCGCTCGCGATAGGACTGGATGGTCTTGATCCAATCGTCCATCAGCAGGTCGCGGACGACGTGGGATAGGGCATGATAGCGCTCGGTCTCCGTAGAGACGTCGAGCAGGCGGCCCACGGTGCGCGTGAGATGGCTCAGGAACGACGAGCGCAGCGCCTCAATGGAGGTGTCGTCGGCTGCGTGGGTGGCAATGCTCTGCTGGGTTTTGCTCACGGATACCTGCTTCAAATAAGGCTGTGTCTCCTGCATATCTTATGCGATGGCGATGAATGGCGTTGCGTGAAGAGTGATTCCGACGGCTGCAACGCGCCCGATATGGCTTGTCTAGATCCAGCCGCCATCGACAATGTAGCTCTGATTGGTGATGGCGGAGCTGTCATCGGCGGCGAGGAAGAGCAGAAGGCGGGCGACCTCTTCAGGCAGCAGATGGCGCTTGAGGCACTGCCGGGCAAGGATCTCCGCTTCGTACGCGGGTGACATCCAAAGACGCTGCTGGCGTTCGGTAAGGATTGCTCCCGGAAGAACACAGTTGACGCGGATGCCCGAAGGACCGAGCTCACGGGCGAGCGAGCGGGTAAGCCCAACGATGCCGGCCTTGGCGATGTTGTAGACCGGCACATCTTCGCCGGGGATCATCCAGGAGATCGAGGAGATATTGAGGATCACGCCTCGACCGAGAGCCTTCATGCCGGGCGCGACGGCCTGCGCGGCGAAAAACTGATGCTTCAGGTTGACCGCCAGGCGTTCGTCGAAGAAGGCGGGCGTCACGTCTTCAAAATGGTGACGAGTGTCGCTGCCAGCGTTGTTGATGAGCACTTCAATCGGGCCAAGCTCAGCGGCTACCTGAGAGATCGCGGCCTGCAGAGACCCGATGTCCGTAAGGTCGCAAGGGATGAACACTGGAGGCTGCGGAAGGCCCGCCACAAGTTGCCGCGAAGGCTCGACGGCGATGTCGAGAAAGGCCACCCGGGCACCCTGTGCTACGAAGTGCGCGACGGTCGAGGCACCAATGCCCGAGCCTCCGCCAGTGATCAACACGACACGGTCGCGAAGGCTTGGATACGTGGCAAAGGAAGACGCGGCCATGATGGCATTGTGGTGCCTCCGCGTCTCCGGCAGCAACCGCGGAAATAATTTATTTAGCTGAAGCGGAGATTGGCCTATAGTGGCTGCCGTGGACCATACGTGCGCCAAATGACGTTTGCGCACGCGGAATTCTACGAGGTGATGAGATGGACGTTTCATTTGCGGCACAGGAAGGCATGCGGTTGACCAACGAGCTCTTCTGCTCAAGCGTAGTGCGCGACCGGCAGATCGACGATCTGGACGAGGTGTACACGATCGACGCGCGTATTCTGCCGCCAGGCGCGGAGATGGTCTCAGGGCGCGCCGCCATCAAGGCGTTCTGGAAGCACGGGCTCGACGCGATGGGTGTGGTCTCGGCCACGCTCAACACCGTTTCCGCTGAGGCGGCGGGCGACGGCGTCGTCGAGATCGGCCAGGCGGTCATGATGCTTGCAGGTAGCGACACCGTGTCTGCCAAGTATGTGGTGCACTGGAAGGAAGATGGCGGAGCGTGGAAGTGGCAGACGGACATCTGGAACATAAACAGCTGAACCGCGAGCCGCATCGGGACTGGATTGACTTGACAGGGGCCGCCCGGTGGGCAATCCTTAGAGGCTAGGCACCCTTCTTGCGCCCAGCGTTTTGTGCTGTCCGTTTGCGCGGCAGGAGAAGGGCCGACCGAACGGAGCTGTCGATACGATGTTGGCGATGTGGATGCAGAGTTTTCCGGGCAATTTCGGCAGTTTGAGCGGTCTGGCCCTACCCATTCTGTTCTTTGTGGTGCTGTACTTTCTGATGATCGCGCCCAACCAGAAGAAGCAGAAGAAGTGGCAGGAGATGCTGGGCCAGTTGAAGTCCGGCGACAAGGTGACGACCAACGGCGGCCTTCGCGGAACGGTGCTGACCGTGAAGGATGACGTCGTCGTGCTGCGCATCTTGCCCGACGGAGTGAAGCTCGAGTTTGTAAAGAGCGCGATCGCCACGGTGACCACGCCCGATGAAGCTTGACAAATCAGCACAAAGGAAGAGATAAGGGACCGGGCCGCGATGTCCTCCTAAGACGATTATGGGTAAGAATCTGGCCGGTAAGACGGCATTCATCCTGGCTATTCTGGTGGTGTTCTGTATTGGCATCGTGGGCTTTCCGCGTCACGGCTTCAAGCAAGGGCTCGCCGACCACATCCATCTCGGACTCGACCTGAAGGGCGGCATCCACCTGGTAATGCGGGTCAAGGTGGAGGAGGCGATCTCCGGCCAGACCGACAACGATGTCGCGCGGCTTGAAGCGGACCTGCAGAAGGCCGGGATCACCGGCGCGACCGTCGGTAAGCTCGACCCCGCGCACCTCGACACCATCACGATCTCGGGCGTCCCGGCGGCGCGTTCCGGCGATGTGCGTAGCCTGCTGAACGGCGGGACTTACCCCAACTACGACGTGGCCAACAACTCCGATGGCAGCTCCAAGCTGACGATGAAGCAGACGGCCATCGCTGATCTCGAGAAGCGCACCCTTGAGACCTCCATCGAGACCATCCGCGAGCGCATCGACAAACTCGGCGTCTCCGAGCCGACGGTGCAGCCGTACGGCCTGGGCGCGAACGAGATCCTGGTCGAGCTTCCCGGCGTCGACGACCTCAGCCGCGTTCAGGACGTCATCCAATCCACCGCACGCCTCGAAATCCATCAGGTTGCGGGCGGTCCGTTCCCGAGCGATCAGGACGCGCTCCAGGCGAACAGCGGAACGATCCCGGCGGACTCTGTGCTGATGCGCGGCAGCGGCACGACGGGCGGCGCGGACCAGGTCTGGCTGCTGAAGCGCGTGAGCGAGGTTGCCGGAAACGACTTCCGCGATGCCCAGCCGTCGACCGACGAGAACGGCCGCCCCGACATCACCTTCAACCTAACCACCGACGCCGGCGACCGCTTCTACAAGTACACCGACGAACACAAGGGCGCGGGCTCGATGGCCATCGTGCTCGACAACCGCGTGCGCGAGGTGGCGGGCATCCAGTCAGCCATCCGCGACTCCGGCCGCATCTCAGGCGGCGGCTTTACCAAGCAGTCCGCAACGGACCTGTCGCTGATGCTCCGCACGGGCGCGCTTCCCGCCTCGCTTGAGTTCCTCGAAACCCGCACCGTAGGCCCCAGCCTTGGCGCGGCGTCCATCCGCCAGGGCGTACTGGCGGCCATCGCCGGAATGCTGGCCGTCATGGCGTTCATGCTCATCTACTATCGCGGCGCGGGCGTCAACGCGGATCTAGCCCTCTTTCTCAACCTCGTCATTCTGCTGGGCTTTATGGGCTACACCGGCTCGGTGCTGACGCTGCCGGGGATCGCGGGCGTCATCCTGACCATCGGCATGGGTGTCGATTCAAACGTGCTGATCTTCGAGCGCATCCGCGAAGAGCTTCGGACCGGCAAGACCGCAGCCGCAGCCGTGCAGCAAGGCTTCGCGCACGCCTGGATCACGATCATCGACACGCACGTGACGACTATTGTCTCGGCCATGATTCTGTTCCTCTTCGGCACCGGACCGGTGCGCGGGTTTGCCGTTACGTTGACCTTTGGTCTGCTGGCAAACCTGTTTACCGCCGTCTTCGTCTCGCGCACCATCTTCGACGCGGGCCTGGCTAGGCGCGAACGCGGCGCGGCGTTGTCAATCTAGATTTCAGAAGTGAAACGCGAGTCATCTCGCTGAGGATTTAGAACGTGGAACTGTTTCGCAACGCAAACGTCGACTGGCTGGGCAAAAAGTGGTACTTTCTCGGGTTCTCGCTGATCTTCTCCGTGGCGGGCATCCTGAGCATGTTGTTTTGGCACGGGCTGCCGCAGGGCGTGGACTTCAAGGGCGGCACCATGGTCTACGTCAAGTTTCCGTCGACGCCCAATGAGGACCATCTGCGCCATGCGCTCGACGCGGCCGGAGTGAAAGACTTTCGCATCCAGAAGATCAGCGGGCCGCTCGGGCAAGCTGCCAATGAAGAGGTCATCGCTCTTCCCCAAGCCTCCGCCGGGGATGCCGCACACGACGCTGGCCGCTCGGCAGTACTGAACGCGCTCACCGCGAACTACCACGACTCCTCCTTCGACGTGCAGCAGGTGGAGATCGTCGGGCCGACGGCGGGCAAGCAGCTCCAAAAGCAAGCGTGGCTGGCGACCATCTACTCGCTGATCGGGATGCTCGTCTATCTTTGGTTCCGCTTCGAGCTGATCTACGGCGTCGCCGCGGTGGTGGCGGTCTTCCACGACACGCTGATCACCGTCGGCGCGTTCTCGCTGACGAACCAGGAGATCACCCTCACCGTCATCGCCGCCATCCTCACCCTGATCGGCTACTCCATGAACGACACCATCGTCGTCTTCGATCGCATCCGCGAAAACCTCGCCCAGTCGCGGCGCGAGTCGCTCTCGGACGTGGTCAACCGCAGCATCAATCAGACGCTGACGCGAACGGTCATCTCCTCCGGCCTCACCTTTCTTACCGTCCTCTCGCTGTACCTCTTCGGCGGCGAGGTGCTCCATGGCTTCTCCTTCGCGCTGGTCGTCGGCATCCTGATCGGCACCTACTCCTCCATTGCCGTAGCCGCGCCGATGCTGGTCGCCTACCAGGACTGGCGCGCTTCCAAGGGGAAAGTGGCGACGCTCCCGGCAGTACGGCGCGTTAAGGCGTAGAACGCAGCTGGGCGATCGGACGAACTTTCTCCTCCTGCGGTGTCTAACCTAATGGATCGGCATGGCAGGGGAGTAACGATGAGCAATAGATGGACGACGAGTAGGCGGGTGCTGCTTTCATCCGCTCTTCTCTATGGTTCTTCGGTTATCTTCGCGCAAACCAGCGATCCCTGCACCGCGCCGCAAACGTGTGCCACGCTGATCGACACCCACGCTCAAGCCCATACCCGCATTCCAAACACCACAGCAGATATCCAGATCGGTCTCACGACGACGCAACATGATCTGGTTTCGGCGCAGCGTGCGCTCGGCGAGAAGTCAAGGCTGCTGCTAGCGTATCTTCGCCAGGCGAACGTCGAGCGCCTGACCACAACCGCCGTCTCGTTTGCGCCGGACACGAAGTCGCAGCGCAACGGCCCGGACCGTACCGTCAGTTACACAGGAACATCTCAGATCTCGTTTCGTACCGCGGCGGAGAGGGCACCTGAAGTCCTGACTGGGGTGCTGTCCAATGGCGGCAGCAGTATCGACTCCACGTCCTTCTTGGCGACGGAAGAAGAGACGCTGGTGGCGCAGCGTGGCCTTGCGGCGGAAGCGACGCGGGCCGCACTGGCCGAGGCTGAAACGATCGCCAAAGCGGCGGGTCTGCACATGGCGTCCGTGCGCTCCATCAGTGTCAATGAAATGAGCGGCTCGCCACGGATCGCGGCGGCACCCATGATGGCGATGAAGGTCGCAGCTCCCGAACAGGCGATGGCGATGCCGCCGATTGCTACCGAGGCGGGCGATCAGGAACTTTCCGTCACCGTACATGTTGTCGTCGCCGCAATCCGTGACATCGCACCAAATCGGTAAAGCTGGTTGCGCTCCGAAGTACACAACCCTATTAATTGCCCAGCGTCCCTTTACCTCGCCGTATGGTGGAAGAGAGGGTCCGTGGCGCGTGGAATGGCAGACAGGAGACAAGCTGCAGACAGCGTACCCCCCCCGTGCACGTGGAGAGCGCTTTGCCCGCGCGGCCATGCGGGTCGTCCTGCTTGTAGTTCCGGGGCTACTCTGCCTGCACGCCGCGGTTGTGGCGGATGAGGATCTCTGGTGGCATCTTCGTACGGGGGAGTGGATCGCCGAGCATGGTGCCGTGCCGCGTGTCGATCCGTTCTCGCGGAGCATCGCCGAGGGTGGTGTTGGCGGCGCGCCGTGGGTGGCGTATAGCTGGTTGTTCGACTGCCTGATCTTTCAGCTCTACCGTAGATGGGTGCTTCTGGGCTTCCTGGCGTATAGCACCAGCGCGGTGCTGGCGATCACGGTCGTGCTGCATCGCCTGCTCTCCTGGCTCGAAGAGGACGCGACGAAGGTGACCCTACTAACCACCGGTGTGATGCTGTCCATAGCACCGCTGTATACGCCCCGCCCCTGGCTGCTCACCATCCTGCTGTTCGCTCTCGAACTCGACATCCTTGTAAGAGTGCAGCGCAGCGGACGAGTCCAGACCTTGTGGTGGCTGCCGCTGATCTTCGTAGTTTGGGCAAACATCCACATCCAATTTGTGGACGGCCTCCTCATGCTTGGCCTGATGGCTGTAGCGGCCACGCTCTCAAATAAGCAGCCACTAACGACAACCCCGCAGCGTGCAGGAGCCTTATGGCTTGCGCTCGGCGTATGCGTCCTAGCGGCCATGGCAAACCCCTATGGCTGGCACATCTACCGCGCCGCCTACGATCTGGCCGCGCAGAGCGGTCCCCTACGCTTCGTCCGGGAGATGCAGGCGATCCCTTTCCGCCGCTTCGGGGACTTTCTGCTTCTTACCATGACGCTTGCGGCGGCCGCGGCACTGGGAAGGCGCTCCCGTTTTCTCCCCTTTGAGACCGCGCTGCTGGTGTTTGCGGCCGCCGTCGCGTTCCGTTCGCAGCGTGACCTCTGGCTCCTGGCGATCACGACTGCCTTGATCTTGGCGCAAGGTTCGCAAGTCGGCAGCGCGAAACAAGCACCCGCCGACGTTCCACTCCCCTGGCTGGTAGGTCTGGCCTCCTGCGGTCTGCTGGCCGGCGCATGGAGTATGCGGATCACCGAGGCCCGGCTGCAAACCAGGCTTGCGAAGACGCTGCCCGTGCGCGCGGTCGAGGCGGTGCAAGCCCGCGGCTACGACGGTCCGCTCTACAACACCTACGAATGGGGTGGCTACCTGATGTGGACCCTGCGAAAGCCGGTTAGCCTTGATGGCCGCGCCGCGCTCTATGGCGACGAGCGCCTCGAAGCCGCGCTCAAGACCTGGTCCGCCGAACCCGGCTGGGGCGCGGATGTGGAGTTCCGCAGTGCCAAGCTCGTCATCGCGCCCGTCAAACAGCCGTTGACGCAGGTCCTCAGGCTGGCGCCGCAGTTCGCGCTGGTCTACGAAGACGACGTAGCCGCAGTCTTCCTTCGGCGGTAGGCGGCCCGAACGGCATCTCATCCCATGAGGTGCAGCGATGAAAGCTGTGGTGTTACATGAATACGGCGGCCCCGACAAGCTAAAGTACGAGGACGTCGACGATCCCCTTCCCGGCGAGGGCGAGGTCCTGGTCCGCGTCACCGCCACGAGCGTCAACCCGGTCGACTACAAGATACGCAGCGGCGCAGCCAAAGCACGCTATCCGGTCGAGTTCCCCGGCATCCTCGGCCGCGACATCGCCGGTGTCGTCCGCTCGCTCGGCCCCAGCGTCTCGGGCTTCGAGCCTGGCGACCGCGTCATGGCCCTTGGCCGCAAGACCTATGCCGAGTTGGTTGTTGTCAAGGCCGAAGACCTCGCGCGCGTGCCGGACGGCCTGGAGATGACCGAGGCGGGTGCGCTTCCCCTCGTCACTCTGACCGGCGAACAACTCATCACACGCGGGACAAAGATCCAGTCCGGCCTGACGGTGCTGGTCGCGGGCGCATTCGGCGGCGTAGGACGAGCGGCTGTATGGACGGCCAAACAAGCGGGTGCGGTCGTCATCGCTGGCGTTCGTAAGAGCCAGTTGGAACAAGCCGCCGCGCTGGGAGCCGATGACGTCCTCGCGCTCGACGACAAAGAGGCGATGGCCAAGCTCGGCTTCGTGGATGCGGTCGCCGACGCCGTCGGGCATGAGACCGCCGAGATGCTCCTCGGCAAAGTAAAGCAAGGCGGCATCTTCGCCTCGGTCCTAGGGATGCCCGCCAACGCCAAGATGCACCCCACCGTGACGGTTGTTCCCATAGCGGTCGAGTCAGACGCAGCATCCCTCCGCAAACTCGCGGAAGATGTGTTCGCCAAGCGGCTGGTCCTCCCTATCGACCGGATGCTTGCGCTTGAAGACACGGCGGAAGGGCATCGCGCGGCGGAAAAGGGTGGGATCGGAAAGGTAGTCTTATTGGCTTAGCGGCTGTTCGGCGGGATGGAAGGAGCGTGGCCGTCAAGTACGAGCTATCTCTTGACGGCCACACCCGCCTACTTCTTGGCGGCCTTCGCGGCCTTTGCCGGAGCCTTGGCGGCCTTTGCGGCGGCGACGGGCGCGATGGTGTCTTTAGCGCTCTTGGCGACGCGGAACTTGACCACAGTTTTCGCCTTGATCTTGATAGATTCGCCGGTCTGGGGATTGCGCCCGAGGCGCGCCTTGCGCTCCGCCTTTACGAGCTTGCCGATGCCGGGAATGGTGAACTCGCCGTTCTTCTTAGTCTCGGAGATGGCGGTGGCCGCGAGGGTCTCGAGGATCGTGCCGACTTGCTTGGTGGGAAGTTCTAGCTGGTCCGCCATCGAGCGGATCAGAGCTGTCTTGGTCATGCCTTTTGCCATTGCGTGTTACTCCTTTACGTGCTGAGAGTCGGTGATGCGGGAAGCGTCCGGGAGACACTGGCTGAGTGGCCGGCGACCGAAATCGCCAGTGTTCATGCGGAAACGAGAACCGTACCGCCCTTCACCATCGGCTCTTTTGGAGGGAATGTCAATGGATTGTTACGCAAATCTGCTGGTTTTCCCATGTTTCCAGCCCATACGTACCGAAGTAAGCTCATTTACCGAGGAAAACCGCTAATACACGCCCATGCTTGCGCTAAGCTTAAGCGGCGTGTTTACCAAGCATGAGCATGATGTTCCTTTGAGCTTATGCAACTGTAGCGCGCCATGGCTTACATATTATCGATCATTCTGGAGGCGAACTCGCTGGTCTTGGCTTTGGTCGCTCCCTGCATCTGACGTTCAAAGTCATAGGTAACGAACTTCTGCTCAATGGTTGTTTCCAGTGACCTTTCGATCAGCCGAGCGGCTTCTGACCAGCCTATGAAATCAAACAACATGACCCCTGACAAAATCACTGAACCCGGATTGATCACATCCTGGTCGGCGTATTTCGGAGCAGTTCCATGGGTCGCCTCAAAGACCGCGTATCCATCGCCGATATTCCCGCCAGGCGCAATGCCCAGCCCCCCGACCTGCGCAGCGGCCGCATCCGAAATGTAGTCTCCATTGAGGTTTGTAGTCGCCAAAACACTGTAGTCGGAGGGCCTGATAATAATCTGCTGGAAGATGGAATCAGCGATCCGGTCGTTGATGAGTATCTTCTTCTTCCAGCGCCCTTCCCCATGAGAGGCTCCGATCGTCCTCAAGACACCTTCGACCTCTGCAACCACGGCAGTGCCAAACTCGGGAGGTGCGAACTCAATTCCGGGCTCAATCATCGCCGCATTTTCCTGTGGTGAAAGGCCGGAGTTCTTCTCCTGGTTATCGAGAATCCAACTCTCCCGCTCTGTGACCGTCTCATCACGGAACTCCAGGACGGCAACCTCATAGCCCCATTCGCGGAACGCGCCCTCTGTGAACTTCTGAATGTTTCCCTTGTGGACGAGGGTTACCGTCTTCCGGCCTTCCTTGATCGCGTAGCGAATGGCTGCGCGTACCAGGCGTTTCGAGCCTGTAATGGAGATCGGCTTAACGCCCACACCCGAGTCGAGGCGTATCTTCTTCTTGACTCCCTTCAACATGTCGTCGTTCACAAACGAAATAAACCTGGCCGCCTCCGGTGTTCCCTCGCGAAACTCGATTCCGGCGTAGATGTCTTCGGTATTTTCGCGGAAGATCACGATATCGAGCTTCTCGGGATGCTTTACAGGACTGGGCACGCCAGCGTAGTACTTCACCGGCCGAATGCATTGATAAAGGTCCATGATCTGCCGCAGCGCGACATTGAGCGATCGGATGCCGCCGCCCACCGGCGTTGTCAGCGGTCCCTTGATGGAGACGCGGAAGTCGACAGCTGCCTGCACCGAATCCTCGGGTAGCCAGTTCTGCGATTTGCGGTAGGACTTTTCCCCCGCAAGGATCTCGAACCAGTGCACGGAACGCTGGCCGCCGTACGCCTTCTCCACCGCCGCGTCGAATACCCGCTGCGACGCCCGCCAGATATCGCGGCCCGTGCCGTCGCCCTCTATGAACGGAATGATGGGATGATCTGGCACCCTGTACGTTCCGTCTTCGTACGTAATTGCTTCACCATTCGCAGGCACCGGCAAACCGTTGTACATCGTCTGCATAAACACTCTCCGAAGAACTGTGTTCAATCCGCCACATTAGCACTCGTTAGAGACGCTTCGCAAGCAACAATCGGCAGAATGACCGAATGGACGAAAGCTACAGCGTGCGCCTCTTTCGTTCACCCGGGCCAGCGGTGCGCGTCTCCTGTCACTCAGCGGACGTAGACGCGCAAGAAGTGGATACCTGATCCGGCTGCCACAAGACCGGCGAAGCTCAGGCGAAGCGGCACGCCTCTTCGAAGCTGAGACGGGGATTGCGCGGGAACGGAGGCTGTTCCCCATAGCCGAGGCAACAGAGGAAGTTGGATAGAACCTGCGTCCCTACAAAGAACGCCTCATCGACCGCCTTGTGATCGAAGCCTGACATCGGCCCGCAGTCCAGACCCAACGCACGCGCGGCCATGATGAGGTATGCCCCCTGCAGGCTGCCGTTGCGCATCGCTGTCACTTGAGCTAGATTTGGGTCGCTAAACATCTTTTGCATGGGGGGCACGCGGTCTGCAGGAAGCAGCTTCTGCAGGCTGTTCGCAAAATCGAGGTCGTGCCCAACAATGGCGATGAGGGGAGCGGATAGTATCTTCGTCCTGTTTCCCTCGAAGACCGTATTGGCCAATTGTGCTTTTGCATCAGCAGAGCGGACCCAAACGAAACGCGCGGGGCTGCTGTTGGCTGAAGTAGGACCTGACTTGAGAAGATCGTACAGTACGTGCACCAGAGAATCGTCGACTGGCTTGTCCGACCATTGGCTGCAGGTTCGTGCGGTGAGGAATAGGCGATCGAGGGCATCCGGCGTTAAAGGGTTTGTCACGGAAGTTCTCCTGGCATCTTTGAAAGCTCTGCAGCGGATCAGTAGGCCTCAGCCAATACGGCGAACGCAGCCTTTGAGAGGCGCATACGCTCCGAGAGCGGCGCGCCGGTTTGCTCGCCTCGAGAAATTGCAATGCTAGTTTCGACCACCGTGCGTATACGGTTGAACCGCCGTTCCATAAATTGTTCTACCGCTTTCTCGAGCGAGCCAGCCTCAGCAATGCACTGCCCCAGGACTACGGAATCTTCAATGGCCATTCCACCGCCCATGCCCATGTGCGCAGTCGTCGCGTGCGCTGCGTCCCCGATCAACAGCACACCGTCGCGCCAAGGATTAGGAACTAGCACCCACTCAAACGGCCGGCAAATCAGTACCGCATCGCGCGTTAACCGATTTCGCAACTCCACCATGGCCGGAGCCGTAAACGTCGCAAGAAGGTTATCGAACAGGATGTAAAGCTCATCGGCTGACGGCCGGATGGGCTGTGGCGAGGCGATCACCCCAGCCACATACACGAGATCCTGCGGCATATAGTAAAAACCTACGCGGCCTTCAGGGCCAGCGTAAAAGCCTTCATCGGCGATCGCCGGTCCGGGCGCCATCCAACGGAGACTCATCTGGCCGGCATAGTCAGGCGTCGGCGCGTCCGGAAAGACTTCTCGACGGGTCGATGACCAGATCCCATCCGCGCCAATAACAAGATCGTATCGATTCACCTGTCCGTCACTTAGAGTCACAGTTGGACCGCTCCTAGAAGGAACGATCTTGCGTGCGGTCAGTCCCCGATGGATGCGAGTTCCATAAGACTGAGCCTTTTGCTCGAAAAGATCGAGCATGACCGGTCGATACACGCCCAATGCGGTCTTGGCACCCGGCCAAGTCGGCCGATCCGGCATCCTGCTAATCAGCTTGCCTGTGGCATCCCAGAACGTCGCGGCCGAAGATCTCTCATCCCATACGGAGCTGGTTGCATAACACTCATCGTAGACGCCTAGCTCCGCCAATGCGTCCGCGGCGCGCCCAGAAATACCGATGGAAGCCCCCATGGGAATATCGGCAGTCTCCAGGACATCACACTGCACACCAACCCTCGACAAAGTAATCGCCGAACTCAGGCCGGCAATACCGCCTCCAATAATCAACGCGTTCGAAATACAAGCCATGACTCAGTCCTTCCACTTTGACGAAAACTTACGACCCATCGCATCGGCTACCGATTTGCATGAGCATACGACGCCCATGTCGTCGCGCGGCACCGGACGGGGCATCTAGGATTGTGCCGCGATTGGGTTGGACAACAGGCCGATGCTCCCAATTTCTACCTCACAAACATCACCCGGCTTCATGAATATCTTGGGATTTCGGGCCGCGCCAACACCGCTCGGAGTTCCAGTTACAATCACGTCGCCCGGCCGCAAGGTCATGGCTTCGCTTAGCAGCGATACCAGCGTAGCTACATCGAAGATTAAATCGTCTGTCGAAGCGTCTTGCAGCACGGTGCCATTGAGTCTCGTGGTGAGCCGTAGGCCCTTCGCACCGGGGAGCAGTTCATCGGCGGTGACAAACGCGGGTCCGAAAGCTCCGGTACCATCAAAATTCTTGCCAATGGTCCACTGTGAGGATTTGAACTGATAGTCGCGTATCGACGCATCGTTGAAGATAGAATAACCCGCGACGTGCTCAAGAGCGCGCTCCGGCGAAATGTCTCTGCCAGCTTTCCCGACAATCGCGACTAATTCTCCCTCATAATCCAATTGGTCGGATACTTTGGGCATGATGATAGGCGCCTGATGGCCGATCAGGCTGGACGCAAAACGGCCGAAGAGCACAGGGTATGTAGGGACTTGAACGCCGCTTTCCGCAGCGTGATCCCTGTAGTTCAACCCTACGCAAATAATCTTCTCGGGCTCTGGGAAGGGCGGGAGGAACTCTACGCCGACTGGATCTAGTTCTTCTCCGGCCAACAGATGCTTATGGGCAGCCTCCAACTCGCTCGTGCCTGCGGCGACAAGGGCGGATAAGGCGAGTCCCGTTCCGCCTCCGTACAGCTTTGAGCCGTCCATGGCTCCAAGAGCAGCAAAGCCATCCTTTTTATAGCGGATAAATTTCATGTGGTTCTCCTTGTGATTCAAGCATCAAGCTGCCATTCGTAAAGGAGCGGGATTGCAGACAGCGGCTGAACCCGACAAGCACAGGATGCGGCGCATCGGGACACGAGTACGTTGCAGCAAGTGAGATGCGGTTGTCAAGTGTTTTCGTAGAGCATGCTCTGCAAGTTTGCATAGGGAACAACTCCTACGTTCTTCCGTCCCTGAGATCCGTCACGTAAAGACCCCATACTGCACAAGGGATATGACTCAAAGCAACGACCCTGGCCTTCCGTTGCTTTAGTTCGCGATTGCTGTAGCACGCTCGGGTATTGAAATTGCACAGGTTTCTTGACACCGACCCCTGCGGTCCGGCATTATTCTGGTCTGCCATGCACCGACGGGTATGGGATTGTCTATACGCTTCCAACTGTCTTTGCTTGACGTCTTGATCTTTATTCGGTGGGTGAACATGCCGGAACGGCCGAACTACCCTCATTTCGAGTACATTCCGACACGCTGGAGCGATGCCGACCCTTACGGCCACGTGAATGACGCTCAATACTATAGTTACTTCGACACCGCGATCAACAACTACATCATGCGCACGGGTGCGCTTGATCTATGGAACGGCCCGATCCTACAGTTTTGCGCCGAGTCCCACTGCAAATTCCTCTCCGAGTTGGCATTCCCCGAAGTAGTCGAGGCTGGCCTTCGGGTCGATCACCTTGGACGGAGCAGCGTTCGATATGGAATAGGACTATTCCGAGCCGGAGCAATCCAGGCCTCCGCCGAAGGCTGGGTCGTTCAGGTCTTTGTCGATCGTGAAACGCGTCGGCCGGCGCCTTTGACGCAGGCGATTCGGACCGCACTCGAGACCCTTCGGATTGCTGAAGCGTCACCGGAGCTAAGTCTATGAACGTGCCACTGACCCCGCTGCGATTTCTGGAGTATGCGGAGCGGCAGTACGGCGGTCGCATCGCTGTCGTATGCGGTGAAAAGCGATTCACCTATCTTGAGTTTGGGCGAAGGATTCGCCAACTGGCCGGTCTGCTGCGCGCATCGGGAGTGCAGCCGGGCGATAGAGTGGCCCTTCTAGCCGTGAACTCGCATCGCTTGCTGGAAGCGTACTACGGCGTACTGGAAGCAGGCGCGGTTCTGCTGCCCTTAAACATCCGGCTATTGGGAGCTGAGCTCACCTATATTCTGAACGATGCAGGGGCCAGAGTACTCCTGTTCGATGAGCCGTTCTTACAAGTCGTAGAGAAGTTTCGCGGAGATCTGGAGTCTGTGGAAGCGTTTTATCAGATGGAGGGTACCCCAACGGGTTCGTGGCTGGCCACTAAAGCTTATGAAGATCTTTTATCGGCTGCCCCGCCCTGCCGTGCAGACATCTTTTCTGTGGACGAGGACAGCGTGGCGGAGCTGTTCTATACGAGCGGGACAAGTGCCCGGCCTAAGGGCGTCATGCTCAGCCACAGAAATATCTACCTGCATGCGCTACATACCTGCGTTGCTCTCCACACGCGAAACGGATCAGTGGAACTTCACACCATTCCGCTGTTCCATGCCAACGGCTGGGGGGTTCCGCACTTTCTGGTGATGATGGGCGGAAAGCACGTCATGATCTCACAATTCAATGCAACGGAGGTCTTCCGCCTCATCGAGACAGAGCGTGTCGAAGCGTTTAAAGCCGTTCCGGCGATGGCAACCGCGCTAGTCAATCATCCGGAGCGTGGCAACTTCGATCTAAGCAGTCTTCGCCAAATATTTATCGGTGGCGCGGCAGCTTCTCCAACCCTGATCCAGGAGGTGGAAGAGGCTTTTCAATCTGAGTGCTACTCGTTATACGGACTCACCGAGACCTGCCCGGTCTTGTCTCATGCACCGGCCAAACCGGAGCTGCAGTGGAACGGAGAGCAGCGGCACGTGGGACAAGCTAAAGCCGGCTTCGCCATTCCGGGTACCGTCCTGGGGATCGTCGACGGGGATGATCACCGGCTCGCCGAAGACGGTGTAGCGATAGGCGAAGTGGTGGCGCGCGGCGATGGTGTCATGGAAGGTTACTGGGGACAGCCAGAGCTGTCTGCTGAGGTGTTGCGTGGAGGTTGGTTCCATACAGGCGACATGGGCACAATCAATCCCGATGGATATCTGCAGCTTGTGGATCGCAAGAAAGACATCATCATCAGCGGAGGCGAGAACATCTCTTCGCTAGAAGTTGAAAACACACTGCTGGCGCACCCGGCGGTTCTTGAAGTTGCTGTAATTCCGGTCAGGAGCGAACGCTGGGGAGAAGTACCCAGGGCGCTCGTCGTGCTGAAGGCCGGCAGGCAAGCCGCGGAAGACGAGTTGATCGACTTTGCCCGCACTCGGCTAGCTCACTTCAAGTGTCCGCAAAGTGTTCTGTTTCTTCAGACTCTGCCCAGAACGGGTACGGGGAAGATTCTTAAACGCGATCTGCGCACGCAATACGCCTAAATCTGACGAAGTACCTGTGGCTGCTATTCTGTTCAGATTATATACAGGTCGACATACTCATTCACTGTCATATTTTCGAGTGTGGTCTGGTTGAGAGACGCTTTGAGAATGTGCTCCTGCTGCCGAGGCGGGAATCTCCGCGCGAGATTCTTTTTGAACTTCGCCTCCAGCAGCGGAATTCCCTCCTGTCGCCGCCGCCGATGCCCGATCGGGTATTCGACGGTCTCCTCCAACACCGTGCCGTCCAGCAGTTCTATCCTCAGACCGTTTGCAATCGACCGCTTTTCGGGATCATGGTAATCACAGGTAAACTCGGTAACCTCTTCGGTACGCATCTTCTCCCGAAGCGTGTCAATCGCCGGATCGCACGCGACCGTGTCCTCATAGTCGGCAGCCGTAAGCCGCCCATACAACAATGGCACCGCGACCATGTACTGAATGCAATGGTCTCGATCCGCCGCATTCTTCAGCGGCCCCTTCTTATCGATGATGCGCAGGCAGGCTTCATGGGTGCGAATCGTTAGACGCAGGACGTCCGTCGCAGACTTACCCATTGCGCGCAGTCTGATATGAAGGGTGACCGCCGCTTCCACTGCCGTCTGCGAATGAAATTCCGCCGGAAAGCTGATCTTGAAGAGAACGTTCTCCATAACGTAAGAGCCATACGGCCGCTGAAAGTTGAACTCCTTGCTTTGGAACAGCACATCGTAGAAACCCCAGGTCTTTGCGGTCAGCACGGAGGGATAGCCCATCTCGCCGGTCTTAGCCAACAAGGCAAGACGAACTGCACGGCTCGTCGCATCCCCCGCGGCCCAGCTCTTGCGCGAACCCGTGTTTGGCGCGTGCCGGTAGGTCCGCAGGCTCTGCCCGTCAACCCACGCCAGCGAGACTGCGGCCAGGCTTTCCTCGCGAGTCAGTCCAAGGAGCTCTGAGACCACGGCCGTTGACGCAACTTTCACCAGCAGCACATGGTCGAGCCCGACTTTATTGAACGAATTCTCGAGAGCGATGCATCCCTGAATTTCGTGCGCCTTGATCATTGCAGTCAGCACCTGACGCATTTGTAGCGGAGACTTGCCGGTGGCGATAGCTGTGCGCGAAAGCCAGTCCGCCGTCGCCAGAATGCCGCCGAGATTATCAGACGGATGTCCCCACTCAGCCGCCAGCCATGTGTCGTTGAAGTCGAGCCAACGGATCATCGTGCCGATGTTAAATGCAGCCTGCACCGGATCAAGTTGCAACTGCGTGCCCGGCACCTTTGCCCCGTTCGGAACCGTCGTCCCTTGCACGATCGGTACAAGCAACTTGGTACATGCAGGGTATCCCAGCGCTTCCAGCCCGCAGCCAAGCGTATCAATCAGGCAGTGGCGAGCTGTTGTATACGCCAGCTCACTCTCGATCTCGAACTCGCGCACGTAGTCCACGATGTCGACGAGCACCTTGTCATAACTCTGTTTTTCCTTACTGAACGATGACGACACAATGGCTCCGAGTGTTTGCTGGATGAAGAAAGAAACTACCGGCGCTCTGCGAGGGCAACGAACTGCTGGTTGGGCGGCCCGGTGTACGTTGCCGCGGGACGAATAATTTTGCCATCGATGCGTTGCTCGATGACGTGCGCACTCCAACCGGACGTGCGTGCCATTACAAACAGCGGCGTAAACATCGCCGTGGGAATTCGCATCATGTGATAGCTGACAGCGGAGAACCAATCAAGGTTGGGAAACATCTTCTTGGTCTCCCACATCACCACTTCAATGCGCTCGGCGATATCATACAACTTCATGCTGCCGCCATCTTCCGACAGCTTGCGCGCGACTTCCTTGATGACCTGATTCCGAGGATCCGAGACTGTATACACAGGATGCCCGAACCCGATGATCACCTCACGCGCAGCCACACGTCTGCGAACATCGGCTTCCGCTTTATCGGCATTCTCATACCGTTTCAGGATGTCGAGCGCGACTTCGTTTGCTCCGCCGTGCTTAGGTCCCCGCAATGCGCCGATAGCGCCCGTGATGCTCGAAAAAAAGTCAGAGCCGGTGCCCGCGATAACCCGCCCCGTAAACGTGGACGCATTGAATTCATGTTCCGCGTACAGGATCAGACTTGTGTGCATCACGCGTACCCACGCGGCGGAAGGCTCGTCCCCATGGAGCAGATGCAAGAAATGTGCGCCGATGGATGCGTCGTCCGTCTCGACCGCGATGCGCCTCCCATGATTCGCAAAGTGGTACCAATACAACAACATCGACCCTAGTGATGCTATCAGGCGATCCGCAATGTCCAGTGCCCCCGCTTGGCTGTGGTCTTCCTTCTCAGGCAGCACACAGCCAAGCACGGAGACGCCGGTGCGCATCACATCCATGGGATGAGCCGCCGCCGGCAGGCATTCCAACGCAGTTTTCACGGCGCCCGGTAACCCGCGCAATGCCTTCAATTTGCTCTTGTATGCCGCCAGTTCTGCGGGCGTCGGTAGTTTGCCGTGAATCAGGAGATGGGCGATCTCTTCAAACTCCGATGTGGTCGCTAGATCCAGGATGTCGTAGCCGCGATAGTGCAGCTGATTGCCATTCTGACCCACAGTACAAAGAGCTGTATTGCCGGCCGATGTGCCCGAAAGGGCAACCGACTTCTTCGGCTTGAACGTGGACACTTCCTCATTAGATGTTGCACTCACAACTGCCTCCGGGAAACCTGTCATCGAGACGGCTTGTTCTTCGCGAACAAGCGATCGAGGGTTTGTTCGTACTTGTGGTAGCCAAGAAACTTGTAAAGCTCGTCTCGTGTCTGCATCGTGTCCAGCACACCTTGCTGAGTGCCCTCATCGCGGATGGCCCGGTAAACCTTCAGCGCAGCTGCATTCATAGCGCGGTACGCCGAGCAACAAAACAGCACGATGTCGACGCCCGCAGCGCCGAGCTGTTCGCATGTATACAGAGGCGTGTGGCCGAACTCGGTGATATTGGCAAGCATCGGAACATCGGCTGCAGCCTTGAACCGCAAATAGAACCCAAGGTCAGCAACAGCCTCGGGAAAGATCATATCGGCCCCCGCCTCCACGTACGCCGCGCAGCGATCGAGTGCCGCTTCAAGCCCTTCGCCGGCAAGTGAGTCCGTGCGCGCCATAATCACGAAATCCGCATCCACGCGGGCATCCACGGCGGCCTTGATCCGGTCCACCATCTCCTCCTTCGAGACGATCTCCTTGCCAGGGCGATGTCCGCAACGCTTCGTTCCAACCTGGTCCTCTACATGGACCGCGGCCACACCTGTCTGCTCCATGGACCGGATGGTTCGCGCAATATTGAACGCACCACCCCAGCCGGTATCGATATCCACCAGCAGAGGAAGCGTAGTTGCATTGGTAATCCGACGGGCGTCAGTCAGAACGTCTTCCATTGTGCTGATGCCGAGGTCTGGCAAGCCAAGCGAATTTGCCGCTACTCCGCCGCCAGATAGATAAAGCGCCTTAAAACCGGTTGCTTCGGCCATCCGTGCCGAATACGCCGTGATAGCGCCGGCAACCTGCAGCGGCTTTTCTTCCTTCAGCGCGGCACGAAACCTTGCGCCCGCGCTCTCCCGGCGTTCCTGGTGTATTTCCACGTTCACCCTCCCGGGATACGTTCACTCCAAACGTTGATACATCTAACGTGTGAGTGGTAGAGGCACAACGCCTGCCTGGCGCAACTCCGCAATGCTGGCGAAGCCATCTACGGCCATCAAAAGGTCGGCTTCGGCGAGCAGAGATTTAAGGACGTGGACCACACCCTCCGTTCCTCCGAGAGCCAGACCATATGCATATGGCCGGCCAACGCCGACAGCAGTAGCTCCCATCGCAAGAGCCTTTGCAATATCGGTTCCCGAGCGAACGCCGCAATCGAACAGGACGGGCGTCTGCCCGCAAGCGTCGAGTATGGCGGGAAGCAGGTCAAGTGCCGCAACTCCTCCATTCGCCTGCCGCCCCCCGTGGTTGGAGCAGTAGATTGCGTCGACTCCAGCATCGATTGCGCGCCTGGCATCGTCGGCGTGGCAAATTCCTTTCAGGATGAGGGGGAGTCTTGTAAGCGAGCGCAGCCACGGGAGATCGTTCCACGTGAGGGTCTTGCCGAAGGTCTGCGCCCATCCGGTCACAGCCGCTGCCTGGTCTTCTTCAGGCGGTTTCGTAAGCAACGCGCGGAAGCAAGGATCGCTGAAGTAGTTCGCAAGTGCGCTTCCACGCAGCTGCGGGAAGTTTGCGGTGTTGAGGTCGCGCGGACGCCAGCCTGTGAGCCATGTGTCGAGAGTGACGACAATGCCTTTGAAGCCCGCCGTCTCGGCACGTCGCACCAGGCTCTCCGCAAGGGGCTTGTCCTTGGGGGTATAAAGCTGGAAGAAGCCCGGCGTGTCGCTAAGGTCCTGGGCAATGTCTTCCATCGGATCGTTCGAAAGTGTGGACGCTACCATTGGAATGCCGGTGTGGGCGGCAGCAAGAGCGACTTCGCGGTCACCGTGACCGGTGGCGGAGCAGATGCCAAGCACACCTATGGGACTTAGAAAGATGGGAGTCGGCAATCGCATGCCGAAGAGATTTATCGATAGGTCGCGACTCGAACAGTCGACCAGCATGCGTGGAACGATACCCCAACGATGGAAAGCTTTCACGTTGGCCCGCTGTGTGAACTCATCACCGCAGCCTCCCTGTACGTAAGACAGAACAGCCGGTGCCATGGCGGCCTGCGCTCTTTGCTCGAGCGAATGGAAGTCTACGGGAAACCGCGGAAGAACCCCACGCAGGCCTCCGAGGTAAATCTCTGTTTGGTAGTCGCCGAAATGGGCCATTCGATGCTGTGCTCCGACGCGCATTTGTTACGTTGTCATTCCGCCTGCGGCGGTGATGTGCTGACCAGTGATCCAGTAGGACTCGTCCGAGGCCAGGAAGACGGCGATGCGCGCTATGTCTACAGGTTCTGCAACGCGGCCGAGCGGGGTAGCGGCGATGGTGCCCTGGTGGAAAGGACTTCCCATGAAGGGCGCCGTGCCTTCCGTAGCCACGAAACCGGGATTGAGACTGTTCACGCGGATCTTGCGGGGGCCAAGTTCCTTCGACAAGCTGATGGTGATGGAATTGATCGCACCTTTGGTGCCGGAGTAGACGGCCATCATGGGCGCAGCCATCGTGCTGGCGATGGAACCGATGTTGATGATGGAGCCTCCTTCAGGCCCGAACAGGGGAAGGGACGCTTTGACGGAGAGTAGCAAGCCCAACACATTGAGGTTGAAATGCTCGTGAAAGACCTCTTCGGTGAGAGCCTCGATGGGAGCCAGCCGGTAGATACCGGCATTGTTGACCAGGATGTCGAGCCTGCCATAAGTCTGCACAATCTCAGCGAAGACGCGCTCTATGTCAACGGCTTTCGAGAAGTCGCCTTGGATCGCCTTGGCAGTGCCGCCCGATACTCCGATCTCAGCGACGACCGCGTCAGCACCTTCTTTGCTGGTCGCATAATTGACGAACACGACAGCACCCGCAGCAGCGAGCTGTTTCGCGATACCGGCGCCGATGCCCTTGGAAGCTCCGGTGACAAGGGCGATTTTACTCTCCAGTGCGTTCATACTCGGATCTCCCAGGGTGAAGCTCATCTACATTATTGATTGGAAAGCCGTTTCGCCAACATTGGGAACAAGCCGAATGCATTTTTCGTTCGTATGGCCTGGCGTTCTTCCGGCGAAAAGCTTGCCGATTCAAGGCTTGCAAGGAAGCGGGCGTTGACGGCGGGAGGCATAAATGGGAAATCCACGCCCATCAGAAGCTTCTGGGGCGGAACAAGGGTGGCGAGCGCCGCCAGCTGCCCAGGCATGGCCGCAGCAGTCAAATCATAGTAAAAGGAAGAAAGAAGAGGCGCGCGCTCCGGTCCAAGCACAAACGCCATTCGTGGCTGGAGGAACGGAATGGTCCCGCCGCCGTGTGGCAGGATGATGCGCAGATCGGGACAACGCTCGATGGTGCCGCTTTTGATCAGGTTGGCAGCGACCCTTGTGGTTTCAAAAGGAAACTCGAGAATAGGCGCGGTCAAGCCAACACTAAGCGGAGCGAAGTTAGGCGGCTGGCAGGGATGAATGAAGAGCACAGCTCCGCGACGGTTGAGTTCGTCGAAGATCGGGTCGAGTTCCGGCTGACCGAGATAAAGCCCGTTGTAATTGCTAAGCAGGCCGATGCCGTCGAGCTTCAACGTGTCGAGAGCATATGCCAACTCCTTCAAGGAGGTTTCGACGTCCGGCAACGGCAAAGTGGCGAAGGCACCGAAGCGAGGCGAGTGATCGCGGATAGTCGCCGCCGCGAACTCGTTTACGGCGCGAGCCAAGTACCCTGCCTGCTGGCCGCGGATAAAGGACACACCAGGCGAACTGAGCGAGAGCAGTTGCGCCTGAATGTCAAGCTGATCCATGGTGGCGATGGCGCTTGCCACGTCCCACTTAGGAATGGCCCAACCATCAAGCTCCGTCATGCCAGCGGCATGGATTGCGTCGAGATAGGCGGGGGGCAGGAAGTGCGATTGCACATCGATGAAACGATCGTCGTTCTGACTCATACGAATTGCTCCCAAATGTCTGGCGTTCAGCGACCAACCGTTACTGAGACCGGTAACCTATAGACCCAACATGGTTCTGGTTTCGTCAATCGTGGCGGGCTCCCTACCCAGCAGCTTGGCGATGGAGACTAAGCGCTCCACAAGCGCGGCACTGCTGGGTGCCAAAACTCCTTTGGAGAGGTAAAGGGTGTCCTCAAGGCCGGTTCGCACGTTGCCTCCCATGGTGATTGCGGCAGTCGTCAAATCGAGGTTTGCTTTGCTGATCGCGATCGCCTGCCATATGGAGCCGGCGGGAAGGTGACGCACGGTATTCAACAGATTTTCGAGCGTCGCCGCCATACCTCCTGGAACACCCATAACGATGGAGAATTGAAGCGGCTCTACCAGAAAGCCTTCCTTCAGCAGCTGTAGGCAAACATCCACGTGACCAGAATCGTAGATCTCCAATTCAGCTTTAACGTCCAACTCTCTCATGCGGGCGGCGAGGCGCCGGACACCCTCCGGAGGATTGCTAAATTCAACCTTTCCGAAGGTCATCGAGCACGTGTTCAACGATGCCATGCGGGGACGTAACTCTACCAGCTTCGCGCGCTCCTCGAGTGGAACGCCCGGACCGACACCCGTGGATAGCTGCACGAGAATAGGGCAACTATCCTGAATTCGCTGGATGGTCTCACGCGCGATTTCGACATCCGCACACGGCTTGCCTTCCGCATCGCGCACATGGATATGCGCGACCGAGGCGCCGGCGGCGTAGGCTTCGGAGGCGGCGACCGCAATCTCATTCGGCGTGACGGGCAAACCGTTATTATCCGACTTCATCGCAAAAGGACCCGTCAACGCAGCGGTTACGACAACTTTGCTCATTGTTCTTCTCTCCTCCTGAGAGCGTTCTATATCGAGCCGCTAAGCCGTTCTGAAGTCGAAGTCGAACCTAGTATTCCAGGCGTTCATGTTCTCAGGGGACCAGACACGTGGCCTCTGCGGCAGATGGTCATGCCAGGGCCGCGGCTCGAAGTAGCCGACGTCCGAAAGATAGACGTCCATGTCTGTGTAGAACTCAATCAATGTGAGGTCCGGATCGAAGTGATAAGACGCATAGTTATGCCCCGCAGTGTGCCGCGATGGGCCCCATACGACAGGCATCTGTGCCTTGGCGAGACGGTCCGCAGCCTCATACTGATGTCCGCTGCTGCGCAATTCAAAGGCGAGATGGTGCAGCTTTGTAATGGGCGCGCCGATGATGTTGATGGTGTGGTGGTCGCGATTGCAGGTAAGGAACGTAGCCAAATCCTGAAACCAATCGGTGACATGAAAGCCGAGGAACTCTTCGAAAAAACTCGCAAGGACGTCCGCTTCGGGCGTGATAAGTGCGACGTGTCCAAGACGGAGGGGCACGATGCCGTGGTTGGCGAAGCCCGGAGCGGGTATTTCCATCTCGGAGAAGAATTCAAAACGGTGACCCGCAACCGCAATTTCCAGAAGCTGCGCGACACCTGGCCTGGCACCCTGTTTCAGGGTGTGCTCGAAGCCTCGGCGGGCGCACTCTTCCCGAAAAGCTTCCAGATTCGTTCCCGCACTCAGCTGAAAGCCCGTGCTTAACAAACCTGCCGTATCACCGGGCCGTAGCACGATGTTGTGGTGATCAAGGCCCAGGCTCAGGTAGTGCGCACCGTCGGAAGATCTAAAAACTTCGGTCACCCCGAGCAGATTTGTGTAATAGGCGAGTTCTTCGTCGAGCCTTGGAGACGAGAACTCACAGAAGACCAGGCGAAATGCTTTCGGCATTGAATATCCTTTCAGTGTGAAAGCAGTTGAAGATCGGGTGGAAAGTCAGCCAAGGAGGGCTCGTGAGGCGGAGCTATACCAAGGCCGTGACCCCGCCCTCGATGCCAAGAAGAGCCTTGCCATAGACTTCGCTGCTGATCTCAGGTGAAACAACGGCGTGGCGACTGCATGTTCCAAGATCTCTCCACATGCGCTGCATCGGACTCGCTTCGGCAAAGGACGAGGCTCCATGCGCCGAAAGAAGGATATCCATTGCGTGACGTGCTGTTTCAGCAACGTACCCGGTATCCATGCGGACGCGGGCACGCTGGAGGTAAGTCATTTGACGGTTCTCTACAGCAGCCTGCCAAATGTCGTCGCAGGCGCGCAGGGCGTGGAGCCAAACCGTATCGACGAGCATGGCCGCCTTTGCCAAACTGAGTTGAAAACTGGGAGACTCGGTCTGGGTCTTGTAGTAGGTATAGGAGATTGTGCGCTTGGACGCCTTTTCAATGACGAATTCATGCGCTCGCTTTACCAGCCCCATCACTGGGCCAACAAGAATGAGCGCCGCAAATGGCACGAAAGAGCATCGATAAAGCGCTTCATCCTTGTAGGGCGTCGGAGGAATTCCCGCCATGATTTGGCTCACGGACATAATGCGGTGATCGGGAACGAAAACCTCGTGAGCGACAACTGTGTTGCTTCCGCTCCCCTTCATGCCGGCTACGTACCATGTGTCTTCGATGGTGCATTCTTCCATCGGCATAATAGCGACAACATGGTCGATGACCTCGCCGGCTTGATTCGTGTTCGGGCAACCCATCATTGCCCAGTTCGCGTGCAGGCAGCCGCTCGACCATGGCCACTTGCCGGTGACAACAAGTCCACCCTCGACCCGCCGCGTGGTAGCCGTCGGCGACAAGACACCGGCGATGCGGGCCTCAGGATTCTGTCCCCAAACATCCTCTTGGCACTCTGCCGACGCCATTCCCATGATCAACGAGTTCACGTTCAGTAAGGTGGTGGCCCATGCTGTCGCACCGCACCCTTTGGCGAGCGCCGCCGAAACCTCCATCTTGGTGCGCAGATCAGCCTGAAGTCCTCCAAACCGCCGCGGAACCATGATCTTAAGCAAACCCGCTTTTTGTATCGCGAGTATATTTTCCTCGACGACACGACGGTTGGCTTCCGTTTCCGGCGCGTTGCGCTCGAGCAGGGGACGTAAAGCATCGGCACGGCCCACCATGACCTCGTGCAACGCGTCGCCTCGGAGGTGCGCGATGTCACTAACATCGATACGGCCTGTAGGCGGGATAGAGATGAGCAAGGCTGGAGTATTCGGTTGCGCAATGGCGACGGTCTCACGTGGGCTTTCAGCAATGGCGGTGGGCATATATCTCTCCTTGAAGCAAAAGTGGCAAGTTCTTTACTGACCAACTATTGGGGTTTCTTTTTGACCTGCGTTGACCACGTCTCGCGGAAAGAAGCGTCCGCGCCAGTCATAATTGGTGATCCATGGCCAAAGCACGCTGCCTGGAAGGTATGGGTTGCCAGCTTCGCCAAGCTGCGTCGAGTTTCATCAAGATCCTCGATAGCTGCGGTGAATTTCATCCCGCCCCGATTAATGCATGCGTCGGCGGCAAATAAAATCCCGCCGTTTTTCTTCCATAAAAAGGCGAGCTGGCCTGCACAATGGCCGGGAATGTGGATTGCAACCAACTCCTTATCAAAGGGAAGGCTCTCTCCGTCGGCAATTAAGTGATCCACCGGTATACCCTCAACGTCCTTCAACATCAAAGATAGTATCTTGAACATGATTCTGTTACGCAGCCCAGGCGCCGCATACGCCTTACGAAAGCCCGTGCCCGACCGAATAATCGGCGCGTCCTCCGCGTGGGCGTACACAGTTGCTCCTGTCGCGCGCTTCAACGCAGCCGCGCTTCCAATGTGATCCGGATGACAGTGCGTCAATAAAAGATGCTTGATCTGTGTTGGCGTAACGCCGAGTGCCTCCAGGGATTTTAGAATTTTATTAGCGCTGTTCGGAAACCCGGAGTCCATCAGTGCATAGCCATCCTTCGTCTTGAGTAAATAGACGTTCACGAGGCCGGGTAGAATGTGGAGTCCGTCTATCAGTGGCTTAGCTTTCATATGGTTTCCTTGGTGGGTTGGGCGTCAGACCGTGACCTCAATAAAAACAGTACGGTATGGCGATAAGTTTCTGGCGGCTGGCTAAGAAGTTGCAAAGAGCGCGAACAAGGCAAAAGATGACAGTACCGCGTCAATTGAGTGATCAATTTTCATCTAGAAACTAAAACGGCCTGCGAATTGAAACTGACGCCCCACATAGCCGAACAGGGTGCTCGTGACCTGTCCGAAACCTCCCGCCGTTGTAGGTGCGCCAGCAAGATTCTCGCTAGAGATATTAGTTCCGGGTTTCGAGAAGTTGGGTGTATTCGTAAAGTCAATGCACTCCGCGCGTAACTCCAGCTGAACACCGTCACGGATAGGAATTGTCTTAAACAGGGAAAGATCTCCGCGGCGAAGGTGAGGACCAAACAGTTGGTTTCGTCTTTCATTACCAGCCGTCCCGTAAGATTGCTCAGCGAAGGCAGACGTATCGAAGAACGTCCCGCTGGTACTGATAGCTCCCAGAGTTGTCGGCTCATGAACCATGTTCGGGCGGTCGATGGTAACGGTAGGCAAGTTAATACTGGCAAGGTTGTTAGCGTTGCCCACCTGGGAAGTGACCGTGAATGCCGAGCCAGTCTGCCAAAAGCCTATACCGTTGAAACGGAAACCTCCCAATGCATTCTTATACAGGCGAGATCCACTCTTACCAAAGGGCAGGTCATAGCTAAAGTACCCGGCGAGCCTGCTTCTCAGATCAAGATCGGAATTGCCATAATCATAGCTGCCAATCTGCGTTGGCAAGTCACCAAAGCCATAGATTGACTGAGTATCTCCATCAAATACTTCGATGGTGTCGTCAAGATTGTGGGAAAAGGTGTAGTTGAGGTTGGCGGTAAGACCATGCGCGATACGGCGGTCTGCGGAGAACTGAACAGAGTTGTAAGAAGACGAGCCGAATGCGCCATAGTAGTTGATCGTCGTAACCTTCGGCAGCTGAGTGGCATACGCCAGTGCCGGAGGAGCGGCCGCCACGTTATTAGGATAGGGACCGCTCGGTGCCGGGATATTAAGATTAGGAACCTGATCGATTAGGTGGCGTCCGAGTTCAGCGACGTAGCCAACCGTAAACACTGTTCCATGGTATTGCTGCTGCAGCAGCAGATTGAACTGCTCCAGGTAACTATCGGGAAATCTCGACGGCTCAGAGATTACAGAGCCTGCCAGGGCAGCCGTTGCGGAGGATTGCACTGTAACTACTGGAACGCCAGCTGTGGAAAGGGGCTTGAAGTTAAATACGTTGCCGGAACTGAACCCGACGGGAGGATTGGTAAGAACCAGACTGGAATTGGACGCGCCAGGAAAGAAGGTTAGCCCGAATCCCCCGCGCACAATCCGTCCGTGGTTAAGATCCGCGTCGAAGCCGACGCGTGGGCTGACATTTTTATAATTGTTCTGTATGCCGCCGTTTGCGTTTTGCACGATGCTGAGTGAGCTCATCTGAAAATTTGCGAAGCTGTTGCCCTTCTGGTTGGGCTTCGTGAACACATCATAGCGAATCCCCAAATTCAGAGTTAAGTGATCCATCGCGCGCCAGTCATCCTGAAAAAATCCCGAGGGCTCCCAAATCCTGTCGTATGGCTTCACGTTGAAAAGGGTGCGCACGGAAATATAAGGCGCACCCAGAAACAGATGTTGCAGACTCGGCTGGTAAACTCTCGCTGCGGGCACAACGGTAGGCAGGAATTCTGCAATTCCCTTTGGATAGATATTCCCTTCAAATGTAAAGTTCCGACGAATTAAACTTCCGCCCGCCTTGAAGGTATGCCGGCCGTGGGTGTATGTGAGTGAACTCCCAAATTGCGTATTGTGATCTGTGATGAACGAGGGCGCCACCAGGCTATCCCCAAGAACGCCGTAACCAATCACATAGACCGTTGCCAAGCCGGAGCAGACCGGTAGTATGCATTGGTTTGCGTTCGGAATGTTATAGGGACCACCATTGTTGAGGTTTTTTCCATTGTTGATCGGCGTAGCTGAAACATTAAAGAGCGTGTAGCCCGCTTTGGCCTCCATCAGCAGCGAAGGCGTAAAGATATGCGTGTAGCTTAGTTGCCCGTTGTGGGCATAGATGTCGTTGTCGCCGACTCCCTGCAACGTGCCGCCAACACCGATGCCGTTAACGCTGGGGAACTGCGAAGGCGTGAAGGCCTGTGTCCGATTGTAGGAATAGCGTGCAAACAAATTATCGTTGGCGCTGAAGTGGTGATCAATGCGCACATCGCCAAGATTCTGATAAAGAGATGAGCTCGGGTTATAAATGAAGTTTGCCGTACCGGCAGGCGCGTTGGCAACATTAGGTGCTGGGAATAGCTTGAAGTATGCGAGGGAGGTCGGATCAATGGATGCAGCTGGAACGCTTGGCACCGGTCCCTTGGTGAAAGGGTTAATGATGTCGCCCAGATATCCCGGCGTTTGCTCTTCAGCAAGCGTTGGAACGATGTTGGAATAGACATTGTTGGTGGCATCGATCCGACGAAAGCCGTCGTAATCGAAGAAAAAGAAGGTTTTATCCCGCTTGAGTGGGCCAGAGAGACTACCCCCAAACTGGTTCTGACGCAGCTCAGGCTTTCGCAGCGTGGAAGCTATGAACCAGTTCCTGGAATCAGTGACGTCATTACGGAAGAACTCGTAGGCGGAGCCGTGAACCTGGTTGGCGCCCGACTTCGTAATTACATTGATCACCGCGCCGCCCGTGCGGCCAACCTCGGCATTGTACAAATTAATGTCCGTGCGCACTTCGGCAATAGCCTCGACCGAGGGACGAAGGATCACAATTCCAGTTGCGCGCTCATTGTTATCCAAGCCGTCAACCAAGTTGTTGTTATAAATTTCCTGCTGCCCATTAGCCGCGATTCCTGAAGGAAGTCTGCGGTCTGTTGCGTTGTTGCCGCTGGCTAGCGAGGAAGTTGATCCCGAATTTACTCCAGCCTGAAGCTGAATAAGGCCGAAAACACTGCGCCCGTTGAGCGGCGCATCAAGCAGCGTCTTTTCCGTAATCGTGTTTCCAACGGTCGTGCTGTCTGTTTGAAGGGCGCTCGGTGTTGCCGTCACTTCTACCTGCTCGTCCACGGTTCCCGGCTGCATCTTTGCGTCGATGCGAACACGATCGGAAGCTAACAATACGACATTCGAGGTTTTGTAAGTTTTAAAGCTGGCGTATGTAACGGTTACGACGTATGTCCCTGGCTGGAGCGCGCTGAAGGTGTACTCTCCGGTCGCCTTCGTAGTCAACGTGCGCGCTTCGTGTGTCCCAGAGTTCTCGATCCTGACAGTAGCCCCAGAAATCAATGCGCCGGAAGCATCCAGGACCGTGCCAAGGATGTCGCCAGTCGCCACCTGCGCAATAGATGCGGCCGTCAACAGCAGCAAACAGGTCGATAAGCATGCTAGCCAAGGTATACGAATCAAACTCTCGGGCGATCCACAACCCAGCGACAGGCTTGCAACGATTTCGAGTGGTCGAATCATATCCTGAGCAGCTCCTATGCAAGGCGGCACTGGCCGAGCAAAACCTGAAGTTTGTGTTGCGAAGGGTACACTGCATGAATCGCCGGAACATTGTCAAGGGAAAAATTGCAGAGCATGTTCGGTGTTCGCGCCGACACTCAAAATAGCGAGAATAGCAAGGAAACTGCATTATCACTACACAAACCGCCCATGCAGCCAGATGCCGGTTGATATGTGTCGAAACGTTGGCAGAACATGCTCTAGGAAACCGGTGTGGTTTCAGTTGACATCAGAACCTGCGCTCAGGCAATATCAAGCGCTGACAGTCAGCGCGATCAGGGCTATTTCTGGAGAGAACTGGTCAAACAAATACGCGGGGGAAGACTTCAACCTCCACATGAAGGGCTGCTTCGCCTGGAGGCTACCTTGACGACTGAAACTGTTGCCCCTAAGTTTGAAGTTGACCGCGGATATGATCGCGATTGGCTTGCTGTCGCGAGTTCTTCAATTGGACTGATGTTCTCGGTCGGGGCGCTGACGGCCTATCCATTTGGGGTTTTCATCGCCCCCCTTGGGCGAGAGTTCGGCTGGACCCGCGGACAAATCTCTGGAGCTGCCACCGTTGGGCAGATATCGCTTGTGATCTCTTCACTGATGTGGGGTCTCTTGCTGGATCGATTTGGTCCTCGCAGAACGCTGCTATCGGCCGTGTTCGGGCTCAGCATGGGTCTGGCTTTACTCGCCCGACTCACTGGTCCCTTGTGGCACTTGTATTTTGTCTTTGCGGCTGTTCCCGTCCTGGCTGCCGCTGCAAACCCAATCGGTTACAACGGTGTGCTTGTGCGCCGCTTTCAACGCAGGCTGGGGCTGGCACTGGGGATTTCGCTGATGGGCGTTGGCCTGGGCGCCGCGACGCTGCCAAGCATCGCCCAGCGCATCATCGCGGGCCACGGTTGGCGGTCTGCTTACGACGTGTTCGCGGTGATGGCCCTTACTGTCGGACTTCCGGCCGCATGGATTGCAACGCGGCACGCGCGAGACCCTGTCCTTCGCGCTTCCAGGCTAGTTGCGATACCTTTGTGGCCGCTCGTACGTACGCGGGCGTTTCTTCTCATCTGCGGCACGTTCTTTCTGCTAGGAACAGCCGGCACAGGGGTGTTGACCCATCTGATTCCCATGGTGACGGACCAGGGATTGTCGTCGGCGCTCGCCGCGAAGATTGCGGGTCTAGTTGGGGTATCTACCCTGGTCAGCCGTGGCGTGGTGGGATGGTTACTGGATCGTGTGCATGCGCCACACATGGTCGCAACCATTGCCTTGCTCTGCGTCTGCATGTGCCTCTTGCTGGTTCACGGGGGCGGGATGGGGGTGTACTCCATTGCCGCCGTATTGCTCGGTCTTGTCGCGGGCGCGGAGGTGGACTTCTTGGGCTTCCTGGTCAGGAAGTACTTCGGTCCGGCTGTCTTCGGACGCCTCTTTGCAATGGCATTCGCAGCGTTTGCTCTGGGTCCCGGCGCAGCCCTGATCGGCTATAGTTACGACCATTTTCATGGTTACCGCCCCGGGCTGCTTCTATTCGCTCTATTTTCCGCGTTTGCTGCCGTACTGGCATTCGCAATGCCGCCACTGCAATCTAGCCACAAAACTGAAATGAGCACGTGAGCGTCGACGAACTAGTATGGGAGTCACGATGCCAACAGAATTGAAGAAGTCGTCCAGCTCCGGCAAAGAGCTGGGTCCACGCGAAATCTCCAGGCGCAGCAGCCTGTCCAAGCTCATCGCTACCGCTCGCCAGCTATTCGTGGAGATCGGTTATGACGCCGCGACCGTTCGCAAGATCGCTGAAGCATCGGGTTTGGGGATGGGTACTGTGTTTCACTACATTAGCGAAAAGCGAGATCTTATCTACCTGATCTTCAATGAGCGGGCAGAAGAACGAACCGAGAAGTCCTTTGCAGCGCTTCAACCTTGGCAGAGTTTCCGCGAGAAGATTCTCAGCATCGCTGAATCGCATTATCAACTCCTTGCCCTTGAGCCGGAACTCGGACGCATTCTTCTTGCCGAGATCGATCATGCTTCGGGAGGAAAGCATTATTTGAGGCATATCGAGATTAGGGAGCGCCAGCAAGAAGCAATGGAGGCCTTGGTCGCCGAAGCTCAACAAATCGGGGAATTGCGCTCGGACGTAAGCGCTGAGATCATTGCGCGCACCTTTTTCTTTGTCTACTCGTCAGCAGGGAGAGCGTGGATTAATTCGCCTGATCCTACCTGGAGAACGGGCCTGAAACAATTAGCGGAGGTCCTCGATGTGTTGCTCAAGGGCATCGAGCTGCGGATGTAAGCGATCATAGGAATAATCTATTTGAAGAGATCGGCGACGCTCCGCTCACAGGCTCGCGCTGAGTTCCCTCGCTGCGCGTACCAGGGCTTGTGGACCTGCACCTTCGGGCTTTGATGACGATAACAACGGTTCGGCGGCTACGGACAGCGCGCAGATCATCTTGCCGTCATGGTCATAGACAGGGGCACTAAAGGCATTCGCCACCAAGCCCATCGATGAGATTGGCTGGATGTCAGCAGCCCGCGCAAGGCCGGTAGTCCTGGCTTCAGCGACTAAGCCATCGAAACCGCGACGCTGCTCCTGTTCGTCCTCGTCCGCCACGCGAAAAAGTCGCAGATCCTCATGCACGAATGGTTCGGTGACCTCCGGAGGCAAAAAGGCGGCAAACGCCACGCCCGTGGCAGTGCGAGTTATGCTCATCACCGTCCCTGTCCGCAACTGTTCCTGCTTGGCGCTGACACCCGGGGGCCAGCGCACGACCGGGGGTCCGTGGTTACCCCAGACTGCCCGGCCAACTGTAAAACCACCCACCGCTTCGGAGAAAAGCGGTAATGCGTCCATAACCTTCGTTACGGCGCCGCATACTGCCAGCGGAGCTTTTGCTTCACGCAGGGAAAGCGGACCCAGGTCGTGGGCATATGGCACCATATATCGGCCGTGGGCAAACGCGAGCGGACGTCGGCCTGAGTGGCTGACGCGCTCTACCCGGCCGAGAAAGATCATATGATCTCCCGCCGGGTAAGCGGCAATCTTAACGCACTCGAAATGGGCCACCGTGCCTTGAAGTACCGGCACTCCGCCAAGTCCCCGCCTAAAGTCCAGTTGGGCAAACTTGTCCTCTTTCGACTTCGCAAAATGATTCGACATCTCAACTTGATCGTCAGCCAGAACATTCACAGCAAAGTGATCGTTATCGCGGAATGCCGGAAAGCTTTTGGAAGTCAACGCTTGACTCCAGAGAACAAGCGGTGGGTCGAGTGAGACCGAGCTGAACGAGTTCGCCGTAACGCCATAATCGACACCCTCGGCGTCCTGGGTCGTCACAATCGTAACGCCCGTCGTGAAAGTACCGAGCACTGTCCGCAGTTGTCTGGAATCGAATGAGGTGAGAAACGCCATATCGGGAGGCCTTCTAAATATTATGACGCGAGAAATTCTACTGCTTTCCGCCGCTGCATCCTGAGTACATTGCAAAACATCAATGCGGGCCGCCGCGCAACCCGGTTGATATTGCCCAGACACTTATGGTCACTGCGACAAAGGCTTCCGGTGAAGTGCGCGCCAAACCCGTAGGGGTTAACGCAGACGTCGCCGCTCCAAGCAACGCATCGCTACTCTCAAGAGGAAAAGACGAACACGTTCGGATAAAGAGTGGTTCAAGAGCGATACCGTTGTCAAGCATCCTGTCGCTTGCCGTTTACTTTGGGATTAGGTCGCGCAAAGCCGAGCGTCCGTTGGCGGACGTTTGGGTCAACTCCGTGTATCAATTTGACGACGCGGCGACGCCCGATGCGTCTCGGCCTTTCGTCGATTCAGACCTGAGAGCAAGCCCTGCGGTCTGCAATTTGAGGAGAACTGCAAAGTCCCCCAAGCCAGAACGCCAGTCTGGGTTTTCCGAGCTGGCGAGCCACCAGCGAAGGGCGGAAGAGTACGAAAAGAATATGTGCCGCGCGATCAATGCGGCGCTCTCGGTAGAACCTATCTCGCCGTTCTGCTGTGCCGCAGCAACGACCTCTTCCATGCCGCCGATAAACCGGTCGCGGATGCCGACAAGGTCCGCATAGTGAAAACCCGGCGTATGCTGCAGCACTTCGCTCAAAAGAATCCGCGAAAGTACCGGCTCCCCGCCGAACAGACGATAGTTCGGCTCCACCATACTTAGGATCTTCTCGTTGAAGTTTTGCCCCGGCCGCGGTGCCGTCAACGAAATATCCGTAACAACGCTGACCTCCTTGTTGAAAACCAGGTAGATCAGGTCGCGCTTATCGCTGATGTAATTGAACAACGTGCCGAGACCGAGAGCCGCATGTTCCGCCACCTGCCGCAGCGTAGTCGCGTCATAGCCTTGCTCCGCAAAAAGCTTGCGCGCGGCCAACATGATTCTGTCCTGGCGTTCCTCTTTGGACCGTTGGCGCACCCCGGCCTTCTTCGCCTTGACGACCGGCTGGTGGTTCATGGTCTTCATTGAGTGTCCTCAAAGGCACATCTAATCGGCGTCTACATTGCGCAGTACGATCGCAATTCCCATCCCGCCGCCTATGCACAGGCTTGCGACACCATGGGTCTGCTGACGCGATCGTAGTGCATGCACCAAAGTCACCAGTACACGTGCTCCCGACGCGCCGATCGGGTGTCCGAGCGTAATCGCTCCGCCAAACACGTTCACTTTCTCCTCGGAGAGTCGTAGATCACGGCAAACCGCTAGTGACTGCGACGCAAAGGCCTCGTCCAATTTAAAAGCCCGATGTCGTCGAGTGTCAACCCGGCTCGGCTCAGGGCCAGCGGAACAGCCGGCGAAGGTCCGAGTTCCATCAACGCGGGATCGACACCCACGCAGGCGTAGCTCACAATCTCAGCAAGCGGCTGAAGGCCGTGAGCTTCGGCAAATTCGGCATCACACACCAGCAGCAGGGCTGCGCCGTCGTTCAGACTGCTGGCATTGGCCGCCGTCACGGTTCCATCGAGCTTGAAGACAGGCTTCAACCGTGCCAAAGATTCACGGGTTGAGTCCGCGCGCACACCCTCATCCTGAACGGTCACCACGAGCCCTTTACGCGACGGCACGGAGACCGAGGCAATCTCCGCATTAAAAGCGCCGCTGTTCTGCGCGTTCGTCGCTCGCCGATGGCTTTCAAAGGCAAAGTCATTCTGATCCGAGCGGTTTATCTAGCGCTCCGCGGCGACGTTTTCCGCGGTTATCCCCATGTGGTATTGATGGGTAGGGTCGGTCAGGCCGTCTGCCACCATGCTGTCGATCATCTCCAAGTTGCCAAGCTTAGGGCCTCGCCGCATCTGTCGCACGAGGAAGGGTGCTTGAGACATATTCTCGACCCCGCCCGCAAGATAAACCTTTCCATCGCCAGCACGAATCGCCTGCACCGCGCTTATCACCGCCTGCATCCCGCTACCGCACACGCGGTTGATCGTTTGCCCGGGAACCGAAGTTGATAGTCCTGCTCCCAGCGCAATTTGCCGGCCAGGATTCATTCCTTGCCCTGCCTGCAGCACGTTACCCATCAATACGTCCGCGACATCGTTGCCTTCGACACCCCGCAACACTTCTCGTGCACTGTAATCCCCAGGGTCACAGCTGGAACATCAGCAAAGGCACCCATAAACGATCCGATCGGTGTGCGCCGCGCTGCTGTGATAACGACTTCATCGGGAATGCTCCCCCGCAGTTTGAATCGCTGCATCCGTCGCGTGACTCACCTGATAGAGAGTCACTCCCGGAGCCAGCTCTACCAACTCAAAGCCACGCGGCGTCACATCCAGGACACACAGGTCCGTAATGATTCGATCGACGACTCCCTGGCCTGTCAAAGGCAAGGTGCAAGCTTGCAACAGCTTCGCCACGCCACCAGGGGCGCTATGCTCCATCAGCACCAAGACCCTTCGCACTCCTGAGACCAGATCCATTGCGCCGCCCATGCCTTTTACGCGCTTCCCGGGGATGACCCAGTTCGCTAGATCGCCGTTCTCCGCGACCTGCATAGCGCCCAGAATGGCAAGATCGATGTGACCGCCCCGAATCATGGCAAAGGACTCGCAGCTGGAAAAAATCGAGGCCCCGGGTAAAAACGTCACGGTCTCTTTGCCGGCGTTGATTAAATCCGCGTCCACCTCCGTCGCCAGCGGGTATGGTCCCAGACCCAGCAGCCCGTTCTCCGATTGGAGGGTAACGCTAACACCGGCCGGGATGCAGCTTGCGACCTGCGTTGGCATGCCGATCCCCAGGTTGACATAGAATCCGTCCTGCAACTCCCCCGCAGCGCGCTGCGCCATTTCCTGTCGCGTCCACGCCATCAGCGAGCCTCCCTTGTCGTTACACGTTCAATCCGCTTTTCGGCGTCGGGATTGTGGACGAGTCGCTGAACATAGATTCCCGGCGTATGAATCTGTTCCGGCGGCAACTCACCGGCATCCACCAGAATCTCGACCTCGGCAATCGTTATGTTGCCGCTCATGGCCGCACCGGGATTGAAATTTTGCGCAGTGCGCCGGTAGACCAGGTTGCCATGCGAATCACCTTTCCATGCTTTCACCAGCGCGATGTCCGATTGAATTCCGCGCTCCAGAATGTACACCTCTCCATCGAACTCCTTGTGTTCCTTGCCCTCCGCAACTACCGTCCCCACGCCGGTACGGGTATAAAACCCTGGAATGCCCGCGCCGCCCGCGCGCATACGCTCCGCAAGCGTTCCTTGTGGACAAAATTCTACCTCAAGCTCGCCGGCCAGATACTGCCGTTCAAACTCGCCGTTCTCGCCTACATAGCTGGCAATCATCTTCGCTATCTGCCGCGTTGCCAACAGTCGACCCAGACCGATATTGTCTATGCCTGCGTTGTTACTGGCGACAGTCAACCGGCGTGCGCCCGTCCGCTCGACCGCCTCAATCAAGGCCTCCGGCACCCCGCACAGGCCGAACCCGCCAATAGCAAGCAACATTCCATCCCGCACAATTCCTTCCAACGCCGCGTCTGCGCTGGCCCAAAGCTTTTTCACGTTATCCTCTCGCGATCAGCTACGCTGCCTATAACCTGGATAGCCGAACATGTTCACGAACAACATACACTTTGCGGCCCTCGACAGGGAAGGGTTCTTTCGAGGGCTGACTAACGCAGACTGCTCGTCCTCCTGTAGCCCTGTCAAAGACAGCCTGAGCTGGAACTCAAGGTGGCATAACGTCAGGCTGGTCGTGAAATACCGTTTACAAGGCAAAATCCGTTCGGCAAGACAAAGGGAAGCTCACGAAGGTTCCGATCGCCCAGCAAGTGGCTAAGGATCTGATGGAGTGGCGCAAAGAACGATATGGTTTGGCGTTTACGACAAAGCTGCGGAAGAAGGTGACGCTAAGGCTTGAAATGATTGGTGGACCTGATCGGGATCGAACTGATGCCTCTTTCATGCCATGGGCATAACTAACGGATGCCAAAATTTGGCGTTGCAGTACTTACGAGTTGGCTGAGTCGGCAAGAACGGCATAATCGGCGCTAGTTGCTGCCAAAATGCTGCCAAACGAAGCGGCCGATGGGGCTGATCATATGGGATCAGTCCCATCGGCTTTATCGCTCAACAGACAAATCAGTGCCGTGAATGGTGCGACCGTTGCAGAGAATGTCCCCTTTCGGCCCGTGGCCCTCATTAACGACTTTAGAACGCGCCAGGGTTTCGCCCGCGATGGAAGGCGCGATGCGGGCTGGGCGGATTGTGTGCTGCTCGCACGACGGAAGAGAGAGGCGTGGGCTTGAATCCCGCAACTTGAAGACAACAGGAGCACATGAACTCGTAAGTGGCCAGCTCTGGTCCGCCGGCTTTGACTCACGACTTCATCAAAATCAGAATATTGCGAGAGTTCACGTAAGTCGATGTGTTTGTCTTGCTAACGCAATCCGCGTTTTTGCATCATACGGGTAGGGTTTTTTCGCTTGGCGCACACATACATCCCGAATCGACGGTTCTCACGACTTGCCACGCTGGGCATCATCGCCGTTGCGTTGTCGGTTCTCGGTTGGGGTGCGCAGTACAAAATGTCTCTTTATGATCCGCCAGGCAGTCCTTCTTCCCTGCGTCCGCCTGCAAAACTACTCACGAAACGCGAGCGTCCGGTGTCGGCAGAGCAAATTTCAGTTATTCCAGGTGCGCCGGACTCCACGCGATCCACTGTGCACATAACCTTGTTCATCGCAGTTTTATGTTTGTTGCTCGTCCAATCAGCCGTCGCCGTGCGTCGCCCTCAGACGTGTTGGGTGGCCCCGACCAGCTTTACCACCATCTTTTTCTTTTTCCGACCCCCTCCTGCGGTAGCTCCGTCCCGATAGATCTGGCTCAGGCGAGCACGAACGCTGACTTCAGCATCGTGCCCTAAGCTCGACCGCACCGATCCATCTCTTGTTAAGGATGTGCCGTCTATGTACATGCGATCCTCTTCGATCGTTCTCTATGGAGTGTGCCTTGCCGCTCTTCCCGGCCTCTGCATTGTCGGATGCAATGCCAAGCCTTCGGAGCCCGCGCCAATCGAAACTGCGTCCGTCGCACCAGTGACCCGCAGCGATCTTGCAAGCACCCTCAGCGTTGCGGGCGAGTTCCAGGCCTACCAAGAGGTGGACTTACACGCTAAAGTGTCCGGGTACATACGGAAGATCAACGTCGACATCGGTGACCGGGTGAGGCGTGGGCAGGTGATCGCCACGCTGGAAGTGCCGGAGTTGGTGGCCCAGGTCGCCGGTTCGCAGGCGGAGATCCGGCATAGCCAGTCCGAAATTGAGCGGGCACAAAGTGGGGTGACCTTAGCGCAGGCTAACTACGCCGCCGTGCATGCGGCTTACACGCGACTTTCCGAAGCGGCGAAGAAGCGCTCGGGGTTGATCGCCGAACAAGAGCTGGATGACGCCCGCGCCCGTGATCAGGACGCTCAGGCGAAGATCGATGTGGCTAAGGCAGCGGTGGACGCCTCGCAGCAGCAGCTTGGTGTGTCGAAGGCGGACAACCAGCGGGTTGCCGCCATGCAGGGCTACTCCGTGGTAACGGCTCCCTTCAGCGGTGTAGTGACGATGCGCTACGCGGACGTGGGATCGCTCATTCAAGCGGGAACGTCAAACGTGCAGTCAATGCCTGTGGTCAAAGTAGCCGAAAGCGACCTGCTTCGGCTTCGCATGCCAGTGCCTGAAGAGGATGTGCCGTTTATCAGGGTTGGCGGCAAAGTCACCATGCGACTTCAGTCGACCGGTAAGAGCTTCACGGGCAAGATCGTACGCTTTACTCGCGAGTTGACCGATTCTACCCGGACCATGCTGGCTGAGGTGGACGTACCGAACCCAGACCTCTCCCTAAGTACAGGGATGACAGCCGAGACCACAATCATCCTCCAGCAGCACAACGGAGTTATCACAGTACCGGCCGGAGCAGTGCTGAAGGGTGAGGGCTCGGCGCATGTGCTTGTGGTCGATACGAACAACAAGGTGCAGGTCGTGCCGGTGACGCTGGGCATTCAGGGTGCGGACCGGATCGAGATCGTTAGCGGGCTTTCCGAAGGGCTGTCGGTGATCGTGTCCGGCCAGTCGAACTACCAGGCAAATCAGGTGGTGCAGCCGCGGCTCAGCACCATCTCCATGCCGAAGCAAGGGGGCGACCAGTAATGTCTTCCTTTGCCATCAAGTATCCGTTCTTTATCCTGATGATGTGCCTGTTCGTCATCGTGGTCGGCGTGACGACAGTGGCGAACATGCCAGTCGACCTGTTCCCGGAGGTCAACATCCCCGTCGTTGTGGTGGCGACGTTCTACGCGGGTATGCCGCCGCAGCAGATCGAATCCGACATCACCAACAGCTATGAGCGATTTTTTACGTTGGGGAGTGGAATCGACCACATTGAGTCACGATCACTTCCTGGTGTCAGCCTGATCAAGATCTTCTTTCAGCCAGGTGTGGACGGCAATGCGGCGGTTAGCAATATATCGAATCTTGCCATGGCTAATTTGCGGCGTCTGCCGCCCGGCACACTGCCGCCGGTGGTGCTGAAGTTCGACGCGGCGAATCTCCCCGTGTGCTTGATCACGCTTAAGGGGCAGGGACTGAATGAAACGCAGTTGAAGGACCTCGCGCAGTTTACGGTGCGCAACCAGGTGGCCAACGTGCCGGGGGCGTCGGTTCCTCAGCCTTATGGCGGACGGTACCGGCAGATCATGGTGTACGTCGACCCGGTAAAGCTCGAAGCGCACCAGATGAGCGTGATGGATGTGGTCGACGCGGTGAACAAGTCGAACTTAATTCTGCCCGCCGGCGATGTGCGGATCGGTATGAAGGACTACAACATATACGCCAATAGCCAGGTGCCGGTGGTCGATCAAATTAATGATTTGCCGCTGAAGACCGTAGGCAACGCTTCCGTGATGGTGGCCGACATCGGCCAAGCGAAAGATGGCGGGCAGCTCCAGACCAACATCGTGCGGGTGGATGGGCAGCATTCGGTCTATATTCCAGTCTTGAAGCAGGGCGGCAACTCGAACACCATCACCATCGTGAACGGGGTCAAGAAGGCGGTCGAAAACCTGCTGGATATTCCGTCCGTACTGAAAACGAGCGTCGTGTTCGACCAGTCGGTCTTCGTTAAGATTGCCGTCAAGAACGTCATCAACGAAGGAACCATCGGTCTGTGTCTGACGGCTGTGATGATTCTGCTCTTCCTCGGCAACGTGCGTGCGACTATCGCGGTGTTGATCTCGATTCCCATCTCCTGCCTGGCAACCTTCCTGGGGCTAAACCTCGGCGGCAGCTCTATCAATACGATGGTGCTGGGCGGGTTGGCGCTGGCACTCTCGCGGCTGATCGACAACTCGGTCGTGGTACTCGAAAATATCTTTCGGCATATGGAGATGGGCGAACCTCCTGCGGAAGCGGCGGCTAAGGGCGGCGCGGAAGTTCAGCTCGCGGTGCTGGCCGCGACCTTCAGCACCTGCATCGTCTTCTTTCCGGTGATGCTGCTCTTTGGCGTCAGCAAGTACCTGTTTACGGCGCTTGCGTTGGCTGTCGTGCTGGCCCTGTTTGCGTCCTATCTCGTGGCCATGACGGTAGTGCCGCTCTTCTGCGCCAAGTTCATTACCATCGACCCGGGCCATATGCACCATCATGAAGACGACCATACCCCAAACTCTGGAGTACAGGAGAAGGGCAAGTTCCGCGTCTTTAAGGTTGTAATCGACAAGTTCAATCTTGGATTCCAGAAGCTGCAGAACCAGTACGAAAAGGCGATCGCCTACTGCCTGGGCCGTCCGGTGCTCGTAGTTGTCGTTTTTGGATTCTTCGTCGTGTGCAGTTTGGCGCTCTATCCGTTGCTGGGGAAAGCGTTCTTTCCGCGCACCGACCCGGGCCAGTTTGTCGTGAACGTGAAGGTGCCGGCGGGCACCCGGATCGAGGTCACGGATGACTACATCTCGAAGATGGAGCAGGATATTCGTGGTGTCGTATCGCCGGAGGATCTCAACATGATCGTCTCGAACATCGGCATTACGCCCGATCTTTCCGCGATCTACACCTCCAATTCGGGGATGCATACCGCCTTCATCCAGGTCAGCCTGAAGGAGGAGCATAAAACTGGCAGCTACGCCTACATGGAGCAGGTGCGGCAGAAGCTCACCCGCGATTTCCCTGACGTTTCAACCTACTTCCAGGCGGGCGGTCTGGTTGATTCCGTAGTCAACCAAGGCAAGCCTGCCCCGATCGACATCCAGATCGGCGGCAACAATCTGGAGCAGGCCTACGCGATAGCCACGGAAACAGCCGCGAAGCTCAAAGGGCTGAACACGGTCAACGACGTGCTGATCCCGCAAGACCTCAACTACCCGGGTCTTGAGTTGAACATCAACCGGGAACGGGCGGGTCTGCTAGGAGTCAGTCCGAAGGACGTGGTCGACAACGTGATCACGGCCCTCACCTCGGATGGCGTCATCGCACCGAGCTTCTGGGTCGATCCCAAGACGGGCAACAGTTACATGCTGACGGTGCAATACCCCGAGTCACAGATCAAGACGCTGACCGACTTCGAGCAGATCCCCCTGCGGTCCCAGCGTAGCGCGAACACGACGCCGCTGCAGTCCGTGGCCGATGTCAAGCAGATCAACACGCCGACCGAGGTGGACCATTATCAGCTTCGGCGTGAGTTCGACATCTACGTGATGCCGAGGGCGGAGGACCTGAGCGCTGTGAACAAGCAGGTGGAGGAGATCGTCGGGCAAATTCACAAACCGAATGGCGTGACGGTCAAGGTACGCGGCTCAGTGCGCGATATGCAGCAGTCGTTTTCCAGCTTCGGGATTGGGCTCATCCTCGCGGTGATCCTGGTCTACCTCATCCTGATGGCACAGTTCGCCTCTTTCTCTGACCCGTTCATCATCCTGCTGGCGGTTCCTCCAGGGCTGTCCGGCGTGCTGATCTTCCTGCTGATTACGGGGACGACCTTGAACGTGATGTCGCTAATGGGTGTGGTGATGATGACTGGCATCGCGGTCTCAGACAGCATCCTGATCGTGGAGTTTGTCGGCACACTGCGCCAGGGCGGTATGCGCCTGAAAGAGGCGCTAAGTGAGGCCTGCAAGGTGCGTCTCCGGCCCATTCTGATGACCACCCTGGCCACCATCCTCGGCCTGATCCCGATGGCGCTGGCGCTCGAACCCGGTAGTGAGCAGTATGCACCGCTGGCACGCGCCATTCTCGGCGGCCTTTCCGTGTCGGGCATCGTAACTGTCTTCCTGGTGCCAACGGCCTATCTGCTCATCCACCGCAGCGAAGAGCGCGGGCTGCCCGCGGAAGGAGGTGCGCGATGAACGTAGTCCGATTTCCTCACTTAGTGTTGCTTGCCTCATTGTCGTGGCCCGCCATACTTTCTGCGCAGTCGCAGCGTCTCCTTCCAAAGGCTCCCTTACCTGCAGGCCTTTCTCTCGATCAGGCTGCCAGAGCGGCAGCCCAGCCAGCCAGCTCTCGCCAGCGGCTCACTCGGCAGGACGCGGAGCGCATCGCTCTCGCCAACAACCCGCGTATTCGCGTCAGCCAGCTGCTCGCCCGGGTGCAGCATGAGGCAGTCCGCGAGCGACGGGCCGATCAACTACCTAACCTAAACGGCAGCCTCACGGGTGAAGGCGCCAACGAGGCGAGCCGGCTAGGAGCAGGGTCGCTTGCCTCTTCCCGCCTATTGAACCACTTCGGCGGAGGCGTTCAACTCACACAGCTCATCACCGACTTCGGCAGGACCTCGAACCTGATCGCCTCCGCCAAACTGCAAGAGAAGGCCCGCCAGGCAGACGCCGAAGCTAGCCGCGAAGACATCGTACTCACAACGGATCAGCTCTTCTTTGATGTCATCGAGGCGCAGGAGACGGTGAAGGTGGCGCAGCAAACCGTTACGGCCCGCCAGACGCTGACCGACCAGGTGAACGCCCTCGCCACCGCAAAGCTGCGCTCTGAGCTGGACCTCAGCTTCGCCCAGGTGAACCTTTCGCAAGCGAAGTTGCTGCAGCTCGACGCGCAGAACAACCTCGACGCATCAAAAGCTGCCTTCGCGGCGGTCCTGGGCTATGACCGACTGGTGGATACTGAACTCGTCGACGATGCGGGCGCTCTGCCGGCGCTGGCACCAAGTGCAGACACGCTGATCGCGCAGGCGCTGCAGAACCGGCCCGATCTCCAGGCCTCTATCCTCAACCAGCAGGCGGCGCTGAAGTTTAGCAAAGCGCAGCGCGACCAGAAGCTCCCCACCATCAGCGCATTGGGTGTAGTGGGCGGCGTTCCGGTCGGTTCTTCGACCTACTTTACGAGCAACTGGTATGGAGCCGTCGGTGCGAACGTCAACGTGCCGATCTTCAACGGCTTTCGCTTCTCGGCACAGGCCGCGGAGGCCTCTCTCCAGGCGCAGGCTGCGGCAGAGCAGACGCGGCTCCTGCGGGATCAGGTGGTTCGTGATGTGCGTACGGCGTGGCTGAACGCGAACACGGCTCTACAGCGCGTCACGGTTTCGAGCGAGTTGCTCAAGCAGGCTAACACGGCTTTGGAGCTTGCTCAGACGCGGTACGATCTTGGGCTGAGCTCAATTGTGGAGCTGAGCCAGGCGCAGCTACAACAGACGCAGGCGGCCATCGGCAACGCCAATGCCAAGTCGCAGTACAACTTCGCCACCGCTACGATCGCCTTCCAGACGGGCGTTCAGCCATGAGCCTCCTGCTCTTCACCGCGCTGGTCTTCGGCACCTCAGTCTTCGCCGGTCTACTCGGTGCCCTCACGGGCCTGGGTGGCGGCGTGGTGATCGTTCCGGCACTGGTCCTGCTCTTCAAGATCGACCTGCACTATGCCATCGGAGCATCGCTCGTTTCAGTGATCGCGACCTCCTCCGGGGCGGCCGCAGCCTACGTCAAGGAGGGCCTGTCGAGCATCCGGATCGGGATGTTTCTTGAAGTCGCCACAACGATCGGCGCGCTTTTTGGAGCCTATCTCACAGCGAAGTTCTCCAGCCACTCGATTGCGGTGGTCTTCGGAATCGTGCTGCTCTACTCCGCTTACGCCTCTCTTCGCAAGAAGCCTCAGGATATGGTTGGATTGAAGACTGACTCGTTGGCGATCAGGCTCAAGCTGAATGGCAGCTTTCCCTGTCCTCCAAGCCGGGAGAGCTACAGTGCGCAGCACATTCCGCTGGGCTTTGGCATCATGTTCGGTGCGGGAACACTTTCGGGTTTGCTGGGCATCGGTTCGGGCGCGGTGAAGGTGCTGGCCATGGATCAGGCGATGAAGCTTCCCTTCAAGGTCTCAACGACCACCAGCAACTTCATGATCGGCGTGACGGCGGCCGCGAGTGCGGGGATTTACCTGGCGCGGGGCTACATTGCTCCGGGCATCGCGATGCCGGTGATGCTGGGCGTGCTCGGAGGTTCGCTTGTCGGCTCGCACCTGCTGGTAAAAGCCCCGGTCAAGACGCTCAAAGCCGTCTTTAGCCTGGTGATTGTCACGCTGGGCGTGGAGATGATCTTCAGCGGCATGACAGGCAGAATCTGATGAAGCCCTTTACGGACGAGCAGATGGAAGCTGCGATCGGCAAGATGCTTCAATACGGGGTCAGCCTGGCGGCTTTAGTCGTGCTTTGCGGTGGGTTACTCTATCTGCGCAGTGGCGCGGCTAAGCCCAGCTACAGCGTGTTTCGTCCCGATCCGCTTTCTCTTCGAACTCTCGCAGGTAAGCTGAGTGGGAGTTCGCGGTTCGATGGAGCCGGCATCATTCAGCTTGGAATGCTGCTTCTGATCGCGACGCCGGTGCTGCGGGTGCTCTTCTGCATCGTTGGCTTCTTCCGGCAGCGGGATCGGCTTTATACCGCGATCAGCGCTTCGGTGTTTCTCATTCTGCTGTACAGCTTTTTTCAGGGAGGCAAGTGATGGCCGTTTTCGGCACAAGCTCCACTATCCAATTGGACACGGTCGTCTTCGCCACCGACTTCTCGCCGGCGTCCCACAACGCGGGACTGTATGCGTCGGCCATCTCCGTGCGCTTCCATACAAAGCTCGTCGTGGCTCACGCCTTCGCCCTGGTTCCGGCGGCGGAGGAAGCGGAGTTGATGACCCAAAAACCAAGCATGCAAAGGCGGGACCTCGATCATGACCTTGCCCTTGCCGCCGACGTTTTAGAGGCTGGCGTAGATCGACCGGAGCCTGTGCTGTTGCGCGGCGATTGGTGCAAAAGCATCCCCGACTACGCCTTGACTCGTCACCCGTCTCTTCTCGTCCTTGGCACACATGGGGGCGGGCGCATCGATCGCTTCGTCCTCGGATCTACAGCGGAGGGTGTGCTCCGGAACTCCTCCGGCGCCGCGCTCACGATAGGACCCCGCGTGAACATCCTGCAAGCGGGTGGCGCTGCAGATCCGGCGCATCTTGTATGCAACGGACTGCTCCAGGGAAGCCGCTCATGCCGCTCCCACAGCCGTGGCGCTTTCGGAAGCATTCGAGGCGGAACTCGATGTGTTGAACGTGGTTCACGCCCACGAGGTCGAACATCCAGATCGCATGAAGGCGCTCCAGGCGCACTTCTATGGAGCCGTCGAATCGTTTCTGCCCCATAATGCCGCAAAGGTGACGGAGCCCCACACCTTCGTCTGCGTGGGAGACCCGGCGCAGCAAATCTTGAGTCATATCAATGAGCGGCAGATCGATTTACTGGTGCTCGGATTGCGCCGGAATACTCACCTCGGAATGCAGAACAGAACTTCGGGAGCGTTCCCGATCATTGTGGCGGCACCGTGCCCGGTTGTTACTGTGGCGGAAGGGGGTCCCACGCTAGCGAACGACGGCGGTGTTTAGAAGCCAGCGAGCCTTTGGATGGAAGTCGTGATTTCTCGTTGTATTTATTAGGAATCCGTATGTTCGTCCGCTACCCTCTACTAATTTAGCTAGGTCCTGAATACGTCGATCAGTTCCTCCGCTGCTTCCCGTGGATTAACGTTGTCTTCAGGCTCCACCACGTGATGATCAGATGATCCGCCATAAGCGAATTCATACCGCCTCTGGCGGCCGACCAACTGGAGCACTCCACTTCTTGATTCAGAGCACGTTCAACCGCATCCATCTGCCCAGCCGAGAGCTAGTGCCCTCTTCGGCATCGCGGTGCTGAACGGCGTCGTCATGGTCAGCCACATCACTCGCTCCGGAAAGAAGGCAAGGAGATGGAGGACGCCGTCCATCAGGGGCTCCGACCGCCTTCGCCCCGTGCTCATCACGGCGCTGGTCGCTTCGTTGGGCTTCGTTCCGATGGCGGTTTCTACTTCGCGAGGCGCGGAGATCGAACGTCCCCTGGCCACGGTGGTCATTGGCGGCCTAATCACCGCAACAATCCTTACGCTGTACGTGCTTCCAATCCTTTATCCGTGGTTCAGCGGCGACAAACTGCGGAAACGGACTGACTGAGCCTGATAGCAAAAAGCAAAGAAAGCTCTGCGTGACTAAGGCGTATTTAGATACGAATCCCAAACGCCAAGCGTTCATGCGCGGCGCACAACTTGCCGCGGGCGCTTCTTGTACGACTTCTGTAAGTAGCGGACCGTCAGAACGATGCCCGTGAAGCTGAGCGCGAATCCCCCGATGCTGAGTACGATCACGACCACATCCCAGAGTGGCCTATGGTATGCGAGAAAGGGAAAGTCGAGGCTGTGCAGCCCGTTGTAGAGCCATCTCTCCCAGCGGCTACGCGCCGTATACCGTGCCTGGATCAACGCGGTTCTAGGATTGACATAGAGCCACGTCTGCTTGACGTCCGCAAGCCGGATACGAACTACTGGCAAAGGCTTCCGATGATTGCGGTCATAATAGTAGCTATCGTAGCCGGTGAGCGTATCCACGGAGAGCACAGCGGCACCGCCTGTTGCTCTGCTGCCCGCAGTCACCGCTTGGGAAAGTGGCACCTGGTCCAGGCAGCTCGGTGAAGATCCAGTCGCCGGCAAGAGACGGACGTTGAATGGCGTCTCCCTTCCAAGGTAGTACGGCTGCCCGTTGAACATGACGAGTTCGAGTTCCTTCGGGTGCAGGCATTGACTGAAGATATTCCACGCACGCACGGGAGACACGGTGAACGCTTTTGTGTCCAAAGGCGCACCGGCAAAGGCGTGGATCTCGTCGAGGGATGCCTCCGGCCCTGGACTCCAATTGCCTGGATTCATCGAGAAGAGGCCGCTCAATATCCAAGTGAAGGTGATGAAGCCGAATCCGTATCCAAGAATGTAGTGCCATCGCTTCATTCCGACATGGGGAACTGACGAGTAACGCGGTCCTGGAAACCGGTACCGTTTGGAAGGCGAGTAGCGCATAACGCCGGCCGCGAAGCCGAAGATGGACATCAGCACGCCCCAGCCCGATGCGACGATCATCACCCAGTGCCACAGCGAGTTGTTGGAGCGCAGGGCAGTGATGTACCACCAATGCGGGATAGCACCGCACCACGCAAGAAACCTTCCACGAAGCGTGGTGGTTAGATAGACGGCTCCCGTTCCGGCGGAGACGTAGTAGGTTGTGCGAGTGGTGTCGTTGCCGCTGACGATATGAAACGGCAGATAGGGCCGCGACGCCGGGTAGACCGTCCACTGGTCGACGTCCGCAATCTCTTCTTTAGAGGAGAGCTGACTTGGATCTACTCGACTGAACGTGGCTGCGGATTGTATCGCCGCATGGCCGCTCAATGCACCGACCGCCGACCCATCGTCCGCGTATATGGAGAACCATCGTCCTTTATGGGGAAGTATCCGGTATGCGGGCCGTCCATTTAACATGCCCAGGGTGATCCGTTCCGGTCCCGCCACCGAAGCGACCGCGCCGGGAAAGACGGATGCGGCACTCAGATCGAGATCAGGAAGCCGAAGCATCCGGTCGGCTTCTGTAAGTTCCGGCATTCGGGCGTACATCATTACGACACCGCTCAGAAACCATATCCCGAAGAAAAGACAGGAGGGCAGTGCCAGCCATCGGTGCCAGACCATGAATCTACCCAGCATCTTTTTCATGGTTCGGCCTTCCGTCGCTTTCGCGCGATCCTCCAATTACAGCCGCCCATCTTAGAAGTGTCCGTTGAACGACACCATGTAGGAACGTGGCGCGCCAAGGATGATTTCGGTTGGATAGTTGATGTCCGCGAACGATGCACACGCCTTGTCAGTCAAGTTTTTGCCGCGCGCCGAAAAATCGAATCGTTCCTTCAAGTGGTAAGTCGCGTAGACATCGAAGGTCGCATAGTTGTTGAGAGTGATGTTGTTTTGATTGTTGGCGTAGCGCGCCCCCAGAAAACGCAAGCCTGCACCCACTTCGAGCGGAAGTCTGCCGATCCTGCGGGTATCGACCCAAAGGTTGGCGCTGGTTGTCGGAACATCGGCGGGAATCTTACCGGTGTCGTCAAGGTTTGTGTTCGGATCGACAAAGGCTCCGTACCGGGCATGCGTGTACCCAGTATTGAAATTGACATCAACAAACGATAGGGGATGAAGAATGGTGGAGAACTCGACACCCTTGGAGTTCTGTTGCCCACTGTTCGAAGAATTGCTGGTTTGTTGGTTGACTGTCAAGATGTTGTTGACGTTGATGTCGTAGAGCGCAAGCGTCAACTCGCCGAAATTGTGTGGGAAGTCGGTCTTTAGCCCCACCTCGCCTTCCTTCGCCCCCGAAAGCTGAAACGGGGCGTTAGGCACATTGTTCACAAGAAAAATGTTGCTTCCTGGAGGCGCGTTGGCGGTGGTGAATTGTCCGTAAGCTGTCAGACCCTTATACAGGTCGTACACCGCTCCGACACGGAGGCTGAGGGGATGGTATGTGCCACTGAAGTTGTTCGCCGGCTGGGGCGCGCCGGTCGGTCCAAAGTTCAGCCGGTCCAGGTAGAAGTTTTCAAAGTGGATGCCGGTGACGACGTTCAGCTTGGAAGTGAGCTTCAGCGAATCCTCCGCGTACACCGCGTTATCCGTAATCTTGGTCGGCGCGACACGCTTATCGTTGTCACCGGGGTCTACAGGCGAAGCATACGTTCCTTGTACCGGATGAAGGGCATCCACGAAGTCGGCATAGTTATTTGCGAAATTAAAGCCTCTCCGTCGCACGAAGCTCACGTTGTAAAACTCGTATCCTGCCGAAAACTTGTTGCTGCGGCCAAAGGGGCTATGGTCATAAACAACGTTCAAGCCATCGCCCGGAAGTTGCTGGTTGTGATGAACCTGAAAACGATCCCGCTCGATCTCGTTGATGGGAGCGATACCGCCATTGTCATCGGCCGTGCCAATGGGAATGAAGATGAACTGCTCGGCGTTCATCCAGTTCCGCGCGGCGTGATAGTAATACGTCCGGTTCGAGATGGTCAGCTTCGATGTCGGCTGCCAGTTAATGGTCAGTGATGGCTGATAGCTGGACGATTCGAGTAAGGCGTCCCCAACGTTGTAGTTGTTGAACCGCATCCGGGAATCGAGCGCAAAGCCCAGGTTGTTGCTGATGACCCCGGTAAGCGGACTTGTGGCGAATGCCGTCGTCACTAAGGGCGTACCGTAATAAGAGGGCAGTTTGTCCTTCAAAACATCCAAGGCAACCAGGAAGTTCAGTGTCCTGCTTGGAGCATAGAGCAGCGAACCTGTGCCGTTTAGGTTCTTCGGATTGGAATGGATGACATACCCGTGACTTTGGTAGTAACTGAAATCTCCGCGGAAGGCCAAGCTCTTAGTCAGTTGCCCGCCGGCACCAAGCCCTTCCTCGAAGGTGCTGAAGCTGCCCACCTGGCTGTACACATCGAAACTGATAGGCGTAAAGATCGGCTTCTTCGTAACGAGGTTGACCGTTCCTCCTACCGCACCTTGACCGTACAGCACGGAGCTTGGTCCCGACAGGAGATCGACGCTCTGTAGATTGAAGGCGTTCTCCGCCCGTGTCACCATGTTCGCCGGTCCAACGTAGACCCCGTCACGGAGCAGCGATACATAGTTGCCCACAAAGCCACGAACGATGAACTGGGAGGGGTCGGCGGGGGACCCACCGGAGGTGACACCCGGCAGACTGTCCACGGCGTCTTCGATCTGAGTGTATCCTCGCCGCTCGATGGTGTCGGGTGTGATCGAGAAGACCTGGGCAGGTGTCTCCAAAGGAGTAAGGCCAAGCCTGCTACCCGTGGCTTCCGGCTCCAGCAGCTGATTGTCGGCGGTGACGGTGACTGACTGCATGACGGGTGCGATGGCGGGCTTCTGGGGAGTCGTTGACTGTCCCGAAGCAATAGGCTGCTGACTTGCAGGGCTGGCCGTTTGGGCTAAAGCGGCACCGGCCATGAGGAGCAGGCATGGCGTCGTGAACACCAGCAGACGAGCGAACCGCTTGGCGAAAGCAGGCATGGCTTAGGTGGTGCGCTACGCCTCGAGTTCTGCGTTGGTGCAATGCCAGACTGCTGCTTCATGGTGCCTCCCGTAAGCGTGTCGCAAGCTGAAATTGCTGGTGTTGTCCTGCTGTAACCATCGGCCGGTGCGGCGATACCCCTCCAAGTGCGGCGAGTAGCGCTTTCACGCCGACAGCTTTTCGTGTCGGGCGAGTAAACATTTGTGAACAGGAAGTGAATACTGTTACGGTGACTCAACCTTGTCCATCTGTCAAATGAACTGTTTAGATGGAAGCCATGCATGAAATGAATCGGAGCGAAGTTCATGGAGTTTCGGCAGTTGAACATCTTCCGCATCCTGGCGCACGAGCTTAACTTCACCAAGACGGCGAAGCGCGCACATTGCGTGCAGTCCAACGTAAGCATTCAGATCCGTACACTAGAGCAAGAATTGGCTGTTCCGCTCTTTGAGCGCCTAGACCAGCAGGTGCGCCTCACAATCCTCCTGACGGACGCGGGATGTGCCTACCGTACAAAGCTGGAACATGCGCTCGCCCAGGCACAGGTCGAAGCCGAGACTATTACGGAGTTTTCCAGCGTGGAAACCATCAAGCAAATGCGACGCGCTTGGGATGGGCATAGCTTGTCTTCCGGGCTCGTCGTTGAGCAAGAACTAGCGGCCAAGAAGCTCGCCGTTATCCCGTAGACCGGTGACAATCTTAGCTCACGTTCCAGGCCATTCGGCGCACGATCGCGACGCTGGCTATTCATCACGAGTTAAAAAGCACGATGAAGAAGCTCGCGGCAAAAGGCCGGTATCAGGCCGCCTGCTGCCATAACGGCAGGCGATGGTGCGCTGACAGGACGAAGAAGTCCTACAGTAATTCCACGTAGCATTCGCTTCGGAAGGGAGTTGGGAGACAACTGGCAGAGTGTCGGCAAATGGCAAATCGAGAATTGCTGCCAATTTCTCGGAAGGGTGTTCCGCCAAGCTGTTGAGATGATTGGTGGACCTGATCGGGATCGAACCGATGACCTCTTCCATGCCATGGAAGCGCGCTCCCAGCTGCGCCACAGGCCCACTCTAAAGGAAGGACTCCTTCCATTCTGACCGCCCACTGCCGATCCGTCAATGCTTTAGCCTATCGGGAACTAAAACACAGCCCTTCGGTGTCTAAGAAGGAAGAGTGAGCGAGCACTCGGCCGCCGGCGGCGCAGTTTCCCACTCGCAGTTCGGCAGAAGCTGCTTGCGCGTCATCTCTTCAAGAACGTAAGGTAGAGGCACCCGGTATGGCGGGCATTACGATGGATTTCGCGGGCACACTCGGCATCAAAACGAATGACGACGCCTTGGTGCGCGAGCTGAAAGCCGGCTCCGAAGAGGCCTTCGCCGTGCTCATCGCCCAGTTCCACCCGTCGCTCTACTCGCTTATCGCGCGCAGCCTGCAAGATCCCGCCGACGCCGCCGACATCACCCAGGAAGTCTTTATCAAGGTCTTCCGCTCCATTCGCTCCTTCCACGGCGAGTCCTCCCTCCGCACCTGGCTCTACCGCATCGCTCTCCGGGAGGCCTCAAATCAGCGTCGCTGGTGGTCTCGCCACAAGCGCCAGGAGCTCACCATCGACTCCTCTGCCGCAGGCCTCGATGATGAAAGCGATATGCCATCGCTCTCCGCCACGCTCGCCGACCGCCGCGACTCCCCATTCGACTGCGCCGCCCAGAATCAAGTCCGCGCCAAGGTGGAAGCCGCCCTCCAGCAGCTGCCCGAAGCGTATCGCACCGTCGTTATTCTTCGTGAGCTCGAAGGTTTCGCCTACGAAGAGATCGCCGAAGTCCTCGATGTGAATCTTGGCACCGTCAAGTCGCGTCTCATGCGTGGACGGGCCGCCCTCAAGACAGTTCTGCTTGAAGCCCAAGCCGCAGAGACCCAGCGCCACCCCGCTACCGAAGGTGCCTTCGCACCGGCAAGGATCGCCCAGTGAATCCGTTGAAGACACTCAGCTCCTGCGACGGCGTACGCGCCCAATTCTCGGAGTATCTTGACGGCGTCACCAGTGGCCACACCATGCAGCGCGTCGCCGGCCATCTCCGCGACTGCACCGCCTGCGCCCAGGACTTCGCCGCCTGGCGCTCCATGCAGGACTCCCTAGCCGTTCTTCGCAAGCCCCCCGTCCCCGCGGACCTCGGCCTCAAGCTCCGCCTCGCCATCTCCCACGAGCGGGCGCGTCAGTCCGTTCGCCTCATCGACACGCTGAGCCTCAAGTGGGAGAACGCCGTCCGCCCGCTCGCCATCCAGCTGTCCGCCGGCTTCGCCACCGCCGTCGCGCTCATTGGCACGGTCGGCCTGCTGCTCGGAACCGTCGCCGCTCCCTCCGCTGTCATGGCCAACGACGAGCCCCTCGCCGCCATCTCCACCCCGCGCTATCTTTACTCGGCTGAGCGCTCCCGCCCCTTCGTCACCGCTCATAACGCCACCATCGTCATCGAGGCCGACATCAACGCCCAGGGTCGCGTCTATGACTACACCATCGTCTCCGGCCCTCAATCCGACGATCCTGCGGTTCGCACCCAGATTCGTGACCGCCTCCTGCTCAGCGTCTTTGAACCCGCCCGCGTCTTCGGCACACCCGTCCGAGGCCGCGTCCTTGTCACCTACTCCGGCGTCGCCCTCCACGGATAAAGTGTTTACTTTGAATAAAGTAGAAAGCGAACTGCCGACACAGTAGTGCACTGAGCGTCTCTTCGGGAAGCGCGAATCATCGGCGAACCGACGTCGATCTTCTCAATACGACCTAAAATACATCCTCCCCTCATTGGCAGGTCATCACCGTCTCGCTTGAAACCCGAAGATCATCGCCGCACTGCCGTCGCTCAATCTGGAATCAGGTTCCGTAAGCAAGAAGAAGCCCTCCCCGAAGAGAGGGCTCGATTATATTTAAATGACTAGACCGTCGTGATCGCCCCGTTGACGCCGCGCGGAAAGAACCCGCCGTAGTTCGCGCCCGGTGTCGAGTTCGCGTACACAATCGACAGCACCTGGCTCGGTGTCCGTACGATTGCCAGCGCGTTGCTGTCCACCGTGAAGAAGAAGTTGCCAACAGGAGGCGGAGGAACATCAAGCGCATCGACGGCCGGCGACTTAACGCCATTCTGCTCGACGAGGAACCTAAGGCTGCTCGCGTGATACGCCTCAACCAGGGCGATGCGCGCGCCGTAGCTCAGACCCGCCGTGCTTAGCAGGCCGGCCGCGCCGCCGTAAGCTGATACACCGACATCCTCGAAGTCGCGCGCCAGGTTCAGGAACGCCTTGAAGCTCGAAAATCCATCCATCGCGTCCAGGTTGATCGAAGGCTTTGCAATTGCCAAAGGTCCCAGCAGCTTCTGGAGCAGTTTCACGTGCGTCTGCTCGTCCTTGGTGATCTGCTTTGCAATCACCCCGAGCTTACCCGTGGCATCTCCGGAGAAGTCGACCTGCTTGCCACCGATCGTCGGGCCCGCATTGCCTACACCCTTGACCTTGATGCCCGACTCGCTCAGCGTCAAGCCCGTCAGAGCGCGTGTGTAGAACTCCGCCTCCAGATATTCGAGGTTCAGCGCGAAGTTAAAGACCTCGACGTCGGTCGCCGTAAAACTAGCCGAAACCGTCGCAGCGTCCGTTGTCTGCGAAAACGCCTTCTCGCCCAGCACAGCCGTGCCGGCCAACGCTAATCCACTCAATCCTGCGCCCCGGAGAAAGCTGCGGCGATCCGCGCTCACCAAAGGTTGCTCTACTTCGTTTTGCATATTCTTCATGTGCTTCTCCCGTGTTGCTTGCTGCGTCCGTCTTTATAAAGCACCGCCTGTGCATCGGCGGTGCATCCGCATCGTCTCGATCTGTCGAGCAGCGCCGCAACATCGTGACGGAGCCCGCTCGTTCGCTCCGCCATCAGCGCTTTCGAGTCTGCCCCGTATACGCACAACCAGCGCTTTTGGATGGATCGTTTACACGCAATTAATAGAAGGTCTGGCTGTGCCTCAACCTGCGGTCCCGTCCGGCAGATCACACCGTAGGATGCGGATTCCTGACCCATCAGTCGGAGGCGGTCTGTGTCATTGACCCTCATGCCGTCGGACAAAAACCTGCAGCCGCTCTGCTTCATCTCGCCACGCACGTCCTACAATCGACCGATGCGCCTCGGCTTGTTCGGCGGAACCTTTGATCCGGTCCATCGCGGCCATCTTGCCGTAGCCACTGCGGCGGCCCGGCACCTCTCACTTGACACTGTTCTCTTCGCTCCAACCGGCCGTCAGCCGCTGAAGCCCGCCCGCTCCACAGCACCGTTCCACCACCGCCTGGCGATGGCGGCCCTGGGCTGCGCCGCCTCATCGGAGGAGAACGGGCCCACGCTGCTCGCCTCCGACGTCGACGCACCCCGCCCAGACGGTTCCCCCTACTATACCGT